>CAMTYG010000050.1:0-6029 GCA_947085875.1 uncultured Sulfuricella sp.
AACCCAACAAACCCAAACTTCAAGAACAGGTTTTGTTGTTCAGGTTTGTCGCCTAGAGGCGCCTACTTCTGGTGGGTTTCGCGATAAGGCCGCTCAACCCAACCTACATGACTGCATTTCACATCAGTTTGAATCGCACCCGCTGCAATCAGCTCATGCTGTTTTTGTGCGACTCATAATGCCTTGCAAACAAGGCTTCCAGTTCGTCGATCACCTCGACGGACGGTTTGCCGTGCATGACGTGCTTCATCATGAAACCTGAAGTTTCGTGCAGCAGCTTGTCAGGATTCAGCATCGGGTAGGTTTCCCGCAGACGCTTGATCGCCTTGACCACGGATTCTTCAGCAGGACGTGGAATGGCCAGAGGTTCCTGAGGAGCGGCAACATCGACAGCCAGGTTACGGGCGGCAAGAAATTCGACAAAGGCGAACACGGTATCCTGCTGCTCCGAGGAAAGCGTCTCCAGCAGGCGCAGCAGTTTCTTCTCTTCAGGTTTCACTTCAGTGCTGCGGTCGTGAAGTCCAGGAAGGACTGCAACAATTTGGAGCGGAATTTTTCCGTGGCATAAACCACCGACAGCGGCCGGATCAGGCGCGGCTCCAATGGCACGGCGACCAGATCGCCGAGCTTGACCTCCTTGAGGATGGTGGCGCGCGAAACAATCGCAATGCCCAGCCCCGCCTCAACCGCCCCCTTGATCGCTTCCGGGCTGCCCAGTTCCATCGCGATATTCAGGTCATCCGGCGAGATGCCGGCGTGCTTGAAGTAGTCGTCAACCACCTCGCGCGTGCCTGAACCGGCCTCGCGGCTGATGTAGGGCTGGACGGCAAGCTTCTCGGCCGATGCCGAGGAAAGCTTGGACAATTCGTGTTGAGCTGAACAGATCATCACCAGTTCATCTTCGCAGCACACTTCTGATTTCAGGCTGGGATGATGGGAAGGCGCCTCGATCAGGCCGATATCGAGGGTGTGGTCAGCGACCTTGGATTCGATCGTCTCCGAGTTTGCCACCGTGAGCCGCGCCTGGACTTGGGGGTATCGCGCCTTGAAATCTCCCAGCATGCGCGGCAGCATATATTCCGCAATGGTCGTGCTGGCGCCGATCATCAGAACGCCGCCGACCTCACCCGTCATTTCCGTCAAACGGGTTTCCATTTCCGCAGTCAGGTTCAGGATGCGCTCGGCGTATTCCATTGCCAGACGCCCTGCCGGTGTCAGTGCAATCTTGCTGTGGCTGCGCTCGAACAGACGGGTATTGAAATGTTCTTCCAGTTGCTTGACCTGGAACGTAACCGCAGGCTGGGTCATGAACAGTACCTCAGCCGCCTTGGTAAAGCTCAATTGTTTGGCAACAGTGTAAAAAACCTGAAGTCGGCGGTCTGCCATAAGGGGTCATAAGCAAATTTAATGATCATGTATTCAATCACAAATTGAAGCGCGAAGATAGGCCAAACCTCAACTTTGATTAGCCGCATGGCACCCCACCTGGTTTCATGGTATAAAGTTGAGGGCTTATTCTCTGCCCCTGAAAAACGAACGGAACCCTACCCGAAAATAGCAGATGAAGCGTGGTTTTTACATTATTCTGTCGGCCCAGTTTTTTTCCGCACTGGCCGATAATGCCCTGTTGATCGTCGCCATCTTCGCCCTGCGCGACATGCACGCGCCGGCCGAATACGAACCCCTGCTCAAGCTGTTTTTTACCGTTTCCTATGTCCTGCTCGCCGCGTTTGTCGGCGCTTTTGCCGACTCGATGCCCAAAGGCCGGGTGATGCTCATCAGCAATGGCGTCAAAATCATCGGCTGCCTGATGATGTTTGCCGGCGTGCACCCGCTGGCTGCCTATGCGGTCGTCGGTCTTGGCGCCGCCGCCTATTCCCCCGCCAAGTACGGCATCCTCACTGAACTGCTGCCGCATCGCCTGCTGGTAGTCGCCAACGGCTGGATCGAAGGGCTGACCGTGACGGCAATTATTCTTGGCACCGTGGTAGGCGGACTGCTGATCAAAGCGGACATCGCCCAGGCCCTGCTGAACTTCGATTTCCCGATGATCGACTCCGGCATCGACTCGATCCCGGAGATGAGCATCGGCATCATCGGCAGCATTTACCTGATTGCCGCGGCATTCAACCTGTACATCCCCAACACCGGCGTGGACCACCGGATACTGAAGAAAAATCCGCTCTATCTAATACACGATTTCAACCACTGCCTGAAGCTGCTGTGGCGCGACAAGCTGGGCCAGGTGTCGCTCGCCGTCACCACACTGTTCTGGGGTGCGGGCGCAACCCTGCAATTCATCGTCCTGAAATGGGCGGAGGTGGCTCTGAATATGGATTTGTCCAAAGCCAGCATGTTACAGGGGGTGGTGGCGGTAGGCATCGCAATCGGTGCGGTACTGGCAGCAAAAATGATCACGATGCGCAAATCGGTGAAAGTGATCCCGCTGGGCATCGCCATGGGACTGATCGTTCTCAGCATCAATTTCGTGCACGACCTGTGGGTTGCCGTGCCGCTCCTGGTTCTCATCGGCGCTCTGTCAGGTTTTTTTGTGGTGCCGATGAACGCGCTATTGCAGCATCGCGGCCACATCCTGATGGGCGCAGGCCATTCGATTGCGGTGCAGAATTTCAACGAAAATCTGTCGATCCTCGCCATGACCGGTCTCTATGCGTTGCTGATCTATCTGAATTTGTCGATTTACGCAATCATCGCACTATTCGGACTGTTCGTGAGCGGCATGATGTATTACCTGAAAAAACGGCACGAAGAAAATCAGCGCCAGTTCGATGATGTCGCACTGCTCGACGATACCCGACACTAAGATTTTTACAGCACGACCGGCTTGTCCGGCAGTTCGTTCTCGTTGATCCCGCTCGCCGGAAAATGCCGTACCAGGTGGCTGGCCACTGCACGGATTCCCTCCACCACGCCCTGCTCGAAGCGTCCCTGGCGGAACGCATGCTCCATTTCCCGGCAAATCGCCTCCCACCCCTGCGCCCCGACATCGCGATGGATGCCTCTATCCGCGACAATTTCCACACGGCGGTCAGCGAGCAGAAGATAAATCAGCACACCATTATTGCGCTCGGTATCCCACACCCGTAGCTGTGAAAACACCTCCACGGCACGCTCTCTGGCACTGCGGCCTTGCAGCAGCGCCATGGGGTCGAGCGCCGCCTCGACGGCGAAGCGAATCTCCCCCAAATGGGTGGTTTCGGACTCCCTGATCGCCGCATCTATGGCATGCATCGTATGCTGAGGAAATGCCCGCCTCAGCCGCCATGGGGTAGTCAACAAATGCCTGCCTAGCCGTCTGATCTTCATCTTTTCACCATCTACCCGAGGCGCCGCCGCCGCCAAAGCCGCCGCCTCCACCGCTAAAGCCCCCACCTCTTCCACCCGGCCAGCCACCGCCACCGCTGGACCAGCCGCCGCCATGCCGGCCGAAGAGGGTAAAGATGAAAACGAACATGCCGGCAACCAGCGCCATCATCAGCGAGGCGAACAACAGCCAGGCGACGACGACTGCAATCGAACCGGCAACCAGCCCGCCGACAAGCGGGCCAAGCAGGGCGCGCATCGCGCCCCCCAGAACGACGACAAGCACGAAACCGATGGCCAGCCAATCACCGCTACCGTCTCCGTCTTCCGGCCGCGACGCTTTCTTCTCCGGCAACGGCTCGCCTTCGATCACCTTGATGATGCGCTCGACTCCGGCCCGGATGCCGCCGGAGTAGTCATCCTGCTTGAAATGGGGCGTGATGATTTCACTGACTATGCGCTTCGCCACCGCATCGGGAATCGCCCCCTCCAGACCATAACCCACCTCGACGCGCAGCTTGCGGTCGTTCCTGGCGATCAGGAGCAACACGCCGTCGTCCACCCCCTTGCGGCCGAGCTTCCAGGCGTCGGCAACGCGGATCGCGTATTGCTCGATGGTTTCAGGCTGGGTGGTCGGAACGATCAGAACGGCGATCTGGCTGCCTTTTCTATTTTCAAAGGCTTGCAGGGTTTGCTCCAGCGCTGCCTGCTGGCCGGGCTGAAGCGTCCCGGTCAAATCGGTGACACGCGCCTTCAGGGGCGGCACCGCCACCTCCGCCGCCGCCCACGGCGCGCAAAGCAGCCACAGGGCGGCGGCCAGGCTGGTCAGCCAGGCTTTACTTGACGGCAGGCGCGGCACCAAAATCCACCTTGGGTGCGATGGAAATTTCTTTCTCGTTTTCCACGCTGAAGTTCGGCTTGGTCTTGAAACCGAACATCATCGCTGTGAGATTGCTGGGGAAGGAGCGCACCGTCACGTTGTACTCCTGCACCGCCTTGATATAGCGGTTGCGCGCGACGGTGATGCGGTTTTCCGTGCCCTCGAGCTGCGCCTGCAAGTCGCGGAACACCCCATCGGCCTTGAGCTGCGGGTAGCGCTCCGATACCGCCAGCAGACGGGAAAGCGCGCTGGTCATCTGAGCCTGCACCTGCTGGAATTTGGCGAATGCCTGCTCGTCGTTGATCAGCTCGGGGGTCGCCTGAATCGAACCCACCCTGGCGCGCGCCTCGGTCACCTGAGTCAGCACCTCTTTCTCGTGCGCGGCATAGCCCTTGACCACATTCACCAGGTTGGGCACCAAGTCGGCCCGGCGCTGGTACTGGTTGAGCACCTCGGACCAACTTGCCTTGATCTGCTCGTCGGTGGATTGCAGCGTGTTGTAGCCGCAGCCGCTCAAGGGCAGGGACAGCAGCAAAATAACGGATATCAGCCAGTTGCGCATAACGACCTCCCGAGTAAGCGATACCGCTTATAGTGTAGCCGAATCTTTGGAACACAAGTCCTGCATGGTCTGTTTAGCCAGGCACAAATCTTCCCACGCCCTGGCCTTGTCTTGCAGGGTGCGCAGCAAATAAGCGGGATGATAGGTCACGATCAGCGGAATACCCTGATAGGCGTGCATCTTGCCGCGCAGGCTGGCGATGGTTGCCTCGCGCCCAAGCAGCGCTTCGGAGGCGATCTTCCCCAGAGTGATAATCAGTTTCGGCTGGATCAGCTCGATCTGGCGCCGCAAGTAGGGCATGCAGGCAGCGATCTCGTCGGGGCGAGGATTACGGTTGTCAGGTGGGCGTGACTTCACCACGTTGGCGATATACACGTTATCGCCCCGCTTCAGTTCGATGCTTTTCAGCATGTTGTCAAGCAGCTTGCCGGCCTGGCCGACGAAGGGTTCGCCCTGGGCGTCCTCGTCTTCGCCGGGCGCCTCGCCGATAAACAGCCAGTCGGCGTTCTCGTCGCCCACCCCGAACACCGTACGGGTGCGGAATTTGTGAAGTTCGCAGGCGGTGCAGCCTGCCACAGCGGCTTTAAGCTCGGCCCAATCCATGGCTCCTTCATCGCCCAGGCCAGGCACATCAGCCGGCGCCCCGCGAGCACGCCACACCGGCCCCAGTCCCATTTCCTGAAGATAGAGCTCGCGCCTGCCCATCATAACGACAACTCCATCAGAACCGCATCCTCACGGCCCTCTTCGGCCGGATAGTATTTCTTGCGTACAGCGATTTCGGAGAAGCCGGTGCTCAGATAAAGCCGACGCGCCGCAAGATTGGAAGGGCGCACCTCCAGCAACAGGGTTTCGGCATGATAATCACGCGCCCGATCGATCAGTTGGTGAAGAAATTGCCGCCCCAGCCCCCTCCCCTGCCAATCCGGCGCAATGCCCAGGTTGAGCAGATGCGCTTCGCCCACGACCACCATCATCACGCTGTAGCCGATCACAAACCCGCTGAGCTCATACACCCAGCAACTGTAGCCGGCATTGAGCGAATCGCGGAAGTTGCCATAGCTCCACGGGAAAGGATAAATCTCGAATTCGATAGCAACCACCGCCTCGAGATCTTCCTGGCACATGGGGCGGATAGAGACGATTTCCTGCAACTGGGCGCTCATCGTTCGCTCGTTTTCAATGCAACTTTATTACGGATATATAGCGGCGCAGCTTCGGCCGCATCCATGCCGAGGCCGCGCCTGAACTGCGCGGCACCCA
>CAMTYG010000051.1:0-28712 GCA_947085875.1 uncultured Sulfuricella sp.
CTCGATGCCCTGACCAAACCCTTCAGCATTTCCGGTCGGGAGGTGTTCGCCAGCGCCAGCATCGGCATCAGCTTGTACCCCAAGGACGGCGGCAATAGTGAGGAATTGCTGAAGAATGCCGATGTGGCCATGTACCGCGCTAAAAAGCACGGCTTCAACAAGTTCCTCTTTTACGACGAAAATATGAACGCCAGTTCCGTCGAAAGACTGAATCTGGAGACTCACTTGCGCCATGCGGTGGATAACGGCGAACTGCTGCTTTATTACCAGCCGCAGGTGAATCTGCACAGCGGCGAGATCATCGGCGCCGAGGCATTGATCCGCTGGCAGCATCCTGAAATGGGGCTGGTTTCTCCGGCAAAATTCATCCCGCTGGCGGAGGAAACCGGCCTGATATTTCCGATTGGCGACTGGGTGATGCGGACGGCCTGCGCCCAAGTCAAGGTCTGGCAGGATGCCGGAGTGATGACGCCGCCCGTGGCGGTGAACCTGTCGGCGCATCAGTTCAGGCAGCGTCATCTGGTCAAGATGGTGACCGGGGTGCTGCTGGATTCGGGCATCGACGGGCGCTACCTGGAACTGGAGATGACCGAAAGCGCGGTAATGGAGGATGCGGATCGGGTGATCAAGGTTCTGCGGGAACTGAAAGATATGGGGACGTCGATTTCGATTGACGATTTCGGCACCGGCTATTCTTCGCTGAGCTACCTGAAGCAATTCGCCATCGACAAGCTGAAAGTGGATCAGTCCTTCGTCCGGGAGCTTACACGGGACCCCAGTGATGCCGCCATCGTCGTCGCCATTATCACCATGGCGCACAGCCTGGGGTTGAATGTCATTGCCGAGGGGGTGGAGACGGAAGGTCAGATGGCGTACCTGCGCAGCCACGGCTGCGATGAAATGCAGGGTTATTTCTTCAGCCGCCCGGTTCCGGCGGGTGATTTCGAGCAGATGCTGCGGAGTGGGCGAAAGCTGGCGCTGAATAGCCAGGCTGAGGGAAGCTGGCAGCGTACGCTGTTGTTACTGGACGATGAGCCCAATGTTACGGCTGCCTTGACCCGACTGTTTCGCCGCGAGGGTTATCAAATACTGGTTGCTCATAGTCCGGCCGCAGCGTTTGAGCTGCTTGCCAGTCAACGGGTCGGCATGGTCCTGTCTGACCAGGGGATGCCGGAAATGAGCGGCATCGAATTCCTGAGCAGGGTCAAGCGGCTGTACCCCGACGTGATGCGTATCGTCCTGTCCGGCTATACCGACCTGAAACTGGTCGCCGAGGCTTTCAATCAAGGCGCGATTTACAAGTACATCACCAAGCCCTGGGATGACGGGGAGGTCCTTGGCATCGTCAGAGAGGCGTTTCTGGAACGTGAAGCGCGTGATTCCAGAGAAATGGCTGCTTAGCGCTCGTTAATCCTAGCAGTGCGTTCCAGCAAAACAGTTACCGTTCGCGGTGAGCTTGTCGAACCGCTGGGTGCCCGCCAATACTGGCCTTCGACAAGCTCAGGCCGAACGGTTTATTTGTAATGGTTTTAATGGAACGCACTACTAGTGCAGGTGTTTTTTGCGGAAATGCAGCAGGCTTCCTCCCGACGGCTGGAAATCGGGTCCGGACTCGGCGCTCTTGCTCTTTTCCAGGTCTTGGTCGAACAGAACGTTGACCAGGTCGGTGACCTGCACGACATCTTCCTGGCTGAAATGGCGGGAGAGCAGGCTGGCGACGTCTTCCATCATGCGCTGTCGTTGCGCGAGGTGGATGGATTCTGCACTCGGGCCGACGAAGAGAAGCTGGTATTCGTCGCGGCCGTCTTCGTAGTAGTAGGTCATCTCGATCTGCGAAGCACTCTCGGTCAGCGGGCCGAGTTCGTACAGCGCGTCCTGCAACCGGTTTACGAAATTTCTGCCGACTTCGCCGGTCCAGCATATTTCCAGAGTGCGGTCGGGGCGGTGAAAGACGATGCCGGGCTCATCCTGTTCCATGCTGCGCGCTTCGGCGATGGTTTCCACATCCAGATAATCCAGCCACTTGCGCAGGCCGTTTTCTATCTGGATCAGGGTGACGCCCTTGCAGAGGTTGAGGATGCCGTGTACGTGGACTTCGATGCGCATGATGGAACTCCTGGAAACAAACAACGATTGCCATTTTACCCCATCGCCTCCGCTGTGGGCATGGAATATAATCCGCCCCATGTTCACCTTTGCGCCGATCGGCGTTATCCATTCCTGTTTCAAGGAAAAGTTCGGCATTCCCCGCCAGCCGGGCCTGGTGCCGGCGGCGCGGGCGGTGCTGGAGCTGCTGCCGCCGTATAACCGGGCAGAGGCGGTGCGCGGGCTGGAGGGCTTTTCGCACATCTGGGTGAGTTTCGTTTTTCACGCCTGCCTGGACCAGCCGTGGAAGCCGACGGTGCGCCCGCCTCGGCTGGGCGGCAATCGCCGCCTGGGCGTTTTCGCTACCCGCTCCACCCGCCGCCCCAATCCCATCGGCCTGTCGGCGGTCGAGCTGGAACGCATCGAAGCCGCGCCGGGGCGGGTGCTGCTGCACCTGAAGGGCGCGGATCTGCTGGACGGCACGCCGGTGCTGGATATCAAACCCTACCTGCCGTATTCGGACGTGATTCCCGGCGCATTCGGCGGTTTCGCGGCGGAAGCCCCCGCCGCTCAGTTCGAGGTGAATTTCAGCCAGCCTGCGCTGGAGCGCTGCGCGGCGGTGCCGGAACTGGAGCTGCTGATCCGCCAGATTCTGAGCCAGGACCCGCGCCCCGCCTACCATGGGAAGAATGACGGCAAGCGGGTTTTCGGCATGAAGCTGCTGGATTACGACGTGAAGTGGCAAACCGATGGTCAAGTTGTTTTGGTCACCGATATCCTTCCCGCAGGATAAATCCATGAAATACCTCATCATCCCCGTCACCCCGTTCGAGCAGAACTGTTCCCTGATCTGGTGCGAGCAAACCCTGGCAGCGGCCCTGGTCGATCCTGGCGGCGATGCCGGGGCGCTGCTTGCCGGCGTGCGGGAAAACGGTCTGCATCTGACCAAGCTGCTGCTTACCCACGGCCATCTGGATCATGTCGGGGCGGCGGCGGAGCTCGCGGCAAGGCTGGGAATCCCGATCGAAGGGCCGCAGCGCGAGGACGCCTTCTGGCTGGAGTCGCTGCCGCAGCAGAGCGAGAGGTTCGGCTTCCCGCATACCCCGGCGTTCACGCCCGATCGCTGGCTGGAGCAGGGCGATACGGTGAGCGTCGGCAACCAGGTTCTGGAAGTGCTGCATTGCCCCGGCCATACCCCCGGCCATGTGGCATTTTTCCATCGCGCCAGCCAGACCGCCTTCGTCGGGGACGTGCTGTTCAGGGGCTCGATCGGTCGCACCGATTTCCCGCGCGGCGATTACCCGGCGCTGATCCGCTCGATCCGCGAGCGGCTGTTTCCCCTGGGCAACGAGGTGACTTTCATCCCCGGCCACGGCCCGGCATCCACCTTCGGCTACGAGCGGCTCACCAATCCCTATGCGGGTGACGGAGCCTGTATCCGATGAACGTACCCGTCTGAACACCAGCCTGGCAGCCTGTCGGACTTAAAGGGAATCGGCTGCAAATCCGCCTGGCCGGTTTTGATGACGGCGGCGCCAATTTCAACAGCCTGATCGATCACCGCGCCGGCGACCCGATCAGCGGCTCGCAGGCGCTGCGCTCATGGCTGTGCAGGGTTGAAAAACTCGGGTAACCGAAGGTCGACTGTAACGCGGCAAGATCCGTTAGCGTACGGTTTCCTGTTGCTATCAATTCATTTGAGATGAAGGTATGGGGTGTGCAGAAACCGTCATACTTCGGCCGGCCTTCTGCGCGGGTAAGCGCGCCTGATTGCCATGCCGGCGGCAATGCCCACGAGAAAGATGGCAATGGCATAATTCCCGAATATGATGTCTTTGTACTCATTCCCGCCAAGCCACCAGGACAAGAGCACAAAGAAAAGCGCCATGGAGCAATTGATAATCAGGGCAATGCCGGTAATATTATGTTTGGAGCCGCTAGCTGTGACAGATTTAGACATTATTATCTCATTAGACTGTATTTTAATAATTGACATGATTTACTTCCGTTTTTTACGGGAGCTGTTTTTCAGTGTTCCGCAGGGCCAGCATTATCGTACTTTTATCCCACGAAAACAACAGAAATAATCCTTTTTCTGCAGTACAGGGTCTATAAAAGAGGCAAGCGGTGATGGTTTTTGTGCATGCGTCACGCGAATTTTCAGGTGCCGGCGGCGGGTTACTTTATTTTGCTTTCCCAAAATATCAAGTAACCAAACAAAACGTAATATCGGGCGCCATTCGTTCGCAGTTTCCTGTTTTCCCATAATCCGCGTCGCTTGAGGTGTGGTAGGTCGATACCAGATGTCTAAGTAACGTCATTCCCTCGAATAACGACCCACGGCCTGGATGGATACCGGGTTGAAAAACTCGGGTAGCCAGAGGTCAACTGTTATACTTCGCGGTTCAGAATCCTCTGTTTCCCTTCGGTTAAACCACCATGAACTCACTCATCCTCAATCCCGGCCGGGAGAAATCCCTGCAGCACCGCCACCCCTGGATTTTTACCGGCGCGGTCGAGCGCATCAAGGGCGAGCCGCAGTCCGGCGAAACCGTGGCGGTTCGCGATAGCCACGGGGCGTTCCTGGCGCTGGCCGCGTACAGCCCCAAATCGCAGATTCTGGGGCGGGTGTGGACTTACCGGGAAAACGAGATGATCGACGAGGCATTCCTCCGGGCGCGTCTGGCGCGCGCCATCGGCTTGCGTCAGGAACTGGCCAAAACCACCGACGGCATGCGGTTGGTGCACGGCGAATCCGACGGTCTGCCCGGCCTGGTGGTGGATCGCTACGGCGACGCGCTGGTGATGCAGGTGCTGTCGGCGGGGATGGAGCGCTGGCGCGTGACGCTGGCCGATTTGCTGGTGGAGCTGACCGGCTGCGCCAATCTCTACGAGCGGTCCGATGCCGAGGTGCGCGATCTGGAAGGGCTGCCGGCGCGTTCCGGCATTCTGCGCGGCAAGTTGCCTGTGCCGCTGATCATCCGCGAGCATGGGCTGAAATTTCATGTGGATGTGGAAAAGGGGCAGAAAACCGGCTTCTACCTCGATCAGCGCGACAACCGCCGGCGCGTCGGCGAGCTGGCCAACGACAAGGATGTGCTCAACTGCTTCTGCTACAGCGGCGGCTTCAGCTTGAGCGCGCTCCAGGGCGGCGCTCGCTCGGTGCTGTCGGTGGACAGTTCCGCCGAGGCGCTGGCGCTGGCGCGGGAAAACCTCAAACTCAACAATCTGGCGGCGGATCGCGCCGAGTGGCTGGAGGCGGACGTGTTCAAGTCGCTGCGCTTGATGCGCGACCAGGGCAAGAGCTTCGACCTGATCGTGCTCGACCCGCCCAAGTTCGCCCCCACCGCCCATCATGCCGCCAATGCGGCTCGCGCCTACAAGGACATCAACCTGTGGGCGCTCAAGCTGTTGCGGCCGGGCGGCCTGCTGGCCACTTTTTCCTGCTCGGGCGGCGTCACTGCCGACCTGTTCCAGAAAATTCTCGCTGGCGCAGCGATGGATGCGAACGTCACGGCGCAGATCGTGGGCCGCTTCGCCGCCGATACCGATCATCCGGCGGTGCTGAATTTCCCCGAGGGAGAGTACCTCAAGGGCTTGCTGCTGCGGCGGGTGGAGTAAACCTTGTAATTTAATATTTACGGGCAACTACTCAGGTGCGGTCGTTTTTCTCCCTCCTTGCCGTCTCATGTAGGTTGGGTTAGCGGCCTTATCGCGTAACCCAACAAACCTAAACTTCAAAACCTGTTTTTGACGTTTAGGTTTGTTGGGTTACGGCGCAAAAACCCGCGCCTAACCCAACCTACATGATTATATGACTGAAAAAGTTACCCTGGAAAAAGTTTGCGGGGTGCATTCCACGCACCATTGTTATGGCGCACCCTACGATTGATAGCGAAGGGGAATAATCTGTGATCCGAGCTGTTGTTGTTTTCGCCCTGGCCTGCATGGCCGTCTGGACGCCAGCAGCCCATGCCGCAAGCTGCCGTGAAGCGGCGCACGCGCTGAACCAGCGCCTGCAGCCGAAAGTCGATGCTGCGGAGCTGGCGAATATGCTGGAGGTGCTGAATGAAAGCCACAGCGCGCAGTTGCCGGACAAATTCGTCTCCAAGCGGCAGGCGCAACAGACTGGCTGGCGGCCTGGCAGGGACTTGTGGAGCGTTCCCGCCCTGAGAGGCAAGAGCATCGGCGGCGACCATTTCGGCAACCGGGAAGGCAGGCTGCCTCGCGGCGACTGGCGCGAAGCCGACCTCGATTACCAGGGCGGGCGCCGGGGCGCCAAACGCCTGCTGTTTTCCCGGGAGGGCCTGCGTCGCGTGACCGTGGATCATTACCAGACTTTCATCGAGGTGCCGCCATGCCGTTAAAACGCTGCGTTCTGCGCGACATCCGCACCCTTGCCCAGTTCTACGGCGAACTGGCGCGTCAGCTCGCCTTCCCGCCCCATTTCGGGCGCAATCTGGATGCCTTGTGGGACGTGATGACCGGTGAAGTCGCCGGGCCGTTCGAGATCGTCTGGGAAGAGTCGGCGCAGGCGCAGGCGAATCTGGGCCTGGACTACGCCAAGCTGATCATTCTGCTCAACGATCTGGCGGCGGAGCGCGACGATTTTACTTTTACGCTGCGCTGAGCGCTTATTTCTGAAACGTGACAAATCCACCATCCCCGGGCTAGAGTGATTCAATTGATCTGAGTAGTTGGAATGGTGTAATGTTTGAGCGTTCACTCCAAAGTGGAAAACAATGAGCAATAACCCGATAGAAGATCGACTCCGGGCGGCGTACGGTGCGCTGGGCCCGGACGGCAATTCTGCGACGGAGGCCGATGTCGTCGTGGCGTTGAAAACCGAGCCGGTGATATTTCCCCGGGAAAAGGTACTCACCGTGACGGTCTACGTGCTGGGGGTCACCGATTTCCACGAGCCGGATGTCTTCGTGACCCAGGTGACCTGCACCGAGCAGGAATACTACGAGGAATTCCTCCATCTCGCCGTGGCGGAAGAGCGAGCCAAGGAGCACGGGTTTGTCGATCCGCTGTTTTCATTCGACGAGCGCGAAAAAAACATCGTCGACAAGTTGCGCGACCTGTTTGGAAAATGAAGGCAAAATAAGCGTCAACATTCCCTCCCCATGGCAGGGGGAGGGTTAGGGTAGGGGTTGGACGCTTCGCAAGAGAATGGGCATTTTAACCCCATCCCAGCCTTCCCCCTGTCTCGCCGTGGTCGCTGCGAAGCAGCGGGAACCCGGCGGTGACACTCGCACGAGCGCGAGGGGGGTAAGGAGTGGAAAATCAGCCGCACTTGAATTTGTTTTTTTGTTTGTGAACCTGGTTACATTACGCTGCCGAACGAGGCATCTGCACTGTATGGCGGCAGGGGCAGTCCCGCAATCTTGCAGGCTTGGACGACCGGGCCCCTGGGGAATAAATGGTAGAGGTGTTTTTTGCTGCATTGCTGCGAGAAGTTGTCCTCGAGTAAGCCGAGAACAGCGCGGCCGTTCGGACAAGGGCCGCATCGCTGATAATGGTCGCGAAGAAAATTGATGACGTCCCAGTGTTCTTTCGACAAGGTGATGCCTTCTTCCCCTGCCAACTCTTGCGCAATCTGCTCGGACCAGTCGCCAAGCTCGAGTAAATCGACCTCTGGGGTGTTGCCTTCACGGTTGATGATTTGGTTGATGTCATACATTTTGCACCTCCTCCGCTGTATGCGGAACATTGCCGCGCTCTGGCGGCGGCCTATCAATTCTGTTTTGTTTATCCTTAAATATATAGGTTAGCTGAGTAAATTAGTCAAGTTCATTTTCAAAATTTGAGTGAAACAATGATGGCAAGTGTAGCGTTCATTCCGATCGAGGACGACGAGGTGATGCAGGGTGTGCAACGATCCTCCCGCGCCCAGCCGCTGGTGCTCGAAGAAGAAGGCGGAACCAGGGTTCTTGCGATGTTCACCAGCCCGGATCGTGCCAAACTTTTTCTCAATGATTTTCCCCTCTACGGCGGTGGGCTGCTGACCGAATTCAAGCGGGTTCTGGAAAAGGTGGGGGCCGGTCACGGCATCGCGCTCAATCCCGGTTGTGAAGTCGGCTTCGATAGGGAGCCGGAGATGCTGAGCCAGCTTAGTTAATCTGGAGCAGGATATGCCGCAACTTCTGAATTTATCCAGAGCGGCGCGCCTGGTGGGTGTAACGCGGGTGGCGCTGCAGAAGAAAATCAAGGACGGTATCCTGGCGTCTTTCGACGGCATGGTGGCTGCCGAGGATTTGTTGCGCGTTTATCCCGATATCCAGTTCGAGGACAATACTGCCTTCGAACGGGTCGCGCAGATCAGGGAAAAGGCCTTCGGCAAGCGGGTATTCGAGCGCTCTCTGCCGGACAAGGAGGTGCTTGCCGCGCGGCTGACCGGCCTGAGCAAGGAACTGGCAGAGATCCAGGTTTCGTTGCGTCAATATCGCGCCATTGTCGAGGGGCTGGAAAAGCAGCTCAAGGTATGGGACGGTGGCGGTGAAGAGGTGCAGGCTGCTGCGGCATCTCTCCGGATGTGGATGCACCAGGAACTGGCGGCGCGTGATGCCCAGGCCGGGTTGCCCAGCTTAACCCTGCGCGACAGCTTCCTGCGTGTTATGGCGGCGCATGTAAAAATCCAGCCCAGCGGTCACGAGTTTTTTGTCGAAGGCGCCGACACCCTGCTCGAAGCCGCGCTGCGTGCCGGACTCGCGCTTAACTACGGCTGCAGCAACGGCAATTGCGGCCAGTGCAAGGCGCGGGTTGTTGAAGGCCAGGTGATGAAAGTGCGGCCCCACGATTATGTTCTGAGCGAAGCAGAAAAATCCTCCGGCTATGCGCTGATGTGCTCGAATACCGCCGTGACCGATGTGGTGATCGAGGCGGGTGAGGCGCATTTCGCATCGGATATCCCGCTCCAGTACATCACGGCGCACGTCAAAAGCATCGAGCAGGCGGGCGACGACATGCTGATCCTGAATCTGCAAACCCCGCGCAACAACCGGCTGCGTTTCCTGGCCGGGCAGAATGCAATTCTTCAGTTTGGTCACTCGCTCTCGGCGGAATTCCCGGTGGCAAGCTGTCCGTGCGATGATTGCAACCTGCAGTTCCACATTCGCAACCTGCCGGGCAATCCTTTTTCGGATTATGTCGCCACCAGGCTGACGAATGGCGAGGCGGTGACGGTGGAGGGTCCGAAAGGCAGTTTCGTGCTGCATGATGATTCCGCCAGGCCGTTGATTTTCATCGCTTTCGGAGCCGGTTTTGCGCCGGTGAAAAGCCTGATGGAGCACGCCATGGCGCTGGATGTCGCCGAGTCGGTGCACCTCTACTGGGTGGCGTCGCGCGAGGTCAGCTTGTATCACTCCAAATGGCCCCGCGCCTGGGTCGATGCGCTGGATAACTTCCAATACACGCCGCTGGTGGCAGGGGCCGATCTCGAAACCGCGGCCGGCCGGCAGGAAAGCCTGGTCGGTGGCCTGTTGCAGCGAATTGTCGATGATTACCCGGTATTGGGCGGCTTCGATGTTTATGCGGCCGGCCCTGAGTCGCTGCTCGACGCCGCAAGGAAATGGTTGCTTGGGCACGGTCTGCCGGATGCACAACTCATCATGGGTGTGGTACGCTGATATATTGATGACCAAGGCTAGCCTTGCTGCTCGCTCAATCGAGGAAAACACCATGCACAAATTCTATTTTCTGGCGGCATTTTCCGCCGCGATCCTTCTCGGCGGCTGCGCGACACACCCCACCGTGTGGGAGCCCATGGCGCTGACCGACGCGCCGAGTATCCGCGTCTACAAGACCCCGGAATTGCCGGCCAGCTACAAGACCTTCACCGTGGCGCCGGCCTCCCAGCTTAGCCCGGAAACGCAGTTGAAGGAGGGTGTGCTCGAAACCCAGCTTCTGTTCCAATTGAGAAACGCTTTTGAAGCCAATGGTTATCGCTTCGTCAAGCCAGACGCCTCGCCGGATTTTATCGTCACTCTGGACGGCAATATCAGCTTCAAGGAAAAATACGTTCCGGTGCAAACCGTCACCGTGCCGGTCTGGGTTCCGAGCGAAACCATCATTACGCAAAGGATACGTGCCGCCGGCGACCCAGCCGGCACTACGTTCTCCGCCATCCATCTGCCCAGCCGTTATACCTACCGGCGCGAAACGTTTGGCGGCTACACCACCGGCATGTATTACCCGACTTTTAACGTCACCGCCTACGACGGAAAGACCCGCAAGAAAGTGTGGGAAGGAAACGGCACCGGCGCCTCGAAAAACGGCGATCTTCGGGTTGCCGGCCAGTTCGTGCTGCGCGACATGCTCAAGCAGTTCCCGCACTGCGCCTGCTGGAAGGAGCACTACCCGGCGGGCGGCGGACGAACCGGGCTGCAGTTCCATGTTCTGACCTTCGAGGGCAACGACTATTACCCGATGCTGCTCCCGCCGGCCGCCGGCACGCCCGCAGCCGATGCCGGCCTGCGCGAGGGGGACGTAATCCTGGCGATCAACGGCGCATCCATGCAGAACAAATCCTTCGCGGAAGTGATGGGCCTGACCAAAGTGAACGTGGGGGATAAGCTCTCGATGCAGGTATCGCGGGGCGAGGAACCCTTCCAGATCACCCTGACCGCGGCGGCGGGCGGCAACGAAGCGCCGAAACGATAGCCCGAAATCGTTGCTCGACGCCGCAAGGAAATGGTTGCGCGGCGCGGTCTGCCGGATGCGTAACTCATCATGGGTGTGGTACGCTGATACATTGATTCAAGGAAACGGATAATACAATGACAATGCCCCACGTGCTGAAAGACCAGGAAATCGCCATGTTGCGCGCCGAGCTTGAAATGCTGATGGGCGAGCGCCAGACGCTGCTGCGTATTGCCGGAGCGGCGGCCGCTTTCGTCGCCGAACTGGATGCTCACGATCTGCCGGAAAACACCCTGGAGGCTGCGGAAATGCTGGCCGAATGCCTCAATGCCGCGCCCGAAGAAACCATGCGCGACGCGCTGGAAATCGTCAAGGCCGAGGTGGTGAGCGCATAAGCTAATGTCCGGCGATTTGCTCAACAGGCGTTTGCCCACAGAGAACCGGGAGCTGCGGCAACAGCTGGAAACGCTGGTAGCCCAGGCGCGGCTGAACGAGCAGGTGATGCGCCGCTTCCAGGATGCGGAGCTGCGCATGCTCAGCGTCAGCAGTTTCAAGGAACTGCTCCAGTATGTCCTGCAGGAAATGAAGGAGACCTTCGATCTGGACGTGGTGACGCTGGCGCTGATCGATCCGGAATATGAAGTGCGGCGCATGCTGATCGACCTCGGCATTCCCGTCGCCGAATTTCCCGGCCTGATGTGCCTCGATGGCCCGTCCTATTTTCACCGTCTTTGCGGCACTTCGCTGGCGCCGGTGCTGGGCCAGTATAACGTCGCCAGCCGTGCCCCCTTTTTTTCTCGCGACACCCCTCCGGCCAGCATCGCCGTCCTGCCGATGGTGCGGCAGAAAAAACTGATCGGCAGCCTCAATCTCGGAAGCCGCAACGAGGGGCGCTTTGCGCCCGGCATGGCGACCGATTTTATCGGCCGCCTTGCAGCGATCGTCGGCATTTGCCTGGAGAATGTCACCAACAGCGAGCGCCTCAAGCATCTGGGCTTGACCGATCCGCTTACCGGCGTGCACAACCGGCGTTATTTCGACCAGCGCCTGCAGGAGGAGGTCAGTCGCGCCCAGCGCCAAGGATTTCCTCTTTCCTGTTTATTTTTGGACGTCGACCATTTCAAGCATGTCAACGACCAATACGGCCACCAGACCGGCGATTGCGTGCTGCGCGAGGTGGCTTGGCGGATCAAGGGCCAGTTGCGTTCCATCGATGTGCTGGGCCGCTATGGCGGGGAAGAGTTCGCCGTCCTGCTGGTGCAGACGGACATGGACAGCGCGCTCACCATCGCCGAGCGCATCCGCCACAGCATCGCCGAGCAGCGATTCAAGGGCGAGGGGGACGAAACCCTCGCGGCCACGCTCTCCGTAGGCGTCGCCACCCTGCACGACTGCAACCGTGCCCAGAATGCGGCGGCGCTGGCGCAGCAACTGGTGGCGCGCGCCGATCAGGCGCTGTACCGGGCGAAGCAGGGCGGCCGCAACTGCGTCATGTCGGCCTCTTCTGAAGGGTGCGATTCAAACTGATGTGGCGCAGAACAAACCTGAACAACAAAACCTGTTCTTGAAGTTTGGGTTTGTTGGGTTTCGCAAAGAACCGCTCAACCCAACCTACATGACTGCATTTCACATCAGTTTGAATCGCACCCTCTTCTGAAAGCGATAAAGCGGGTTCCGCGGAAGTTGGGTAAAATACCTCATTCAATTCACTCAGGAGCACAGCATGGCTGAAATCACCACCCCGTCCGGATTGATTTACGAAGACCTCGGCGAGGGAGAGGGCGAGACCGCCCGGGCCGGACAGATGGTTTCCGTGCATTACACCGGATGGCTGACTGATGGCGCCAAGTTCGATTCCAGCAAGGATCGCAACGATCCCTTCATTTTTCCGCTCGGCGCCGGGAATGTCATTCGTGGCTGGGACGAAGGCGTGCAGGGCATGAAGGTGGGCGGCGCGCGCAAGCTCACTATCCCGCCTCAGTTGGGCTACGGCGCCCGTGGCGCGGGTGGCGTCATCCCTCCGAACGCCACGCTGGTGTTCGAGGTCGAATTGCTGAAAATTCTTTAATCCGAATTTAATGACCATACGCAGGCCGCCGAAAGGCAGGGTGGGCCCCGCCGGACGGCGCAGGCCCGATAGTGCGGCTGGCGCCAGCTCTGCGCCGGTGACAACGCGAGTCAAGCTGGTGCGACCTGATGTACCCGGAACTAAAACGGGTGCGGCGAACCAGGATGCGGATTCCGGAAAAATCCGCCTTTCCAAGCTGATGTCAGAACGCGGTCTGTGCTCGCGCCGCGAAGCGGATGCCCTGATCGAACGCGGCCTGGTGCTGGTCGATGGCGAACGGGTCACTTTGCTGGGCATCAAGGTCGACCCCAGCCAGACCATCACCCTGGACAAGCGAGCCGAGAAGCAGCAGTCGCAACGTGTCACCATCCTGCTCAACAAGCCGGTGGGCTACGTTTCCTCGCAGCCGGAGAAGGGCTACCAGGCGGCGGTGACGCTGATCGGCAAGGAGACCCGCTACAAGGAAGACCGCGCGCCGCAGCCATACTCCCCCGAGCACCTGCACGGGCTGGCCCCGGCAGGGCGGCTCGATATCGACTCCACCGGGCTTCTGGTGCTGACCCAGGACGGGCGCATCGCCAAGCAGCTGATCGGCGCCGATTCCGAAATCGAGAAGGAATACCTGGTGCGGGTGGAGGGCCGGCTGAGCGCGGCCAACCTGGAAAAGCTCAACCACGGCCTCAGTCTCGACGGCGAAGCGCTCAAGCCGGCGGAGGTGTCCTGGCAGAACCAGGATCAGCTGCGCTTTATCCTGAAGGAAGGCAAGAAGCGCCAGATTCGCCGCATGTGCGAGCTGGTCGGGATCAAGGTGGTCGGCCTCAAGCGCGTCCGCATCGGCCGCGTCAAGCTGGGCGATCTGCCGGTGGGGCAGTGGCGCTATCTGCTGGATGGCGAGAAGTTTTAAAACCGCCCTACTTATGAAATCAAAGTTCTATGTAGGTGCGAATTCATTCGCACTTTCGCCGGGCTGGATTGTCGTGCCGATCTATGTTCTCGTCGCCATTGTCAAGAAGAAGATGCCCTTGATTTATTTTCAATTTAACTGGACTCCAGTGTTCTCGCTGGGTGAGTTTTCATGAGTGAAACCCGATACAAAAAACTCTATCAGGCACTTCAGCGAATCAACCAGGCCGCCGCAAGCGCGAGCAGTCCGGATGAGCTGTTATCCGCCGTTCTGAACGAGATGCTGGAGATCTTCAAATGTGACCGAGCCTTTCTTATTTACCCCTGTGACCCCGATGCACCAAGCTGGCGTGTTGTCATGGAGCGCACCCGGCCGGAATGGCCCGGAGCGCTCGCAATGAATGTCGATTTCCCCATGACGCCCGATAGCGCGGTGGTTTTTAAGGAGGCACTGGATTCTCTTCATCCGGTGAAACACGACTGGCGGCGCCAAAATCTGCCGATATCAGTAGCGGGGCCGTTTTCCATAAAGGCACAGTTGGTCATGGCCATCCGCCCGAAGATGGACAAGCCATGGCTGTTTGGTCTTCATCATTGCGCGCAAGCGCATGAATACACACAGGAAGAAGCGATGCTCTTTGCCGATATCGGCAACCGGGTCGCCGAAGCCCTCAGTCACTTTCTTGTGATGCGCAATCTGCGCGAGAGTGAGGGCCAAATGCTGCGTGCCAAGAATCAGGCCGAGGCGGCTACCCGGGCCAAGAGCGAATTTCTTGCCAACATGAGCCACGAAATCCGCACGCCGATGAACAGCATCCTCGGCATGGCGCGTCTGGCACTCAAGGCAGAGACCACCCCCAAGAATCGCAATTACCTGCAAAAAATCCAGTTCTCCGGCGAGCACCTGCTTGGCATCATTGACCACCTTCTGGATTTCTCCAGACTGGATGCCGGCAAGCTCAGGATGGAAACGGTTGATTTTGCCCTGGGCAAGATTCTGGAGAACCTCAAAACCATGGTTGCCGAGAAGGCCAGGGAAAAAGGGCTTGAACTCGTTTTTGACATTGATCCCGGCCTCCCTCTCAACCTGCGCGGCGACCCGCTGCGGCTTGGCCAGGTGCTCATCAACCTCACCGACAATGCCATCAAATTCAGTGAAAAAGGCCGCATCACCGTCCGTGCCAAAAAAATTGAAGAGAACACAAGCGGCATGCGGGTGCGCTTTGAAGTGCAGGATACCGGCATCGGCATCGGCGATGAAGTGAAAGCCAAGCTGTTCCAGCCATTCCAGCAGGCCGACACCCCCACTACACGCCAATACGGTGGCGTCGGCCTCGGGCTTGCCATCAGCAAGCAATTGGTGGAAATGATGGATGACGGTGAAATGGGCGTGGATAGCGTTCCTGGCCAGGGCAGCACCTTTTGGTTCGGCGTGCGGCTTGGCAAAACCGGTATGCCCCACATGGCAGGGAACAACACTGAAACAGAGGTTCCGTCGCCCGCCATGCTGGCAACGATCAGCGGTGCGCGTATTCTGCTGGCGGAAGACCATCCGCTCAATCAGGAAGTGGCCGTCGAATTTCTCGAAAATGCCGGCGCTGCCGTATGCGTCGCCCAAAATGGAGAAGAGGCGATTGATTGGCTGCACAAAGATCATTTTGACTGCGTGTTGATGGATATACAGATGCCGGTGATGGATGGTTTTGAAGCTATACGGCTCATCCGCGCTGACACTGCCCTGGCGGAAACGCCAGTGATCGCCATGACGGCAAGCGTATTGAATGAGGATCGCGAGCGTTGCATTGCCGCCGGTTTTGATGACTTCATCGGCAAGCCGTTCAGACCCAATATGCTCTATGCCACGCTTGCCCGGAGACTTGAGGCGCGACCGCAACAAGCGCCATTTTCTGTCATAACGCCCGCACCGGCCGTCGACACGGCCTGGGCAAGCGACCCGAATATCATTGACCTGTCGGAGCTGGCCAAGTTGAATGGCGGCAATAAATTGGAGATGCGTGAATTCGCCCTTAAATTCCTGGCATTGGCCCGGCAGGATATAACCAAGTTCGAAGCGGCACTGGAACGCAATGATTTTGCCGCACTCGGCGCATTGGGGCACTACAATAGAGCGCCGGCCCTAATGGTGGGGGCAAGGGGGTTTGCCAGCCTGTGTCAGGAATTGGAACGCGGCAAGAATGGTGTGAACATTGAGCAGGCACGGAACATCGTCAGCCAGATGCGCCCGCTGCTGGATCGCATCAATGAACAAATTGATAAAAATTGCGCATAACGGGTACGAATGACCGGAATATGCCGGGAGCTGCATCGTGCTGGTTTTTTTTCTTCTTTCTCCAGCCAAGGGCGGAAGAGCGTAGCGTTATCCGCCGCGCAGCGCCGCGCGCCTGCCCCGCAACACATCCACCCCGCCCAGCAGCGCCAACCCCACGACGAAATAGCTGCCGGTGACCAGGATCGCCAGGCGGTGATCGCCCCTGGACAGCCAACTGGCCAGGCCGTAGGTGATCGGGCCGAGGATGGCGGAAAATTTCACCGCCATGCCCCACAGTCCGAAGAATTCTGCGCGCCGGCTTGCCGGACTCAGCAGCCCGACCATCGCCCGCCCTGCCGACTGGCTTGCGCCCATGGCGATGCCGGCGAGGTTGGCGGCAAGCCAGAACATCTGCGGTCCTTGCGCGCCCCAGGCGAGCAGCACCATGACGATCCACAGCACCAGGGTCAGCGCGATGGTCCGGATGTGGCCGATCCGGTCCTGCAGGTGGCCGAACAGGAAGGCGCCGATGGCAGCCGTGATGTTGACCACGACCACCAGCAGGATGGTGTCGCGGGTGGAAAAGCGCATGGCCTGCTGGGCGTAGATCGCGGCGAGGCTGATGACCGCCATGATGCCCGCCTGGTAGAACACGGTGCAGATCAGGAAGCGGCGCAGGTCGCGGTAGCGGGCGGCATGGCGCAGCGTCTGTCCGAGCCGGGTGTAGGCTTCCCGGATCAGGTGGTGCCGGGCATGTGTTTGCGGTATGGCCCTTTCCTTGAGAAACAGGAAGGTAGGCAGGCTCGCCAGGGCGAATAGCGCCGCCGTGATCAGCATGGTGACCGGGACGAAATCCGCCGCCTGACGGCCATGCGCTTCCGCCCAGTCGACATAGGCCAGGCAGGCGCCGAGGCTGACCAGTCCGCCGAGGTAACCGAGGCTCCAGCCCCAGCCGGAAACCTTGCCCAGCGCACGACCGCGCGCCAGTTCGGGAAGAAAGGCGGCGATCAGATTTTCGCCGCTGCCATAAAAGAAATTGGACAGCGCGATCAGCGGGATTGCGAGCCAGATCTGGCCCGGCCCGACCAAGGCGAGTGCGGCGGTGAAAACCACGCAGCCGGTCGTGCTGATCAGCAGCAGTTTCTTCTTGGCGGCGTGCAGGTCGGCATAGGCGCCCACCAGCGGCGCCATCAGCATGATCAGGGCATAGGACAGGGCGAGCGCGGCGGTCCAGGCAAAAGTGCCCCACGGCTGATTGCCGGCCACGACGGCCACGAAATAGGCGTTGAAGATGGCGGTGATGACGACGGTGGTGTAGCCGGAATTGGCGAAGTCGTACATCGCCCACGCCCAGACTTCGCGTTTGCTGACATCGGCCGCCAGGCTGCGTGTCATGCTAACGCGCCGGATTGAGCTTGAAGGCGGCGACGGTGTTGTCCGGGCTTTCTGCCTTTATGCTGCCTTTGCGGTGACTTTGCGGATGTTTTCATGGGAAATTTCGTGATGGTTGTCCGGCCGCCAGCCGGGAACATGTGTGCCGTGGCACGTCCCAGGCGGACGTCATTTTGCGGAGGCGGCGCCTTTGTAGCACTGGATCACGCCATGCGCCACCCGTTGCGGACCCAGTGCGGCCGATTCGATGCCTTCGTTGTATTCCATGATGCGGTAGCCGTCGTAACCCAGTTCGGCAACAATTTCCCCGGCACGGCGTTTGAAAAGCATGCCGGCCTCGGAGTCGCCATTTTGCCGCAGCATGTTCTTTTTCAGGGTGATGCGGAATTTGTCGTTACCGGTCTGGATTTCTTCCAGCGTCCAGTTGTCCTTGTAAAGGTAGTAGGCGCCGGCGCCGAGCGCCGCGACGAACGGGATCCTCGGACTCGGGTTGGAAATGGCACCGGGCAGTTCCGGCGAACATCCTGCAAGAATCGGCGCGAGGGCAATACAAATAAGGATACGTTTCAGCATGGGTCTTCCGGTGGAGCTGTCGCGATTTTATCGGCTTGTTGCTCGGGATGCTATCATATTCCGACGATGATTTCGCGGGGATTTCCAATGCCAGCAAGCGGTTGGGACAAGCGCGCCGGATTATGGTATTTTCGCGCTTTGCACGTGCTTGAACGGGGGTATCTCGCTTGAAGAAAAATTGGCTGTATTTCCTGCTGGCTTTTGCAGCGCCGCTGGTGGGTATTTTCTGGTGGGTGGGAGGCTTTGCCAGCGCCACGGTTGAAACAAATCTGGTGCGCGGCCCTTATCATTACGCCTACCTGGAGCACAGCGGCGATTATGTCAAACTGCCCGACAGGCAACTGGAAGCGCTGCGGGCGTTGCAGGCCCAGGGGGTCGCCCACGGCGCAGCGATAACATTGATGCAGAACGATCCACGCACCGCCGCCAAGTCCATGCTGAAGGCGCAGACCGGCTATCTGGTGGAGGCCGGCGCCAGCGTGCGCGAGCCGCTCAAACTGGCGGATGTTCCCGCCCGGCCAGTGATCGTTGTGCAGTTGCGGGCACATCCCAGGCTGGCGGCCGGCAAGGTCTATGCGGCGTTGCTGAAATACCTGGATGAACACGGCATGAAACTCAGGCTGCCGACGCTGGAAATTTACCAGAATAGTACTTTGACGGTTGAAATGGATATCTGAGAACGCCCATGAGCCTGTTTTCCCTGATTGCCGCCCTGCTGCTCGAATATTTCCGCCCGTTGGGCGGCAGCAACCCGGTCAGCTTGCTGTTTACTCGTTACGCGAATTATCTCGAGCGTCATTTCAACGCCGGCCAGAATGTGCATGGTGTGGTGGCGTGGCTACTGGCGGTGTTGCTGCCGGCGGCAGTGGCCGGCGGCATTTATGGCGGACTGTACACCCTCAGCCCGTTGCTGGCCTGGGCGTTTAGCGCGGTTGTGCTGTACCCGCTATTAAGCCTGAAGCAATTTGGCGGGCAAGCCGAGAGGATTGCGGACTCCTTGCGTGCGGCCGACCTGGGCGAAGCGCGCCGCCTGCTTTCCCAGTGGCACGGGCGCCCGGCAGACGAGCTTGGCGCGGCGGAAATCGCCCGCGTTGGCATCGAGCAAACGCTGGCTTGCGCGCATAAAAATCTGTTCGGCGTCATTATCTGGTTCGTCGTGCTCGGCCCTGCCGGCGCGGTGCTCTATCGCCTGTCCCAACTCCTTAGCCAGAAATGGGGCGACCTGGACCAGCTCGATTTCGGTGAGTTCGGCAAGTTCTCCGCGCAGGCTTTCGATCTGATGGACTGGGTGCCGTTGCGCCTGAGCGCTATCAGCTTTGCGGTAGTCGGCGATTTCGAGGACGCGGTATATTGCTGGCGCTCCCAGGCTTCGGCCTGGGTGCAGCAGGGCATCGGCATCGTGCTGGCGAGCGGCGCGGGGGCCTTGGGCGTCAAGCTGGGCGAACCGCTGAGCTATGGCGGCAACATCGAGTTCCGGCCCGAGCTCGGTCTGGGTGACGACGCCGATGCCGACTACCTGGATAGCGCCGTCAGCCTGGTATGGCGCGCGGTGGTGCTGTGGCTGGTGCTGCTCTTGCTGCTCGCTCTTGCCGGCTGGGTGGGCGGCTAGCAGCCCGTCATGCTGCATTCCCGGAAGTCAGGTCGGGCTTCAGCCCGACATGTCGGGTTAAAACCCGACCTACAATTAATTCGTTCCTCAATTGCCGGGCTGATTTTCCGTAATGGCAGGCTGGCGCAGTAGCGCGACCCTGCTGCTCCTCGCAGCTACCGCCGCCGTTGCCGCCCCGTTCAAACTGGTCGACGATGCCGGCAGGGCGGTGGCGCTGAATCTTCCCGCCGCGCGCATCGTTGCCTTGTCGCCCCATGTCACCGAGCTGGTCTTCGCTGCCGGGGCAGGGAGCAAGCTGGTCGGCGTTTCCTCCTTCAGCGATTACCCCGCCGCCGCCAAACGCATCCCGCATGTTGGCGATGGCGGCAAGGCCGACGCCGAGCATCTTCTCGCCCTGAAGCCGGATTTGATCATCGGCTGGCACAGCGGTAACAGCGCCGCTGATATTGCCACGCTGGAACGTCTGGGTATCCCGGTCTTCCTCACCGAACCTCGCCGCCTCGACGACATCCCGCGCTTGCTCGAAATCATCGGCATGTTCGCCGGCACCCAGCCCGAGGCGGCACGGGCAGCCGCCGAGTTCCGCGCCGGCATGGCCGGACTGAAGCGGCGCTACGCCGGCCGGCAGCCAGTGCGGGTGTTCTACGAAATCTGGCACGAGCCGCTGATTACGGTCAACGGCGAGCATCTGATCAGCGATGTGCTCGGGCTGTGCGGCGGCAGGAATGTTTTCGCCGGAGCCTCCAGCCTGACGCCGGCGGTGGCGGTGGAGAGCGTGCTGGCGGAAGATCCCGAAGCGATCATCGCCAGCGGCGCGCTCTACGCCGAACGCGGCCCGCTCGAAGGCTGGCGACGCTACCCGCGCCTTGCGGCAGTGCGCCGGGGTCATGTGTTCTTCATCCACCCCGACCTGATCCAGCGTCAGACTCCGCGCATCCTTCAAGGTGCAGAGCTGATGTGCGAGCAGATCGAGCAGGTGAGGAAAGCGGAAACCCGGAAAAACTAACGCCGTTGCCAGGTGGTTTCTGCCTGGCCGCTGTCGCGGTTGATGACGCGGGCGAGCACGAACAGCAGGTCGGACAGGCGGTTGAGGTATTGCAGCAGGAAGGGCGATAGCGTTTCCGCATGGTTCAGCCGCACGCAGGCACACTCCGTGCGACGGCAGACGGTGCGGGCAACATGGCATAGGGCGGCAGCGCGGCAGCCGCCGGGCAGGACGAATTCCTTGAGCGGGGGCAGGTCGGCGTTGAATTGCCCGATCAGCGTTTCCAGCCGTGCCATCCGCACCTCGGCGATGGCGGGGCGTTGCGGCAGCGCCAGTTCGCCGCCGAGGTCGAAGAGTTCATGCTGGGTGGCGGCGAGGCAATCGCGCACCGCCGGCGGGAGTGCCTCCGTCAGCAGCAAACCGATCTGGCTGTTGAGTTCGTCGACCGCGCCGATCGCCTCGATGCGCGGACTGTCCTTAGGAAGACGCGCGCCGTCGGCGAGACCGGTGGTGCCGTCGTCTCCGGTGCGGGTGGTGATTTTGGTCAGGCGCATGGCTGTACCTGTCGGCAGCAATAAGGGCGCTGAGGTTTCAAGGTTAATTCTCCGGCTGGCTGCCAGGTCTCAGTTTTTTACGTTGTTACGCAATCCTTCTTTCGGTTCATCGCCCGGATACGGATAGCGGACATGCCCAAAACGGATCATTAGCACCGCCAGCGTCAGCATCAGGATCGAGCCGCTTACCGCCAGCATGCGCCAGTTGTCCATGGCTTTCATGTCCAGGATCAGGTAACGCGCCAGCGCCACCATGCCGATATACAGCGGGAAGCGCACCGGCAGCTTGCCCGTCTCGTAATACAGCCCGACCATCGCCAGCACTTCCAGATAGAGGAAGAGCAGCAGGAGATCGGCCAGGGTCACCTGCGCCGCATGCACCATGACCATGACTTCGTTCGCCATGGCGAACACCGTGGCAACGGCGATCACCAGCAGGCCGATGTGCTCGACCAGAGAGAGCAGCCACTTGTTGAATTCCTGGATCGGTTTTTTCATCGTTGATTTCCTCAAGGCTGTGCAAAGCAGGGTTAATTATTGCAGCCCGTTCATAACCATGCAGTACCTGGCGATCCTGGATGCGGAGGGATTCGAGTTCCTCGACGGCGAGCGCAAGCGCTGGGTGGAGATCGCCTGGCGCTATTTTAACCCGCATCGGCGGACTTTGCTCGAAGAACCGGTGGCTGCCTGCAGACCAGGTTTCCGCGATTTGAATGTCAGCAATAAATAACCACCAGCTTTAGCTGGAGGTTATTTATTGCTGCGCATCATAGCCAGGTTTTTATCCCGTCAGGCACCGCCAACGTGCCGCTTCATCAGGCGGCATTGCGCATTGGGATCGGCTTCGAGCACTTCGGCGTAAATTGAATCCAGCGCCTTGTCTTCATCGGCAAAAACATTTTCCTGGCCGATGTAGTCGAACAGGCCGGAATGGCGCATGACGTCCAGCACCTGTTTTTTCAGGCCGCTGAAAACCACCCGGATGCCGTTGGATCGCAGCCTTTCCACCACGTGGTGGATGACTTCGTCGCCTGAGGCATCGAGCTGGTTGATGCCGTCCGACACGATCAGGAGGTGCCTGGCACGGGGGCTGTTGGAGACGGCTTCGAGGATGATGTCCTCGAAATAGGGCACGTTGGCGAAATAGAGGGAGCCGTCATAGCGGATGGCGATGATGTACTCGCTGATCGGCAGGTTGTGCACCCTGGCGTCGCGCAGGGTGCCGTCGTGATAGCGGCCGAGGATGGCGACACGCGGCGTCATGGTGCGGTAAAGGTAGAGGATGATGGCCAGGCCGGCGCCGACCATGATGCCGTTGTCGAGGTGGGGCGCAAAAGCCAGGGTGGCGATAAAAGTCACGACCGAAGCAATGCCGTCATGCCTGTGGGTGTGCCAGGCATGTCTGATTGCCTTGAAGTTGACCAGGCCGATCACCGCCATCATGATCACTGCGGCCAGCACCGCCTGGGGCAGGTGATACAGCAGCGGGGTGAGGAACAGCAGGGTGGCCAGCACGATCAGGCCGGCGAACACCGAAGACATGCCGGTTCTGGCGCCGGCGTTCAGGTTGACCGCGGAGCGCGAGAACGAACCGCTGGCCGGGAAAGCCTGGCTGAAGCTGCCGACGATATTGGCGATGCCCTGCCCGATCAGCTCCTGGTTCGGGTCGATGCGATCCTTGGTCTTGGCGGCCATGGCCTTGGCGATGGAAATCGCCTCCATGAAACCCACCAGGGAAATCACCAGCGCGCCGGAAAACAGCGCTGCTATCATGTCCCAACTGAACTTGGGCAGGTCGAATTGGGGCAGGCCGGCGGGGATGGAACCCACCACCTCTCCGCCACCGACCAGGTTGAGCTCGCCCTTGCTCACCTTCCTGATGCGCCAGTGGTAGCCGTCGGAATTCTCGCCCTGAGGCACCTGGCCGACCGGGTAAAGCCTGGCCGGCTGCGTATCGGTTGCGGGTGTCCGTTCGAAGATGAACTTGCGCAGGGAGCGGGCGAGCTTGCGGTTTTCTCCTTCCGTATTCTTGAGCTCCAGTTTGATCAGCTCGATTTCATAGTTGAGGGCGACCGTGCGCTGGCTGCTCCCTTCGCGGCTCTTTTGATGCTGCTTGAGTTCAGCCGATTTGGCGCCGAGCTTGCTGTTCAGTTCGTCGATCCTGATCTCGGCCCGGGAAAAATTATTGGCGAGGGTCTTCACCTCGGTGTCCATGATTTCCTCGGCCTTGCCCTTGCTGTTGTGCTCGAAGCCGATCGACCAGCTCACGATGGTGGTGAGGGTGACGGCGATCAGCACGCCGGGCAGCCTGGGGGCGAATTTTTTCAGTCCCCACATGATGGCGAAGGCCGAGATGCCCATCAGCAGCGTCGGCATATGGGTGTCGCCGACCTGCTGCAGCACGCCCCAGATATCCCGGATGAAATGCTCGCTGCGCCCCATCGATACCCCGAACAGCTTGTTGAGCTGGGACAGGCCGATGATGATGGCGGCGGCGTTGGTGAAACCGACGATGACGGGGTGGGAAAGGAAACTCACCACCACCCCGAGTTTGAACACGCCCAAGGCGAGCTGGATGACGCCGACCATCAGCGCCAGCAGGATCGCCAGCGCAATGAACTGGCTGGAGCCGGAGGCGGCCAGCGGGGCAAGAGCGGATGCTGTCAGCAGCGAGACCACCGCAACCGGGCCAGTGGCCAGTTGCGCCGATGAGCCCCACAGGGCGGCGATGATGCCGGGCAGGAAAGCGGCGTAAAGCCCGTAGTAGGCCGGCAGGCCGGCGAGCTGGGCGTAGGCCATGGACTGGGGAATCAGCACCAGCGCGACGGTGATGCCGGCGATCAGGTCTGCCTTGATGTTTTCCCCGCGCAGAGGAAACCAGCGCAGGAAGGGAAGAAAGCGTGTTAGCTGATGCATAACGAATCCCCGATTGAGCAGCAAGCCGAGTTTTGAGGCGGCGCCCACTCATTTTTTAACGCATTGATTTTCTAGATCATAACAGCGTAAATCGAGTCGTGTTATAAAAACACTTTATGGCCCCATTCATGCGGGTGCGCTTTATGCCCTGTTTCGCTTGGCCGAATATTGATTTTTCAACCGATTTTCATTAAACTAGTCGGCTTTTCACCTTGCCTCACCGTCCCGCATGGCGGGAGGCTTTAACCCGTAAGGAGTATTCATGCGAAATTACGAAATTGTTTTCATCGTTCACCCCGATCAGAGCGAGCAGGTGCCCGCCATGATCGAACGCTACCGCGCCCTGATCACCGCCAAGAGCGGCCAGATCCATCGCCTCGAAGATTGGGGCCGCCGCCAGATGGCCTACCCGATCCAGAAGATGCACAAGGCGCATTACGTGCTGATGAATATCGAGTGCGACCAGGAAACTCTGGACGAGCTCGATCATGCTTTCAAGTTCAATGACGCGGTCCTGCGCCACCTGACCATCAAAGTGAAGGAAGCCGTAACCACGCCTTCGCCGATGATGAAGGAAGACCGGGCCCGCTTCACGGAAACTCCTGTAGCCAAGCCCGTGGAAACCCCGGTCGAGGCGCCCGCCGCCCAGGAAGTTGCAGCCTAAGTGGATTGCAACCAGGTTGTCCTGACTGGCCGAATCGCCGAGATGGATGCCTTGCGTTATACCCCAGCCGGTTTGCCCCTGATGGCCTTCAGAATAGGTCATGTTTCCGAGCAGATCGAGGCGGGGTTCAAGCGCAAAGTTGAATGTGAAATACCCGCGATCGCGATGGGCGATCCCGCCCAGGTCGTTGCCGGCTGGAAAGCCGGCGACAGCATCAAGGCAGCGGGTTTCCTGGCACGCAAGAGCCAGCACAGTCAGCAACTGGTGTTGCACTTGAATAGAATAGAATTGATTGAGAGAGGTTAAAAATGCCACGTCCTACCACGAAAAAACCGACCCGGCCGAGCAGCAGGGGCGGCATGTTCAAGCGCCGCAAGTTTTGCAAATTCACCGCTGAAGGTATCAAGGAAGTCGATTACAAGGATACCGAAATCCTGAAGGATTTCATCGCGGAAAACGGCAAGATCATCCCGTGCCGCATCACCGGCACGAAAACCCGCTACCAGCGCCAGTTGGGCACGGCAATCAAGCGCGCCCGCTTCCTGGCCCTGATTCCCTACACTGACCAGCACTAAGGAGACACCAGATGCAATTGATTTTATTGGAAAAGGTTGTCAACCTCGGCCAACTGGGCGACATCGTCAAGGTCAAGGACGGCTACGGCCGCAATTTCCTGATCCCGCAAGGCAAAGCCAAGCGCGCCACGGAAAAGAACAAGGCTGAATTCGAGGCGCGTCGCGCCGAACTGGAAAAACAGCAAGCCGCAGTTCTTGCCGATGCCCAGTCCCGCGCCGAGAAGCTGGAAGGTCAGTTGGTCAAGATTTCCCAGAAGGCTGGTGTGGATGGCCGGCTGTTCGGCTCCGTCACCAACACCGACATTGCCGAAGCCCTGAATGCCCTGGGTTTCGAGGTTGCCAAGGCGGATATCCGCATGCCTACTGGCCACCTCAAGCAGATCGGTGATTACCCGATTGCCGTTGCGCTGCATCATGATGCGGTTGCCCACATCACGGTTTCCGTGCTGGGCGAAAGCTGATAATTAGGTTGTACCGGCAAAAAGGGGCTGCTTGCAGCCCCTTTTTCATTTGTGTCTGTTTCGAGGGTATTTGGGTATACTTTCAACTTGATTTTATTTCCCTTCATCAGGCTCCTCAGATATAAATTCCCATGAATGATCAACAGCTTGACAATCTAAAATTGCCGCCCCATTCGGTTGAGGCAGAGCAGTCCGTGCTGGGCGGCCTGTTGCTCGACAACAGCGCCTGGGAAAAGATTGCCGACCTGGTCACCGAAGGGGATTTTTATCGCCACGACCACCGCCTGATTTACCGCCATATCAGCAAGCTGGTGGAACACAACAAGCCAGCGGATGTGATCACCATCGCGGAATCGCTGGAGAATAGCGCTAAACTGGCCGAAGCAGGCGGTTTGGCCTATCTGGGCGCACTGGCGCAGAACACGCCGAGCGCCGCCAATATCCGCCGCTATGCGGAGATTGTCAGAGAGCGCGCGGTTTTGCGCAAACTGGTTGAAGTCGGCAGCGGCATTGCCGAGGATGCCCTTAACCCCTCTGGCCGCTCGATGGCGCAACTGCTCGACGAGGCCGAAGCGAAGGTGTTCGAGATTGCCGAGGCAGGGGCGCGCGGCAAACAGGGGTTCGTCGAGATCCAGCCGTTGCTGACCCAGGTGGTGGAGCGCATCGACATGCTGTTCCAGCGCGATAATGCGAGCGATGTCACCGGCATCCCGACCGGCTTCACCGACCTGGACGAGAAAACATCCGGTTTTCAGGGGGGCGACCTGATTATCGTCGCAGGCCGGCCGAGCATGGGCAAGACCGCATTTTCCCTGAATATTGCGGAGAACGTCGCGATGCAGACCGGCCTGCCGGTCGCGGTCTTCAGCATGGAAATGGGCGGATCGCAACTGGTGACCCGGATGATCGGTTCGATCGGCCGCCTCGACCAGCATCGGATCCGTACCGGTCGCCTGCTGGACGAGGACTGGCAGAAACTCACCTATGCGGTAGGCAAGCTCAACGACGCGCCCATCTACATTGATGAAAGCGCCGCGCTGACTTCGCTCGACCTGCGCGCGCGGGCTCGTCGCCTGCATCGCCAGTGCGGCAAGCTGGGACTGATCGTGGTCGATTACCTGCAATTGATGAGCGGAAGCGGCAAGGGCGGGGGCAGCGAAAATCGAGCTACCGAGATTTCCGAGATTTCACGCGGCCTCAAGGCGCTGGCCAAGGAACTGGATGTGCCGGTAGTCGCGCTTTCCCAGCTCAACCGCAGCCTGGAGAATCGCCCCAACAAGCGCCCGGTGATGTCGGATTTACGCGAATGTGTCACGGGGGATACCTTGGTCATGCTGGCAGATGGATGCCGAGTTCCTATCCGTGATCTGGTCGGGCAAACGCCGCAGGTCATTTCGGTAAAACCGGATGGGCAACTCGAAACTGCTGCGACTAATCTAATTTGGTCAGTTGGCAAAAAGGAAACCGTCCTCATCAACTTTGCCAGCGGACGCACCATTCGTTGTTCCAAAGAACACCGCCTACGCGCTTTATGGGATTGGAAACATGCCAGCGAATTACAACCGGGCGACCGGATTGCCCTTGCCCGCTGTTTGCCAGAACCTGTGCAAACACGGCCTTGGCCTGAACACGAAATTATCCTGCTGGCACATCTGGTCGGTGACGGCAGTTATATAAAACACCAACCACTGCGTTACACCACTGCCAGCGAAGAGAACAGCCATGCCGTTACCGAAACAGCAAGGGCTTTCGGCTCTGTGGTCAACCGTCATGCAGGCAGAGGAAACTGGCACCAGCTTGTCATCAGCGGCAATGGCAACCGCTGGCATCCGCAAGGTGTTGGCAAATGGCTGAAAGAGTTGGGCCTCTTCGGGCAACACTCACATGACAAGCATTTGCCCGCAGGCATATTTCAGCTACCTAACCCACAACTTGCCCTGTTCCTGCGCCACTTATGGGCAACAGACGGCTGTATCCATGTAGGCAAAAACAAACCACGCATCTATTTCACCACTGCCAGCGAAGCACTCATCCGCGATGTTGCTGCCCTCTTGCTCCGCTTTGGAATTATTGCCCGCATTAAGCATGTCACTACGGCAGACAGCGAAGGTGGCTGGTTCACGGCGGATGTTTCTGGTGCAGAACAGCAACGGATATTCCTCCGCGACATTGGGGCTTTTGGCCCACGGGCGGAAAGCGCCAACAAACTCATGGCGATATTGGGGAACACTTCCGGCAACACCAATGTTGACACCTTGCCGGAAGAAATTTTCGATTACATCCGCGAACAAATGCAGCTTAACGGCATCACTCATCGCCGCATGGCGAGCTTGCGGGGTACGGCTTACGGCGGAAACGCCCACTTCAGTTTCGCCCCATCCCGCGAAACCCTGCTCAGTTATGCGGAAATTCTGGATGATGACCGCCTGCGTACCCTTAGCCGTGATGAGTTGTTTTGGGACAGGGTGGTTGCAGTCGAACCCGCAGGTGAGGAAGAAGTGTTTGACCTGACCGTGCCCGGCAATGCCTGCTGGCTGGCGGATGGCATTGTCAGCCATAATTCGGGCGCAATTGAACAAGATGCAGATTTAATTCTGTTCATCTATCGCGACGAAGTCTACAACTCCGATACCCAGGACAAGGGCATCGCCGAGATCATCATCGGCAAGCAGCGTAACGGGCCGATCGGCACGGTGCGCATGACCTTCCTTGGTGAATACACCCGATTCGAGAATTACGCGCATGGGGGTCAATATTGAACCAGGATGATTTCTCGCTCCAGGCGCCGGATGCGCCGGAACCGGCCAAGAAGCCGGCATCACGCAAGGCCAAGCCCGCCGCGCGCGCAAGCGTGGGAGATGAGGCGCAAATCATTTCCTACCGCCACCCGGACAAGCGCAAGAACAATCCCGAAGTAGGCATGGTCAAGCCGGAGAACGACCCGGAGCAGCCCAAAACCACCTGGGCCTACGACCCCCACCTCGACCCGGCGATGCAATTCGACGTGGGCCGGGC
>CAMTYG010000052.1:0-14965 GCA_947085875.1 uncultured Sulfuricella sp.
CGATAAACATCCCGCATATAGGCCTGGAACAAGCTGTGCTGACCGCCATCGGTAAGATTGGGATTTTTCAGATCGGCCAGCCTGGCGTTGCGCAGTTCTTCCAGGGGGAAAACGATGAAGTGGTTGTGCAGCATGCGGATGCTGGGCACACCCGGCGAGGTCAGCGGCCAAGTGGCATCCAGGCTCGCCTCGCCCGCCAGGATCAGCGCCTCAGCCGGATCGGGGTATTGCTCCAGCATGTAGTCGATGATGATCTGATTCATCCGGTTCCACACATGCTTCACATTGTCCGGCACCTGAGTGCGGCGCACCGGTCGCCCCAGCGGATTAAGGATGCATTGCGAGGTGTTGTAGATAATCGAGGCATCGAACTCGTTGCTGTGACCCAAAGCCTTGCGATACAGCAACAGATTTTCCTCGTTTATCAATAATCCATTGTTGTGCATCAGATCGTTGAGATTTTCGGTGCTGTTGAAAAATTCGTTGTGCTTCATCCCCTCCGGCACATCCAGGGGGATGGGGCGGAAAGGAGTGGTGATTTCGCGGGGGCCGGATTGCGTCATGCGGGTTCCAGTTTTAGGTGCCGTGAGGGGTGAGGCGTGAGGCGAAAAAGAGGGATTGGCGCAGGTTCCGACTTTCCGCCTCACCCCTCACCTTCTCACCCCTCACCTTATTAGCCATACAGCTTCCGGCCACGCCGCCGCTGGCGGTGAGCGCGCTTTTCATCGGCTTCGGTCCTGGGTGGCGGCGCCCTGTCAGCGAAGGGGTTATGCCCCTGCTTGAACTGCACCCTGAGCGGCGTGCCCGTCAGCTCGAATGCCTTGCGGAAGGCGCTTTCCAGATAGCGCTTGTAGCTGTCCGACAGGCTAGCCAGCGAGGTGCCGTGAATAATCACCAGCGGCGGATTGGATCCGCCCTGATGAGCGTAGCGCAGCTTGGGACGGAACGGGCCGGACTTGGGCGGCTGATGCTGGGTGGTAGCTTCCATCAGGATGCGGGTCAACCGGGGCGTTGGCATCTTGATCATGGCCGACGCGTAGGCGCCGTCGATGGACTTGAACAGGCCGCCCACGCCGCTGCCCTGCAGGGCGGAAATATAGTGGAACTTGGCAAAATCGAGAAACTGCAGTTTGCGTGCGATGTCGCTCTTCACCACTTCACGGCGGTCCGCGGAAAGATCGTCCCACTTGTTCACCGCCACCACCAGGGCGCGGCCGCTTTCCAGAATGAAGCCAGCGATGTGGGCATCCTGCTCGGACACGTCCTGGCGGGCATCCAGCACCAGCACCACCACGTTGGCATCTTCCACCGCCTGCAAGGTTTTTATTACGGAAAATTTCTCGATCGCCTCGAACACTTTGCCACGCTTGCGGATGCCAGCGGTATCGATCAGGGTATAGCGCTGGCTGTCGCGCTCGAAATCGATGTAGATGCTGTCGCGCGTCGTGCCCGGCTGGTCGAAGGCAATGACCCGTTCCTCGCCGAGCAGGCTGTTGACCAGCGTGGACTTGCCCACGTTGGGGCGGCCGACGATGGCGATCTTGGGGTGATCTTCCTCCTCCTCGTCAACTTCATCCAGCGGGAAGCTCTCCAGCGCCAGTTCCACCAAGTCATGCACGCCTTCGCCATGCGCCCCCGAGATCACCAGCGGGTCGCCCAGACCGAGTTCGTAGAATTCGGCCGCAACCACATCGCGCCGCATGCCCTCGGCCTTGTTCACCGCCAGGAATAACGGTCGCCCTGTTTTGCGCAGCTGGTCGGCGATGATCTTGTCCTGGGCGGCCAAGCCCTGGCGCGCATCGACCAGAAACACGATAGCATCGGCCTCGTCTACCGCCTGCAGAGTCTGCCGCGCCATTTCGTGGAGAATGCCGTCCTTCGCCACCGGCTCGAAACCGCCGGTATCCACCACCAGATAGGGTCGGTCACCCACGCGGCCATGACCGTAATGACGGTCGCGCGTCAACCCCGGCAGGTCCGCAACGAGGGCGTCGCGGCTTCGGGTTAGCCGGTTGAACAAAGTGGATTTGCCGACATTGGGACGGCCGACCAGTACGAGTGTGGGTTTCATGAGTTCGGTTAGGCGTTAGGGGTTAGAGGTGAGGCGAAAAAACGGCGGCGGTGCGGGTTTTGATTTTTCGCCTCACGCCTCACCTCTCACCCCTCACGAAGTTATTAAGTTTATTGCACTGTTAGCGCGTACAGCCCGCCATTGCTGGTCTGCACCAGGAAGCCAGGGTTCAGCGCCACAGGAGGCGCGCCGATCCGGCTGCCATCGGTGGCGATGCGTGCCGCGAAGCTGCCATCCTCCCGCGCCAGCAGATGGACATAGCCCTGGACATCGGCCACCGCGATATAGCGTCCAAGAGCCAGTGGCGCGGTGGCTTGGCGGGCAAGCAGCTTGTCCTGCTTCCACATGCTCGCACCGCTGTACTTGTCGAGGGCATGGATAGCGCCGCGGGTGTCGCTGACGTAAACGCTGCGATCATCCATCGCCAGACCGGCGGAGCTGGAGACATCGCGTGCCCAGAGCAGGTTGCCGTTGGCAATATCGAAGCAGGCAGTACGCCCCTGGTAGGCGGTGGCACAGATCATGTTGCCATCCACCACCGGCAGGCTGCTGACATCGGTCACACGCTCCAGCTCGGTGGCTCCACGCGGCAAGGCTACGGTCGCTTCCCAACCGATGTTGCCGGTCGCCAGGTCGAGCGCCACCAGCTTGCCACCGGCAAAACCGGCGAACACCGCACCGTGCGTCACCGCCACGCCGGCATGACTGCGCAGGGCGAGCGCCGGCATGGTGCGCTGGTATACCCACTTGCGCTTGCCATCCCTCGCATCCAGCCCGAAAATGCGGCCGTCGCCAGTGCGCACCACCACGAAGTCATCGGCCACCTGCGGCGCGCTCAATATCTCGCTCGAAAGACGTGCCTGCCAGAGCGGCTGGCCCTTGGCATCGAAGGCCAGCACCTCGCCCTTGGCAGTTCCCACCGCCACCAGACGGCTGTCCGCACCGACGCCGCCGGAAAGCTTGCGCCCGGAATCAATGTTCCACTGCAGCTTGCCCGTCTCCGCATTGAAACGGGCAATCTTCCCGTCCAGGCCCGCCGCGTAAATGCTGTCGCTCGCCACAGCGGGAAACAGCACCGTATCCCCGGCCCCGCCGACGCGCTCCTGCCAACCCGGCTTGAGCTCCGCCGAAGGCTTGAATTCAACCAGTGCCGCCGGCTTCTCGCCAGTATCCTTGCTACCCCAAAGACCAAAACCGGTAGAAGCCTTCTCCCCCATGCCGCTGCAACCCACCAGCTGGAAAATGGTTGCGAGAACCAGCAGCCATCTTATGCGCCTCATCCGCGCTCTCCCAGGCCATCCAGCTTCATTTCCACGATCTGGCGATAAGCGCTTTTTTCATCCGTTTTTTCCAGTGCGGCCTTGTAGGCAACACGGGCATCCGCCATCTTGCCCTGAGCCGTCAGCACGTCTCCTTTAAGATCGAAAAACAGGCCGTCAAACGCCTTTTCATGCGGCGCTTCCAATGTCTTCATGGCTGCCTCGTAACTTTTTTCATCCAGCAGGATACCGGCCAGGCGCAACCGGGCGATGTCGCGCGCGGCCTCTTCCTTGGCATGATCGATCACCCATTGCAACTGTGCCTTGGCGCTCTTGGCATCGCCAGATTCATGGTTAGCCCCGGCCGCAAGCAGCGCAGCTCTCGATGCTTGCGGCGTGCCCGGATATTTTTCGATAAGCTGGCCAGCCGCATCACGGATGCGCTTGACGTCCCTGCTCTGTACACCATTTTGCACCGCTTCGTACGCCAGCGCCGCCTGGCGCTGCTGGCTATTCTGGTAGACACGCCAACCCTGCGTGCCGGCCACCACTGCGGCGAACACCGCAACCGCCAGCATCACTGTCGTCCCGTTCTTTTTCCACCAGGCTTTCAGCTCGTCTAGCTTTTCCTGTTCTTCAAGATCGTAAGCCATGTTTTCCCCCCTTTAAATAAAGTTAGCGACGCCCAACGCTGATCAAGCCCGCCGCTGAATCCACCGTCATCCGCATCTGCTCGCCCAATTCGCGCAGCGGCTTGAGACTGACTTCCCCTGCCCCGGCCTCGTCGTCACCGATGATCAGCGCATAGCGCGCAGCGCTGGCATCCGCCCTCTTCATCTGCGATTTGAAGCTGCCGCCGCCGCAATGCAGGAGCACGTGCAAGCCCTGGTCACGCAGCTGTTCAGCCGCCACCATGGCAAACTTGTTTGCCGCATCGCCCTGGTGCACCAGATAAACATCGGGGGCGACACGAGGCGCCTGAAATGCGTATTCCTCGAGCAGTGCAAGCAGCCTCTCCACGCCCATGGCGAAACCGCATGCCGGTGCCGGCTTGCCGCCGATCTGCTCGACCAGGCCGTCGTAGCGACCGCCCGCACACACCGTGCCCTGTGCGCCGAGTTTGGTGGTTACCCATTCGAATACGGTAAAGTTATAGTAATCCAGCCCACGCACCAGACGCGGATTGATCTGGTATTCGATACCGGCATCGCGCAGTATCACCTGTAAATCCTCGAAATGCTTGAGCGACGCTTCGTCAAGATCATCCAGCAGCTTCGGTGCCGCCTCGATCAGCTCCTGCAGAGAAGGATTCTTGCTGTCGAGCACCCGTAACGGGTTGGTGTGCAGGCGTCGACGCGAATCCTCGTCGAGAGCTTCAATATGCTGCTCCAGATAGTGCACCAGGCGCGTACGATGGCGCGCGCGGTCTGCACTGCTGCCCAGCGTGTTGATCTGCAGGGCAATGTCGGGCAGGCCGAGCCGTTTCCACAACCGCGCCGTCATGATGATGTGTTCGGCATCCATGTCCGGCCCGGCGTAGCCGAGCGACTCCACCCCGACCTGGTGAAACTGGCGGTAGCGTCCCTTCTGCGGGCGCTCGTGGCGGAACATCGGCCCCGTGTAATAAAGGCGCTGCGGCGCATTGTACAGCAGGTTGTGCTGGATCGCCGCGCGCACGCAGGAGGCGGTACCTTCCGGCCGCAGCGTCAGGCTGTCGCCGTTGAGCGCATCGACGAAGGTATACATTTCCTTCTCGACGATGTCCGTGACTTCGCCGATGGCGCGCTTGAACAGCGCGGTCTGCTCGACAATCGGCATGCGGATGCTGCGGTAGCCGTAGCTGCGCAGCCAGTCCTCCACGGCGTCCTCGAAAAAGGCCCAGAGGTCGGCATGTTCCGGCAGGATATCGTTCATCCCGCGTATGGCTTGAATTTGGCTCATTACTGTTGTGATTCTTGTTTCATCCGGGCGATGCGTTCGCGAACCTGCCGCTCCAGTTGGTCCACGATCTCGTTTTCCGTCACTTTGTAGGCGGGCTTGCCCTCGATATAGAGCAGGTTGGGGGAGCCCCCGGCGATGCCGAAATCCGCCTCGCGCGCTTCGCCCGGCCCGTTCACCACACACCCCATCACCGCCACATCCATGTGCTCGAGCACATCCTCAAGGCGCGCTTCCAGGGCGTTGACGACCTTGATCACATCGAACTCCTGGCGCGAGCAGCTCGGGCAGGCGATGATGTTGACCCCCTTGCTGCGGATATGCAGGCTCTTCAGGATATCGAAGCCGACCTTGACCTCTTCCACCGGATCGGCCGCCAATGAAACCCTGATGGTGTCGCCGATGCCGGCGGCCAGCAACATGCCGAGGCCGATCGCCGACTTGACGCTGCCGGAACGCAGCCCCCCCGCCTCGGTAATGCCGAGATGCAGCGGTTGCTCGATCTGCGCGGCGAGCAGCTTGTACGCCTCGACTGTGGTGAACACGTCGGAGGCCTTGAGGCTCACCTTGAAATCCGGGAAATTCAGGCGATCGAGGATCTCGATGTGGCGCAGCGCCGACTCCACCAGGGCTTCGGGAGTGGGTTCGCCGTATTTCTTTTGCAGGTCCTTTTCCAGCGAGCCGGCGTTGACGCCGATACGGATCGGAATGCCGTGGTCCTTGGCCGACTGCACCACCGCCCGCACGCGATCCTCGCGCCCGATATTGCCGGGGTTGATGCGCAAACAGTCAGCGCCCAGTTCGGCAACGCGCAGAGCGATTTTATAATCGAAATGGATGTCGGCGATCAAGGGCACCGGCGAACGCTTTTTGATCTCGCCGAAGGCTTCCGCCGCCTCCATGCTGGGAACGGAAACCCGTACGATATCCACGCCCGCCTTCGTTGCGCGACCGATCTGGGCGAGCGTCGCCTCGACATCGCAGGTTTCGGTGTTGGTCATGGTTTGCACGCTGATCGGCGCATCGCCGCCGACGGCGACCGAACCGACCATGATCTGCCGGCTCTTGCGGCGGGGTATTTCAGGTTTATACATGGTCTACTCGATAGTCAGCCGCGCCACGCTCACCTTGATATGGGGCGCAAGGTCAACCGGCTTGTCGTTGTAAGTCAATCTGACGTGGGCGGCATTGCCAATCACCAGGGAAAACGGCGGGTTGCCGCGCACCGACTGCTGGCTGCCTTTCGGGTTCAACTGATAAAAAACAACCTTACCGCTTTTATCCTTCACCTCTACCCAGGCATCGCCGTCGAACACAAACTGCAGGCGCTGGCCGCCGGCATCCGCCAGGGAAGGTGCTGAGGAAACCGGGGCCTCCGCAGTAGCCGGAGCAACCGGGGCAGCAGCGGGTACAGTTGCAGTTGCTGGAACCGGCTCGGCAGCTTGACTCATGACGGGCGCTGTCAGAACCGGGGGCTCGGCTTGCGGCAACGACAGGGCCATCGTGGTTTCCCCAGCGGACTTCACCGGCACGGGCGCATCCTGGGGCGATGGTTGCCCCAGGAGCAATTCATGCGTTCCCCAGGACAAGGCCAGCACGGCCACGCCGATGATCGCGGCATATTTTGCCCATGGCTTGCCGGAGTGATCGCCAAACGACATCAGCCTGCGCTTGCCGCCAAATTCGATCCTGCTCGTTGGCACTGCAATTGGCTGGGCTTGAGGTGGTTCAGGCTGGCAAAGCGCCAGCAACGGTTCGGGATCGAGCTGCAGCAGCCTGGCATAATTCCGCAGAAAGCCACGCAGAAATGTCTTGCCCGGCAGGCTGGCCTGGTCATCCGCCTCCAGCGCCTCGATCTGGCGCGGAGAAAGCCTGAGTTGACGCGCCGCTTCAGCCACGCTCAAACCCAGCCGCTCGCGTGCTTCGGCAAGTATCTTGCCCGCGCCCGGCCTGACCCCTGTCTGCTGCTCGGCAGCATTACCCTCAAATTCTTCAGTCACTCAATACCTCATGTCACTCATATTTTCCGCTGCGCATCGCCTGGGCTTCAGGCGAATCGGGGAAGATTTTCCTCAGTTGCAGACCATAACTGGCTTCGTCGCTGCGGTTGCCCAGCCTGCGTTCGATGCGCATCCCCAGCCACAAGCTTTCCGGGGTCGGCGCGGCGATCTGGGAAAGCTGATTGATGAATTTCCTGGACTCGCCGTAGTTTCCACGCTTGAAGTTAATATCGGCCAAGTGGAATAGCGCCTGAGGCTGACGGGGTTGAAGCCTGATCGCTTTCAGCAGAAATTCCTCAGCTTCGGCGTCATCATTTTTCTTGCGCGCACAAATCCCGGCGTTGAGGTAAGACTTCTCGGGTGTGGCGTACAGGGGATTCTTCAGCGCCGCCATGAAATACCGGATGGAATCGTCGACCTTGCCGCGCTGACAAAGAAACCAGCCGTAATTATTGTTGGTATCGGAATCGGTGCTGTTCAGGCTGATCGAGCGGCGGAAATTCTCTTCCGCCTTGTCATCCTCCCGCAACGTCATGTAAACCAGGCCCAGCATGTTATACGCAGGCGCAAAGCCGGAATCCGCCCGGATCGCTATATTCAGCTCTTCCAGCGCCACGCCCAACTGGCCGGCGCCAAAATAGGCCGTACCCAGATCGGTGTGGATCTGTGCACGCTGGCGCGTTTTGGACTGCTCTTCCGCGGTTGCGTAGCCCCCCGCCAGAAAGCCGGCTCCGAGCGCCGCCAGAAATAATAGCCGCCTCAGACTCATGCAGCCACCTCAATTTTTATCATACGCCTGGTTTTATCCTGCACTTTGCCGGCCAGCTGGCCGCAGGCGGCATCGATATCGTCACCGCGAGTCTTGCGTGTCGTCACCACGCGTCCGGCTTCGATCAAAATCGCGCCAAAACGGCGAATGACATCGGCGGGCGAACGCTTGTATTCGGAATCCGGGAACGGATTGAATGGGATCAGGTTGAACTTGCACGGCACGTCGCGCGTCAGGGCGACCAGCTCACGCGCATGCGCGGGGCTATCGTTGACACCGTCCAGCATGACGTATTCGAAAGTAATGAAATCCCGCGGCGCATCGACGACATAACGACGGCAGGCCGCCATCAGCTCGCTCAGCGGGTATTTTCTGTTGATCGGCACCAGTATGTTGCGCAGCGCGTCGTTCGGCGCATGCAGCGAAACCGCCAGCGCCACCGGACACTGCTCGCGCAACCGGTCCATGGCAGGGACGATACCGGAAGTGCTGACCGTCACGCGGCGGCGCGACAAGCCATAGGCGTTGTCGTCCAGCATCAGGTGCAACGCGGTCACCGTATTGTCGAAGTTGAGCAGGGGCTCGCCCATGCCCATCAGCACCACGTTGCCGATCACTCGCTCGTTCCGGGGCGTACAACCGAGAGCCTTATTCGCCCACCACAACTGGCCGATGATCTCGGCCACGCTGAGGTTGCGGTTAAAACCCTGCCTTCCGGTAGAGCAAAAACTGCATTCCAGGGCGCAACCCACCTGCGAGGAAACGCACAGCGTGCCGCGATCACCCTCGGGAATGAACACGGTTTCAACACCCTGCCCTGCACCCACGTCGAGCAACCACTTGCGTGTGCCATCATCGGAAATCTGCTCCTGCATCAAGCGCGGTGGCTCGACGACTGCCAGCCCGCCCAATTTCTCCCGCAGCGCCTTGGACAGATCGCTCATCCGGGAGAAATCGCTTTCCCCGAACTGATGCATCCAGCGCAACAGCTGCTTGGCGCGGAACGGCTTTTCGCCGCTTTCCGCGAAGAAAACCGAAAGCTTCTCTTGGTCGAAATCGAGCAGGTTAACGGTCATTAACTTGAGTAGACTTCCATCGACGGGAAGAAATAGGCAATCTCGATCCTGGCATTATCCAGGCTGTCGGAGCCATGCACCGCGTTGGCATCGATGCTCTCGGCAAAATCGGCGCGGATAGTGCCCTTGTCGGCCTTCTTCGGGTCGGTGGCGCCCATCAGCTCACGGTTCCTGGCGACAGCGTTCTCGCCTTCCAGCGCCTGCACCATCACCGGGCCGGACATCATGAATTCGACCAGATCCTTGAAGAAAGGACGCTCGCGGTGAACTGCGTAGAAGCCTTCAGCTTCGGCACGGCTCAGGTGAATCATGCGCGCAGCGACGATTTTCAGGCCATTGCTTTCGAAACGGGAATAAATTCTGCCGATCACATTTTTTGCCACTGCGTCGGGTTTGATGATTGAGAGGGTGCGTTCAACAGCCATTCGTTTTCTCCAGGGATTGCTTGATTAAAACGTGTAAAAATACCACATTTAACACTTAAAATAAACGTCTTATGCGGCCTGAAACCCCTGCGCTGTCGCGGCCGGGAATATCGTGCTACCATGCAGCGCAGCCGGATTTTCCATTAAAACAAGGACAACGCCATGCCGGAGCAACCGTCACTCGACGAGCAAAACGAGATCAAGAAACGCGCCATCCGACGCGTTATCGTCGCTTCTGTCCTGGTGGCAGCCGCCATCGCAGCACTCACCGTCCTGACCCGCTATAAACCGGAAGCGCCCATCACCCGGACTACCGCGCCGGGCACCGTGCTTCTTCCCGCCACGCAACCCGAACCCGCCGCGCCGGCCCCGGAAGAAACGGCCACCCCGCCAGCCCAGGAAGCTCAACCCGCCACGCCACCACCGCCGCCTCCGGAGGTAGTGAACGCACCCGCGCCAGTCGCTCCGTCCGCCCCGGCGCCAAAAACCGCCAAATCAGCACCCGGCGGACCCGGCGCCGAAGCCGAAGTTTCCGCCCATCCCGCCCCGGCCAAGCCTGCCGCCGCCCAGCCCCAAGCCGCTGCACGTGCTGTCCAGGAAATGCAGCCCGCGCAGCCGGCAAAAGACGCCGCCGGAAAAGCCCCGCCACCCGCCAAGATCGCCGAACCCGCGCCCAAGGGTTACACCGTGCAGCTCGGCGTCTTCTCCAACCCGGCCAATGCCCTGCAACTACAGGAAAAACTGGCGCAGAACGGCATCAAGTCCTACACCGAAACCAAACTCAACGTCGGTCCGTTCCAGAGCAAGGCCGAAGCCGACCAGGCACTGATGAAGATCCGTTCGCTGGGCGTCAGCGCAGTGGTGGTGCCGGTCAAGTAATTCGGAATAGACGAAGAAACAGGGGGAGTCTTAATATCTCGTCAAAACCCTATCCGCAGCAAGCACATCGTCAACGTCACCATCGCCCGCCATCAGGCAATAGCGATATGGCTGTTTCGAGCCTTACAACAACTCCAATTTCACCTTCATCGGCCTGATATTCGCAATCCATTCCAATACCGGGCACGAATGCCAGTTTTTCCCCGCTGAACAGCAACGGCAGCCTCTGCCGCTGCCAGGGAGGCATTCCCGCCTCCTGCAACAGGTTTTTCAAACTGCGTGTGGGCCTGAGGCAATCCGGGCGCAATCGCTCACCGCCCCGGCGCAACCTGACCGTAACCGGCGCGGCAGTCAGTCTGGCCAGGCTCAATCCCTGCCCCGTCGCCCGCTCGAATACCAACCGGCCTCCCAGCCCAGGCAAATCCAGCCTATCCTGAAGCGCCCAGGTTAAAGCGAGTTCCAGCAGCGGCACAGGTGTCTTTTTCTTGTTCTCGGGTGATTCGGTCGAGGGTTCAATATGCACCTCGCCTCGATATCGCCGGATCACGGCGCCTCCCAAGGAAATGCGGACCTGAGCATCGTCACGGGCGCTGCACAGCTGCTGCAGCAGGTTTTCCAGCCGCCCGGCGGAAGGCACGGGCATTCCGGATTCCGCCAGCCAGTAGCGCAGCAGGTTCCTGGCCCGCGTTGCGGACAAGCTGCGCAGGGCATCCACCCGGAAATGGCCATTCACCACCGCAAGCGCGCGATCCAGCCGCGCCAGGTCGTCCGTCAACTGCGCGCTTTCTGCCAGATTGCGGCTGGTGCGGGCAAAGGTTTCGCGATATCCGGGAAAGCGCTGCTCCAGCAAAGGCATTACCCGATGACGCAAGTAGTTGCGATCGTAAACAATGTCGGCGTTGCTCTCGTCCTCAACCCAATGCAGTCCGCGCAGGGCGGCGTAATCGAGAATCAAGCGGCGCGGCACATCGAGCAGAGGGCGCAAGAAGCCAGTCCTGAGTCCTGAGTGCTGAGTCCTGAGTTCAGCCATGGCGCTCAGGCCTTTCGCGCCGGCGCCGCGCAGCAACTGCAGCAACAGCGTTTCCGCCTGATCGTCGAGATGTTGCGCCAGCACGATAAAATCAGTTTGCTGTTCGGCAAACACCCGACAGCGGGCGTCCCGCGCCAGCGCCTCCAGGCTCTCGCCCGACTGGCGTTTGAGATCGACCTTGGCGACCTGGAAAGGAATGTTGTGCCCGGCGCACAGGTGGGCGCAAAACTCGGCCCAATCGGCCGCGTTCGGGCTGATCTGATGGTTGACGTGAACAGCGGAAAGAGAGAAATGCAGGCTGGCGCGAAGTTGCGCCAGGATGTCGAGCAGGGCCACGGAGTCCGCCCCGCCGCTCAGGGCCAGCGTGATATGCCGGCCCGGTTGAACCCAACTTTTTAGCTTGGCTTCAACAAACGCGGGCAGATCACTTGGCGGCAGTTTCTTTGAACTTGCCATAGCCCATCAGGCGCTCGAAACGCGATTTGAGCAGATCGTCCAGCGACTGGTCCTGAAGCTGACGCAGGCTTTCCTGCAGCGCTTTTTTCAGGTTTTGCATGACCACGTCCGGATCGCGGTGCGCGCCTCCCAGCGGCTCGTTCACGATCTTGTCCACCAGACCCAGGGTTTTCAGGCGATTGGCGGTGATCCCCAGCGTTTCCGCGGCTTCCGGCGCCTTGTCCGCGCTCTTCCACAGGATCGAGGCGCAGCCTTCCGGCGAAATCACCGAGTAGCTCGAATATTGCAGCATCAGCATGACATCGCCGACGCCGATGGCCAGCGCACCGCCCGAACCGCCTTCGCCGATGATGGTGCAGACGATCGGGGTTCTGAGTTCGGCCATGACATACAGGTTGCGCGCAATCGCCTCGGACTGGCCGCGCTCCTCCGCGCCGATGCCGGGATAGGCGCCCGGCGTGTCGATGAAGGTCATGATCGGCAAGCCAAATTTCTCCGCCTGGCGCATCAAACGCATGGCCTTGCGGTAGCCTTCGGGGCGCGGCATACCGAAATTGCGGTAGATTTTCTCCTTGGTATCCCGACCCTTCTGCTGGCCGATCACCATCACCGGTTGGCCGTTGAAACGCGCCAGGCCGCCGACGATGGCCGGATCGTCGGAGAAGGCACGGTCGCCGTGCAACTCCTCGAAATCGGTGAAGATGTTTTGAATGTAGTCGAGCGTATACGGCCGCTGCGGGTGCCGGGAAACCTGCGAAACCTGCCAGGCCGAAAGCTTGGCGTAAAGATCCTTGGTCAGCGCCTGATTCTTTTTCTGCAGCCGGCCGATTTCCTCGGAGATATCCACGGCGGAGTCGTCCTGCACGAAGCGGAGCTCCTCGATTCTGGCCTCAAGTTCGGCGATCGGCTGTTCAAAATCAAGAAAAGTGGTTTTCATAAGCAAGCAGTTTCAAATTCCTGAAAGCGTAATGATACAGGATTTCAGGCTAGCCTAAACAGGCCTGACTCAACCTTCCATCGGGGTATAATCGCCGCCATGCCCAACATCGCTTCCCGCCCCTACTCACAGCCTGATGCCAGCCGCCTGGCCGCAAGCGGTCTGCACCCGGTACTCGCCCGCATCTACGCCGCCCGCGGCATTCAGGAAATGCGCCAGCTCGAACATGAGCTGGGCGCCCTGCTCCCTTTCACGGCAATGAAAAACGCTGCGGAAATGGCGCGCCTGCTGGCGGATGCGATAGAGGCCGGCAAGCGCCTGCTGATCGTCGCCGATTACGATTCCGACGGCGCCACGGCATGCGCCGTGGCAATGCGCGCGCTGCGCGAGTTCGGCGCAACAGTGGACTACCTGGTTCCCAACCGCTTCGAATACGGTTATGGGCTGACACCGGAGATCGTCCGGCTTGCCGTTCATGTAGGGTGCAATAAGCGAAGCGCATTGCACCATGCCGAACAACATACGGCGCAATGCGCTTCGCTTATTGACGCCCTACGCGACCTACCCACAAATCGAAGTGGCAAACCCGACATCCTCATCACCGTAGATAACGGCATCAGCAGCGTAGCGGGGGTCGAAGAGGCCAACCGCCTGGGCATGCAGGTACTGGTCACCGACCACCACCTGCCCGGCGACGAGCTGCCGGATGCCGCCTGCATCGTCAACCCGAACCAGCCTGGCTGCGGCTTTCCCAGCAAGAACCTGGCCGGCGTGGGCGTCATCTTCTACGTGATGCTGGCGCTGCGCGCAGAGTTGCGGAACCGGGGAGCGTACACCACCAGGCCCGAACCCAACCTGGCCAGGCTGCTGGATCTGGTCGCCCTGGGAACGGTGGCCGACGTGGTGAAGCTGGACGACAACAACCGCATCCTGGTGCACCAGGGACTCAAGCGCATCCGCGCCGGGCGGGCCTGCCCCGGCATCAATGCCTTGCTGAAAGTGGCGAGCCGAAAACCTGAGAAAGCGTCGACTTACGACCTCGGCTTCGTCGTCGGCCCCCGCCTGAATGCCGCCGGACGCCTGGATGACATGGCGCTGGGCATCGAATGCCTGCTCGCCGACAACGAGGAACAGGCTTATGGCATGGCGCAACAGCTCGACACCCTCAACCGCGAACGGCGCGAGATCGAGGCGGGCATGCTGGCGAGTGCCGAGTGCAAAGCCCTGAGCCCAGAGCCCACGCATCTCTCAGGACTCAGCGCTCAGGACTCAGCACTCTCTTCCACTCAGGACTGTTTTTCACTCTGCATGTACGACCCGAACTGGCACCAGGGCGTGATCGGCATCCTCGCCTCGCGACTCAAGGACAAATACCACCGCCCGGTGATCGCCTTCGCCCGCAGCAACAACGGCGAGCTGAAAGGTTCCGGGCGCTCGATCCGCAGCCTGCACCTGCGCGACGCGCTGGACCTGGTCGCCAAGCGAAAACCCCATCTGCTGCAAAAATTCGGCGGCCACGCCTTCGCCGCCGGGTTGTCCATCCAGGAATGTCATTTCGAGGAATTCACCGCCGCTTTCGAAGAAATCGCCCAGTCCCTGCTCACCCCGGCCGACCTGGAACGCATCATCGAAAGCGACGGCAGCCTGGAAACCCCAGCCATGAATCTGCATCTGGCCAAAACCCTGACAGAGCAGGTCTGGGGGCAGGGCTTCCCGCAACCGGCCTTCCAGGAAACATTTGCCGTTAAAAGCCAGCGGGTGGTAGGCGAAAAACACTTGCGGCTCAAGCTCGGCAAGGCCGACCAGGTTTTCGACGGCATCCTGTTTTTTCACAATGAGCCGCTGCCGGACTGGATCAACGCGGTTTACCGGCTGGACGTGAACGAATACAACGGCTCTCAAAGCCTGCAATTGATGATCGAGTATTGGGAAGAGGCCAGTGAAGGGTAAACCGTTAACTTGAAAAACAGACCCCCTGAAAAGCCCAAGGAGCCCATCTCGGATTACTTTGCCTCAGCCTGCCTGGGCTTCCACAGCGCAATGACCGCGCCGGCAGGGTCGACAATCACGCTGAACCAGCCGTACCCGCCCACCTCGGTGACATCCCGCACCACCGTGGCGCCCA
>CAMTYG010000053.1:0-10989 GCA_947085875.1 uncultured Sulfuricella sp.
CAAACTGCTGCATGCCATCCACGGCATGTTGAAATACGACAAACCCTTCGATAACGCCCGCTTTTACGCTATTCAAGCATGAGCCGGAAGGTGCAAAAATTACAGAAAAAATGCTTGCCCTCGAACAGAGTATCTACATGTTTGTTCTGCGCCACATCAGTTTGAATCGCACCCTGAAGGACTGGATCAGCACTCAGCATGATGAAAAGCTGGTAGCATGAAACCCGCCCGTTGGAAGACGAAAAACCGGGGGAACCTCAGTTCCGGGGAGGTGGTTTGAAAATAGACAAGTCAGGATTTATGAAGGGCGTGCGTTTTATTGCCTCGCCCAACTGCGACGATCGACCGCCTGAAGTGGAGTTCGACATTCCGCTGCTGGTGATCCACAACATCAGCCTGCCGCCGCGCAGCTATGGCGGCAGCGGCGTGATCGACTTTTTCACCAACCAGCTCGATACCAGGCAGCACCCTTATTACGAGATGATCGCCGATCTCAAGGTTTCCGCCCATTTCTTCATCCGCCGCGAAGGCGAGGTGATCCAGTTCGTGTCGTGCAACAAGCGCGCCTGGCATGCAGGCGTATCGAGCTGGCATGACCGTATTCGCTGCAACGACTTTTCAATCGGTATTGAGTTGGAAGGCAGCGACAGCGATCCGTTTACCGATATCCAGTACGAGAAGCTGGCGGAGCTGACGCGTGCCATTCAGGAGGCCTACCCGATCAAGGAGATCGCCGGCCATTCGGATATCGCCCCGGTGCGCAAGACCGATCCGGGGCCGTGCTTCGACTGGCAAAAGTACCGGAACCTGATCGCCGCTGCAGAGTCAGATTAATGAGATCATTTCCCTCAATGTCCAACTTGAACCATAATTGCGCATGAGCAAAACTTTAGTGCCCGGCTGTTCCGACTGCGCCAAATGCGGCATCCGCAATTCGGTACTGTTTGCCGGGCTGGAAATCATCGAGTGCGAGAGCATCCACGACTCGATCGACGACATCGCGCTGGCTTCACATGAAGTGCTTTACCGGGCGGGCGATCCGGCGCGGGCGGTGTTCACCATTCGCAGCGGCCTGCTCAAGCTGGTGCAGTATCTGCCGGACGGGCGCCAGCGCATCGTCCGCCTGCTTCGCGCCACCGATGTCACTGGCCTGGAATCGTTGCTTGGGCAGCCCTACCAGCATGACGCCATTGTTTTGCAGCAGGCTGAGGTTTGCCGCATTCCGCTGGAAGTGATCCAGCGGCTGGACCGGGATAATCCCAAGCTGCGCAGGGAGTTGATGGTGCGCTGGCAGCGCGCGCTGGATGAGGCGGATGCCTGGCTGACCCAACTCGCCACCGGCAGCGCCAGGGCGCGCATGGCGCGCCTGTTGCAGCGCCTGGTCGGTGGCAGGGAGGACGGTGCCTGCGAGCTGTTCGGCCGCGAGGATATGGGATCGATGCTCGGCATCACCACCGAAACCGCCAGCCGCATCATCGCCGAATTCAAACGCAACGGGACCTTGCAGGAAGTTCCCGGTGGCGTTTCGCTGCGCTGCGACAACGCCGCACTCAATAAAATTGCCGTCGATTGAGAATTATCAATGACGGTGCTTCCCTTTTCGGGTAGCATGAATGTATTGCATTGGCACTCATAAGATGGTGTGTCAGAACTACTCCTCTTGATCCGCCTTCGAGCGGTTCAATTCCCGCCTGTCATCTTCTGACGGGCGGTTTTTTTGTCTGAAATAAAGCCATTGGATTAGTCGAAAATCACCGTTTTGTTGGCATACAGCAGGATGCGGTTCTCGATGTGCCAGCGTACTCCGCGCGACAGCACCATCTTCTCCAGGTCGCGGCCTTTCTGGATCAGGTCGTTGATCGCGTCGCGGTGCGAGATGCGGGCGACGTCCTGCTCGATGATCGGGCCGTCGTCGAGCACTTCGGTGACGTAGTGGCTGGTTGCGCCGATCAGCTTGACGCCGCGCTCGAAGGCGCGGTGATAGGGCTTGGCGCCGAGGAATGCGGGCAGGAAGGAATGGTGGATGTTGATGATGCGGCTGGGATAATGCCGGATGAAGTCTGCCGACAGCACCTGCATGTAGCGCGCCAGCACAATCAGATCGACATGGTGGCGGCGCAACAGGGCGAGCTGGTCCTTTTCCGCTTCCGCCTTGCTGTCCTTGTGTACCGGGATGTGCTGGAACGGGATGCCATAGGAATCGGCGATCCATCGGGTGTCCTCGTGGTTGCCGATGATCAGCGGGATGTCGCAGTGCAGTTCGCCGGCCTGGTGGCGGTAGAGCAGATCGACCAGGCAGTGGTCGTAGCGCGACACGAAGATCGCCACCCGCGGCCGCGAGGCTGATTGCGCCAGGCGCCACTGCATCTGGAATTTCTCGGCGATTGGCGCGAAGTGCTGGTCGAACTGGTTGATTTCCAGATCGAAATCGTGCAGTTCCCATTCCACGCGCATCAGGAACAATCCCAACTCGCTGTCCTGGTGCTGGTCGGCGTGCAGAATGTTGGCGTTGTGGCGGTAGAGGAAATCGGCGATGCCCGCGACCAGGCCTTTGCGGTCGGGACAGGAAATCAGCAGGGTGGCGGTATTTTTATTAGTCATTTTGTTACAGAAAATTGCCGAAAAATTCCAATCATACACCAGCCCGCAGCTTCACGCGGCGACCGTCTCTGACTGCATCGCCGGGATGGACGATGACTTTTTCGCCGGGTTGCAGGCCCTTTTCCACCACCGCCTCCAGCCCGCCGCGCCGGCCCAGTTGCACCGTGCGCCTGGCGGCCTTGCCGTTGGCGACGGTGAATACCGCCCATTGCTCCCCGTCGCGAAACAGTGAGCTGACCGGCACTTTGATCACATCATCGAGGCTCGCCACGATGATGCTCGCATCCACCTTGTAACCGTCGCCGAGCGATTGCCATTTTTCGGCGGGAGAGGTGAGGTCAATCACCACGTTGACGCGCTGTTCCTCAACCCCGAGGGCGGAAACCTTGGTAAAGGCCGCCGGCTCCACCCGCCTGACCCGGCCTTCGAGCGGCTCCGCCCGTCCCCAGCGCAGGAGCCGCACCAGGGCGCCCGGTTTGATCTGTACCGCGTCGGTGCTGAGCACATCCACCACTACTTCGAGCTCTGCGGGCTGGCCGACTTCCAGCAGCGGCGCACCCATTGCGACGGTGGCCTCGCTTTCCTGCACTACCTTGAGAACCTGGCCGGCAACCGGAGTGCGCACTTCCCAGCGCCGCCCCGATGACTTCCCGGCGACGCCAACCTGGAGCAGGGCGGCGCGGGCCACCGATACGTCGTGTGCGGCGGCATGGTCGGCGTAGCGGGCGGCCTCCAGTTCGCGCAGGTTGATCCTGGCCTCAAGTTCGGCCCGTTCCAGCTGGGCGACCGAAACGAAACCTTTCTCAGCCAGCTTGCGGCTGCGCTCCAGATCGGAGCGGGATTTCTCCAGCGCCGCCCGCGCGCGTTCGACTGTGGCCGCGGCGCGCAGCCGGGTGGCTTCGGCTGCGCCGACGCGTTCGGTGAGCTCCCGTTCGGTGCGCACATCCAGCAGGGCAGGCGAGCTGGGGTCGATGACCGCCAGCACCATGCCGGCGGTGACTGCGTCGCCGGCCTTGAGCGTGATCCGCCGGAGCTTGCCGGCGAGCGGGGTGGAAACCACGTAGCGTTCGCGCACCCGGGTTTTGCCGTCATCCTCGATGACCTGCTCGAAGCGGCCACGCGTCACTTCCGCCATCTCCACCGTCACTGGTTGTGGACGGAACGCCATGACCAGCACGCCGAGCAAGGCGATAGCGAGCAAGATCAGAAGTGTTCTTTTGATCCACATCATGTTTGAATTCCAGGGGCTTAAGGCCGGCGGGGAAGGGCGCCGGCATGGGCGTTCCCTATTTCTCTTCACCCGTATCTGTGCCGGATTTTCCCCGGTTGATGGAGCCGAACAGATAGCCGGCCACCGCGCCCAGAATGCCGATCGGAGCGGTCAGCTGCTCATCGGTGTCCGCCAAGAGCACAAGCAGGATGGTGCCGAAAATGATGAAAATCAGCCCGGTCGCGTTCACGATGTGGGATGCCGAATAGGCCGCCTTGGCGGTGATGAAGCGCAGCACGATGAACAGGGAGACCAGGGCCAGCGCGCTCAGGATGGCGATTTCGTACAGCTTGTTGTTTTCCTGGCGCATCCGGAACTCGTGGGTGAACTTGTCCGCCTGCGACTGCGTGTCGATGACGGGAGCCGGCGACTGCGCCCCGGCGGTGCCGAGCGCCGCCTCGTAGGCACCCGCGGTCTCGAGCTGCCTGATGTCGTTGTCAGCGGCGCGGCAGGCCGCGCTCGCCGTCAACAGCAGAAGCAGTCCCAGCCAGATCAAAGCCCAGGTTTGTTTCATGATGGCTCCTTCAGCCTTGTAAACTGCGGTTCAACAGGTCTTTCAGGCTTATTTCGCATCCCGCACTATCTGCAACAGCCGCAGGTAGTGCTGAGCCTCGTCAATCCGGCCTGATCGGATGGCCAGATCGCGCTGGCGTGCAAAGGAGCGGTCGAGGTCGGCGCGCTGTTCCGGCTTCAGGCCTTTAACCTGGTTTTCGAAGTCCTGGTAGTAGGCTTCGCTGATCCGGGGGCGCACGGGCCGCGGCTCCATCTGGCGCTGCTCGGTACGGGGCGCGGCCTGCTGGGACGGGAGCGTGTAAGGGCGCAGCTCTCCTCCCACTGACTGCAAGGACGCCATGCAGGCCAGCATGGCGACGGCGGCGAAATTCCGGGATGAGACGTTCATACCATTATTCTCCTTTAGCTCGATTTCAGCTTGCGCGTCCGCAACGACGCGGGGGTGCGCCGGGATTTTTATTTTCTTGCCGGCAGCCATGATCATCGTTCTTATTCGGTTAACGCGATGCCAAACTGCTCTTCCAGGTTGTAGCGGACGCCGTGGACTACGCCTTCGCCCTTGGCGATGCACAGCTTCCTCATTCTGACGTCCTCGACCCAGCGCGGGTTGGCCGCCTCGGCGCGGCGGTTGGCGACGATTTTCATCTTCTCCACCTCCAGCGCTTCGCGTGGCAGGTCGGAAGCAAGGCCGGCGAAATCCGCCAGTATCCGTGCCCTGGTAAGATCCCGGATGCTGCCGTTTTGCACCTTGATGTCGAACATCAGGGCGGCGGCGCGTTGCGACCAGAGGCCGAAATCGGAACACAGGTTGAGCGCCGACTGGTACAGCGTCGCCGCATATTTCTGCTCGATCGCCTGGAATTCTCCGGTTCTCCCCAGACTTTTGAACATGCCGCGCCAGGGTTCGTTGATGATATGCCGGACCGGGTGCTGGATGCTGGCCGCGAAGCTCATCAATTCACGTTTGCCGCCGTTCAGGGCCGTGGTTAGCACGTCCAGTTGTTCGCGGAAAATCGACCGGACGATATCGGGGTGCTGTCCGATCATGTCCTTGAGCAGCGGCTGGAGCGAATCCTGGCCGAAATTCCACTGGCACACGCCGAAGCTGATGCCCTGGCCGTCGAAATCGCCACTCAAGCCCGCAAAACAGTCGGGGAAGCCGGAATCGGTTTCAAAGGCGCCGGTCAGCGCCAGGCAGCGATAGTCGAGGGGTTTTGAGAACAAGGCAGGCACCGGAATTTCGGCTTTGAACAGCGCGTTCCAGGTGATCGGGCCGACTTGGCCGTCCACTTCGAGGCTGCTGCTTTGCTGGAAAGCCTTGACTGCCGCCTCGGTGCCGCCGCCGAAGGCGCCGTCGAGCGGGCCGCGGTATCGCCCCAGCGCTTGCAGCCTGGCCTGGATCTGCCTGACTTCTTCGCCGCTGGAGCCGAGCCGGTAGGTGGCCATGTTTTTTCTCCGCCTGGTTATCTAGTATAAATATAGTTTACTTCTGCCGGCCTGCCGGATTTGTAGCCGATTTCCTTCATTCCCTCGTTTTCAATACCGCCACCAGATCCAGGTGATCCACCCGGTGGCGCACGATCAGCGAACTGGCCACGCCGGCGGCCAGGATGACGAGGGCGGCGTAGGCATAGGTGCTGGAGGTGATGACAAGCGGGAAGGTGATGGTCTCTGCATGCATCATGGAGACGATCAGCGCCGACAGCAGGTAGCCCAGCCACAGGCCGAGCGGGATCGCCAGCGCGATTTCAATCGCGAGCTCGCCCAGCAACAGCCCGGAAACCTCGTGACGGGTGAAACCCAGCACGCGCAGGCTGGCCAGTTCCCAGGCTCTTTCCGCCAGGGCGATGCGGGCGCTGTTGTAGACCACGCCCACCGCGATCGCGGCGGCGAAGGCGGTGACGATGGCGGTGAAAAAAAGCAGGAAGCGGGCGTTGGTTTCGCGGAAGCTGCGCAGCAGTTCCCCCTTGATGGATACGGTGGCGACCTGGGGCATTTCCTTGAGGCGCGCATAAAACTCTTTGGCCAGAGCCGGGTCCAGCGTCAAGGCCACGGCGGAGATGGATTCTCCCTCGCCCATCAGCCGGTTCAGGGCGGCGATATCCATGTAGGCGGAGAGGCCGACCAGGTCGTTGACGACTCCGGCGACCACGGTTTCACGCCTGGCGCGGGTGGCTTCGAGGGATTCCAGCAGCAGCCGGTCGCCGGGTTTGACCGCCAGCCGTTCCGCCAGCCGCTGCGAGAGCAGGATGCCGTCGGGGGGCAGGGGCACGCGGCGCAAACCGGTATCCAGCAATTGACGCAGCTGCGCATCCGGCGGATAGCCGGACACGGCGGTGCGGTAGGTGTGATGGCCGGCGCGCAGGCGCACCGGCACCGAGCGCACCTCCTCGGTGCGCAGCACGCCGGGCAGGCGGCCGAGTTCATACAGGGCGCTGCGGGCAACCGGGTTGACGAAAGCCACGTTCGCGTCGCCACGGTCGGCCATGTAGAACTGGACATCGATCAGGTAGTTCACCGAATCCCGCCAGAAGGTCCCGGACACGAGGATGGCGACCGAGCAGGCGATGCCGAAGGTGGTCAGCAGGGTGCGCAACGGGCGCCGTTCCAGGGTGCGGATCACCATGCGCGCCTGGGGCGAGAGCAGATGCGCCAGGCCGAGCCGTTCCAGCAGCATGCGCCGGTAGCGGGTCGGGGCGGGCGGGCGCATCGCTTCCGCCGGCGCCAGGGACAGGATGCTGCGCACGGTGCCGAGCGCGGCGCCCATGGCGGCTGCCAGGCTGACTCCCGCCGCCACCAGGGCAATCCATGGCTGGATGCGGTAGCTCAGGCGCGGAAAGTGGAAAAACAGGGTGTACATCGCCGTCATTTCATAGCCCATCCAGGCGCCGATGCCGAAGCCGAGAACAATGCCGGCCAGCACGATCGCCAGCACCAGTTTGAGGTAATGGGCGGCGATGGCGAAGTCGGTATAGCCGAGCGCTTTCAGGGCCGCGATCTGGTCGCGCTGGGTGGCTACCTGGCGGGCCAGCACCACGTTGAGCAGGAATGCCGCCACGCCGAGGAATATGGTGGGAAAAACCGTGGCCATGGTTTTTTGCTGGTTGATCTCCTGGCTCAGGATGCGGTGCGAGTTCTGGTCCTTGCGGCCGTAAGCACTGAGGCTGCCATAAGGTTCGAGCAGGCGGTCGAGGGCGTCGATTACCGCCGCCTCGCTGGCGCCCGGCGCCAGGCTCAGCGACACGCGGTTGAACGCGCCCTCCATGTCGAAGGCGCTCGCCAGGCGCCCGCGCTCCATCCAGAACACGCCGAAGCCCTTGTCGTCGGGGATTTCGCCGCCGCGCGAGGCGAAGATGTATTCCGGCGACAGCACGATGCCGACGATAGCAAGTTCCTCGCGCTTGCCGTTGAGCAGGGCGGCGATGTGGTCGCCGGGTTTGAGACCGCGGGCCGTGGCGAAGCCCTCCGAGACCAGGGCCTCGTTCCTTTTTCCATCTTCAGGCAGGCGGCCCTGGCGCAGAAACAGGCGGTTCAGGCTGGGCTGTCCGCCATTCGCCAGGCCGATCATGCGGCCGATCACCGGCTCGGCCACGCCCGGGATATCCAGGGTCACATCCTGCACCACGGTGGTTTCCACCGCAGCCACCCCCGGCAGTTCGACAATCTGCCGCTCCACTGGCCGGGGTGCGCGCTTGACGTCGGCGAACACCTGGGCGAAGTGCGCTTCCTCGTAATAGGACTGGCGCGACCACTGCAATGAGTCGTAAGTGGAGAGCAGGGCGATGAAGGAGCCGATGCCCGAGGCCACGACCAGGGCGATGGTGAACGCCTGGCTGCGCATGTGCCAGAGATCGCGCAACAGCTTGCGGTCGAGGGCTTTCATCCGGGAGGTGAGGGGTGAGAGGTTAGGGGTGAGGCGAGGCCGGGTTTTCCCCTCACCCCTAACCTCTCACCCCTCACCGAATATAACGTCACCATGACAACTCCGATGGAGTCAGTTTGTGCGGGTTGCTTTCCACCGAGGCGATATGCCCGTCGGCCATGCGCATTACCCGGTCGGCCATGCCGGCGATGGAGGCGTTGTGGGTGATCACCACCGCCGTGGTGCCGAGCTCCTGATTGATCCTGGCGATCGCTTCCAGCACCACTTTGCCGGTTTCATAGTCGAGCGCCCCGGTCGGTTCGTCGCACAGCAGCACGTCCGGGCGCTTGGCGATGGCGCGGGCGATCGCCACGCGCTGCTGCTCGCCGCCGGAAAGCTGGGAAGGAAAGTGGTCCAGGCGGTGTTCCAGCCCGACCAGTTTCAGGGCTTCTTCCGGCGTCATCGGCTTGGGGGCGATCTCGGTCACCAGGGCAACGTTCTCGCGCACGGTGAGGCTGGAAATCAGGTTGTAGAACTGGAACACGAAGCCGACGTGGTCGCGCCGGTATGCGGTCAGCGCGCGTTCATCGGAGGTGGCCAGGTTGTGGTCGCGCCAGAAAGCCTCGCCGCTGGTGGGTGTGTCGAGGCCGCCGAGGATGTTGAGCAGGGTCGATTTCCCGCTGCCCGAAGGCCCCAGCAGCACGACGAATTCGCCCTGATAGATCTCGATATCCAGCGCGCGCAGCGCCGGCACTTCCACTTCTCCCATGTGGTAAGTCTTGGTCAGGCCGCGCGCGACGAATACGATTTGGGGTGATGGCTGCATGTGTTGAACCCTCTCCGTTTCAGACTATCCAACAAAGGGTTCTTTTACAACCTTGGCGAGAGCAGCGTTCGCGGCAGATGATGATTGAACGGAAATTCAGAAAATGAGCCTGTCCCTGAGGTGTCCCGACAGCAGCCACCCCCGGCGCGCCCATCTGCGCCGGGTGGGACTTGTGGTGGAATAAAATGTAGCGTTTAATCCAATCCAGATAAATTTGCTCGGCGCAGGGGTATGTAGATCAGTTCTAACATCCAACAAAATGTTGGGATGTTAGAATTGACCCCGCGATTCGCACTGGCAGAAGCAGGACGAGGTGATTGGATCGCCTGCCAGATAACCAGCAACCCTTATGCGGATGCCCACGCATTACATCGCCGAACCACTATGGATCATGCCTAAACTCTACGAATACTTCGGGCTAATCATCATGTTCTACGCCAACGAACATGAGCCAGTCCATGTGCATGGCAAGATTCAAGGTCGTGAGTCCCGTGCCGAAATCATCGTGCTTAACGGCGTAGTCTCTGAGATTCGTTACAGCGCGGTTGCGGGTCGCGCCCCGCTCGACATCAAAGAAATGCGCTATTTTGAGGAAATTGTCAGCGCACGCGCCGACGATATCATCGCCAAGTGGATCGATTTTTTTGTTCTGCATAAACCCATCACACCGGAGCGCATCACAAGGAGACTCAAATGACACCCGCCATCATTAACATTGTCACTGCCGAACAAGTTGGAGACTTCCTCATCCGTCTGCGATTTGATGACGGCATCGAGCAGACGGTAGACTTCAAACCCTTCCTTACGAACGCCCTCCACCCTGATGTTCGGGCATGGCTTGATCCTGCCCGTTTTGCGACATTTCGCCTCGAATACGGCGAATTGGTTTGGGGCGACTACGACCTGTGTTTCCCTGTGATCGACTTATACCGCAACCAGATTGAGCACCACGCATCGCTTGAAGCCGTGGCTTGAGCATGACAACAAAAAATGAATTCAAAAGATGCGGTGTGAAAATTTAATCCAAACCCGACCCCTTAAATCATTGGGGACGAGCGCAGAGTTATGCTTACCCCCGCATCGGCAAAGGAAAAACCATGCCTCTCGTCAGTTCGTTTTACGGTATCCTGATTTACATGTACTGGCTCGATACCAAGCAACATCACTCGCCCCATATCCATGCCGAATATGCCGGTAGCGAGGCTGTATTTTCGATAGCGGAAAACGAGTTGCTGGAAGGCTCCATGCCGCCACGGCAAACACGCCTCATCCAGGCGTGGATCGAGATTCACCGCGAAGAACTGATGGCTGACTGGACGCTCGCGATGCGCGGCGAAACTCTCGTCAAGATAGATCCCCTGCGCTAGGAGAAAGCCATGAACCCACGGATTGTTGCAGTCACTGCCCACGACGATTACGTACTGCTACTCACTTTTACCAACGGTGAAATACGCCATTTCGACATGACGCCTTATCTGGGTTACCCGGCATTCGAGCCGCTACGCCAAGCTGCGTTTTTCAAGCTGGCACGGGCCAGCCACGGCACCGTCACATGGCCAAAAGAAATTGACTTCGACCCTGACACCCTTTACCTCGAAGGCCGACCTGAGAAGCCCGAAGAGCAAGCAGCGTAATTGAATTATCACGAATCTAAAACACGCGGCGAATTTAATCCGAACCCGACCCCTTTAATTCGGTTCGTGATTTACCGTTTCACCCGATTGGTGAGTCCGCTACGAGGTGGATTGCACGGTTTTTGCGGCGCAGGGCAAGGCGCAACTCCTTGGAATGGAACAACCATTCCGCGTCGTTGCGCCTTGCCCTGCACCCCAAAAACCGCACACTCCACCCCGTCCAACTAAGGTTTCTAGGTTGAATTATCATAAATCCAAAACACGCGAATTTAATCCGAACCCG
>CAMTYG010000054.1:0-11823 GCA_947085875.1 uncultured Sulfuricella sp.
ATCTGGCGTGCCAGCCAATAGTTCGCGCAGATCGCGGGCAAAGCCTTCGAGCTCGGCCTCAATGCGGCCGATTGAGCGACCCAGCACGTTGTAGGCCAGCACCGCCGGAATCGCCACCGCCAGGCCGGCGGCGGTCATGATGAGGGCCTCACCGACCGGGCCGGAGATTTTGTCGATCGTGACATGGCCGGCCTGCGCAATGCCGATCAGGGCGTGATAAATACCCCACACCGTGCCCAGCAAGCCAACGAAAGGCGCGGTGGCCCCCACGGTGGCCAGCAACACCTGACCATGCTGGAGTTTGGCCAGGGCCGCATGCAGGGCATCGCGCAAGACACGGGTCAACTGCTGCGACTTGTCGCCGGCCGCCGCCAGCGTGCCGTTGGCTTCGATTTTGGTCGCAAGCACCAGTGGAACAACGAGAACTTCACGGTCAAAAACCTTCAATGCTGGCAAGGCCTCGTCGATCGACGCCGAACGCCAGAAAGCCGCCACGCAGCGCAGCACATCGCCACTGGCACGCTGCAGCAGCCAGCCCTTCCAGAGGATCACGACCCAACTGCCGACCGACATCGCCAGCAACAGCAGTGCCACACCCTGGGTAACAGCATCACCCTGCAATAACAACTGGGCCGCATTCATTTCAGCCTAAGGACATCAAACATGTCGAACAAACCTGATTTTTGTCCCGCCAGAAAACGCACCGCACGCAGGCTGCCCTGCGCATAGGTGGCACGGCTGGACGCCTTGTGGCTGATCTCGATGCGCTCACCGGTGCCGGCAAACAGCACGGTGTGGTCGCCGACGATATCGCCGCCGCGCACCGTGGCGAAGCCGATAGTCGAAGGGGAACGCTCGCCGGTCACGCCCTCGCGGCCATACACCGCGCATTCCGCCAGATTCCTGCCGAGCGCATGGGCCACCACCTCACCCATGCGCAGCGCAGTGCCGGAAGGCGCGTCGACCTTGTGGCGATGATGCGCCTCGACGATCTCGATGTCGTAGCCCTCGTTCAAAACGCGCGCCGCCATGTCGAGCAGCTTGAGGCTGAGATTGACGCCGACGCTCATGTTGGGGGCGAACACCACGCCGATATCGCGGCCGGCGTCAGCAATCAGGCCTTTCTGCTCGGCGGAAAAACCGGTCGTGCCGATGACAATATTGATGCCGAGTTCGCGGCAGGCCTTCAGATGATCCAGCGTCGCCTCGGGGCGGGTGAAATCGATCAGCGCATGGCAACCCGCGAGCGCGATCGCCGTATCTTCTCTGATGGAAACACCGCATGGCGCGCCGAAAAGCTCGCCCGCATCCTTGCCGGCGAACGGGCTACCCTTCCGCTCCAGGGCGGCCGCGAGCCGCACGTCCGGCGCCTGCGCCACCACCTCGAGCAGGGCGCGGCCCATGCGCCCGGAACACCCTGCAATCGCGATATTCAGTGTACTCATGTTCAGAATCCTATTTTTTCGATCATGCGGCCGAAAAAGCCTTTTTCTTTCCGCGCCGGCGCCGCATCCTGAGCCGGCTGCTCCGCGGCCTTGGCAGGCTCACCGGCTGCCGCCGGCTCCTTCTTCTCTTCCGTTGCCGGGCTGGTGGCCACCACATCACCCTCGACGCGTTGCAGCAATTCCCGATCGAAGAACAGCGCCAGCTTCCGCTCTTCCGTCAGCTTGCCGGCTTTCTGGTAGCGGTAGACATAATCCCATCGATTGGCATGAAATGAGTCCATAATAAGCGGAGTGCCCAGAATAAAGCGCACTTGGGCCTTGGTCATGCCGGGCTTGAGCTTCGCCACCATTTCCTGGGTGACGATATTACCCTGCTGGATGTCGATTTTGTAAGGCGTAAGCTTTTCGGTCACGGAACAGGCGGCAAGGAGCAGAATGGAGATGGCAGCAAGTGCCCGCAGAACGGATTTCATAAAAATCCCGGCAAAAAACAATAAAGTGGCGGCATTATAACACCCGCATTGCCTCATAACAAAAGGTCATCGTAGGCGAGGGACTTGAGGCGATGACCCGGATTTTCGTCTGGCAATTCTGGATAAAAAAACGGCACATCGGAAAACCCTTAACCCATAAGGAACTGTGTACATGGCACATATCATCATTCTCGGTGCGGGCATTGGCGGCATGGCGTGTGCGTACGAAATGCGGGAGCAGGTTCGCCCCGAAGACAAGGTCACCGTTATTTCGGACTCTCCGTTATTTCAATTCGTTCCTTCCAACCCCTGGGTCGCCGTCAACTGGCGCACCAAGGAAGACATCACTTTCCCCCTTGCGCCCTATTTGGAGCGCAAGGGCATCAGCCTGATCGCCACAGCGGCGAAACGCGTCCACCCCGAAAAAAATCAGGTCGAGCTGTCCGACGGCCAAATCGTCGACTATGACTTCCTTGTCATCGCCACCGGCCCGAAGCTGGCCTTTGACGAAGTGGAAGGCATGGGGCCAGGCAAGAACACGCATTCCATCTGCCACGTCGATCACGCGGTGGAAGCCGGCAAGGCATGGGACCAGTTCATCCGGGATCCGGGCCCGGTTGTGGTCGGCGCCGCGCAGATGGCTTCCTGCTATGGGCCTGCCTATGAATTCGCCATGATCATGGACACCGACCTGCGCAAACGCATGATCCGCGACAAGGTGCCGATGACCTTCGTCACCGCCGAACCCTACATCGGCCATCTCGGCCTGGGCGGCGTCGGAGACTCCAAGGGGATGATGGAATCCATCATGCGCGACCGCCACATCAAGTGGATTTGCAATGCCAAGGTCACCAGGGTCGAGCCCGGCAAGATGTTCGTCACCGAACTGGACGACATGGGCAACGTCAAGAAGGAACACGAACTGCCGTTCAAGTACTCGATGATGCTGCCGGCCTTCAAGGGCGTGGATGCCGTATTCGGCATCGAGGGGTTGACCAACCCGCGCGGCTTCATCCTGATCGACCCGTTCCAGCGCAACCCGAAGTTCGGCAATATCTTTGCGATCGGCGTGTGCGTCGCCATTCCGCCGGTGGAAGCCACCCCGGTGCCGACCGGCGCGCCCAAGACCGGCTACATGATCGAAACCATGGTCAGCGCGGCGGCGCACAACATCCGCGCCTTGCTCGACGGCAGGGAGCCGGATTTCAAGGCCACCTGGAACGCCGTCTGCCTGGCCGACTTCGGCGATACCGGCGCGGCCTTCGTGGCGCTGCCGCAGATCCCGCCGCGCAACGTCAACTGGTTCAAGGAAGGCAAGTGGGTACACCTGGCCAAGATCGCCTTCGAAAAATACTTCATCCGCAAGATGAAAAAAGGCACTACCGAACCGATTTACGAGAAATATGTGCTCGGCGTGCTCGGCATCAAGAAGAAAAAGTAAGGCATCATTTTTTAGTTGTGTCTCCGTTTTGGGGCGGCTTCGGCCGCCCCATTTTTTTGATCATGGACGGTCGGCGCTTCAAGAATGGTTAAGCGGCCTGTCAATAATGGATATAATGAGAAGTTGTCAAAATATTTTCTTTAATTGAGCGCGCACCATGCTGAAAGCCTATCGTGACCATGCCGCCGAGCGCACCGCGCTTGGTTTGCCGCCGTTACCTCTGAACGCAGGACAAACGACAGCCCTGATCGAGATATTGAAGAGCCCGCCTGCGGGAGAGGGAACCTTCCTCGTCGACCTGCTGGAAAACCGCATCCCTGCCGGCGTGGACGACGCGGCCAAAGTGAAGGCGGCCTTCCTTGCCGATATCGCCAACGGCAGGGAAAACTCGCCGCTGATCAGCCCGCAGCATGCGGTCAGGCTGCTCGGAACCATGCTGGGCGGATATAACGTGACCGCCCTGATCGAGCTTCTGGATACCGCTCTTGCCGCCGATGCAGCCGAGGCGTTGAAGCGCACCATCCTGATTTTCGATGCTTTCCAGCCAGTCGTCGACCGGATGCAGGCAGGCAACGCCCACGCCAAAGCCCTGATCCAATCCTGGGCCGAGGGGGAATGGTTCACCGCCAGACCCGCGCTGGCGGAAACCATCAAAGCCGTGGTGTTCAAGGTGCCGGGGGAAACCAACACCGACGACCTTTCGCCTGCCCAGGCAGCCTGGTCGCGCCCCGATATTCCGCTCCACGCCACGGAAATGCTGGTCGCCAAGATGCCGGATGCGCTGGATACCATCGCCAGGCTCAAGGAAAAGAGCCTGCCCATCGCCTACGTCGGTGACGTGGTCGGCACCGGTTCCTCGCGCAAATCCGCGATCAACTCGGTGCAATGGCATATGGGCGCGGACATTCCCCATATCCCCAACAAGCGCACCGGCGGCATCGTGCTGGGCAGCAAGATCGCGCCGATCTTCTTCAATACCGCCGAGGACTCCGGCGCGCTGCCGATCGAGTGCGATGTTTCCGCCATGAACACCGGCGCCGTCATCGTCATCCATCCCTGCCAGGGCCAGGTCACCGACGAAGCCGGCAAGGTAATTAGTACTTTCAAACTGGCGCCGGTCACGCTGGCGGATGAAGTCCGCGCCGGCGGCCGCATCCCGCTGATTATCGGCCGCGGCCTCACCACCCAGGCACGCGCCGCGCTCGGCCTGCCGCCCTCAACCCTGTTCGCCCTGCCCACCCCGGTTGCGGATACCGGCAAGGGTTACACCCTGGCGCAAAAAATGGTGGGCCGTGCCTGCGGCGTCGCCGGCGTGCGCCCGGGCGCCTATTGCGAGCCGAAGATGAGCACCGTCGGCTCGCAGGACACTACCGGCGGCATGACCCGCGACGAACTGAAAGAACTTGCCTGCCTCGGCTTCTCCGCCGACCTGGTAATGCAGAGCTTCTGCCACACCGCCGCTTACCCCAAGCCGGTGGACATCAAGCTGCAGCATACCCTGCCTGAATTCATGTCCAGTCGCGGTGGGGTGAGCCTCAAGGTGGGCGACGGCGTGATCCACTCCTGGCTGAACCGCATGCTACTGCCCGACGCCGTCGGCACCGGCGGCGATTCGCACACCCGCTTCCCGATCGGGATCTCCTTCCCCGCCGGCTCCGGCCTGGTCGCCTTCGCCGCAGCAATGGGCATGATGCCGCTGGACATGCCGGAATCGGTGCTGGTGCGCTTCAAGGGCCGGATGCAACCGGGCATCACCTTGCGCGACCTGGTCAATGCCATTCCTTACGCGGCGATCCTGGAAGGCTCCATGACGGTCGACAAGCAGGGCAAGAAAAACGTGTTCTCCGGCCGCATCCTGGAAATCGAGGGTCTGCCTGACCTGAAGGTGGAGCAGGCGTTCGAGCTCTCCGATGCCTCGGCCGAACGCTCCGCTGCCGCCTGCACGGTGCGCCTCAATCCGGCGCCAGTGATCGAGTACCTCAATTCCAACGTCGCCCTGCTCTCCAACATGATCGAGAACGGCTACCAGGATGCCCACACCCTGCAGCGCCGCATCGATGCCATGAAAGCCTGGCTGGCCAAGCCCGAACTGATGGCGCCGGATGCGGACGCGGAATACGCGCATATCATCGAGATCGACCTCGCCTCCATCAAGGAACCTCTGGTGGCTTGCCCCAACGACCCGGACGACATCAAACCGCTGTCCGCCGTCGCTGGCGACAAGATCGACGAGGTCTTCATCGGCAGTTGCATGACCAACATCGGTCATTACCGCGCCGCCTCGAAAATGCTCGAGAATGCCGGACTGGTTGCTCCGCGCCTGTGGGTGGCGCCGCCCACCCGGATGGATGAGGCGGAGCTCCGGGAGGAGGGCGCCTACGGTATTTTCGGCCGCGCCGGAGCGCGCACCGAAATGCCCGGCTGCTCCCTGTGCATGGGCAACCAGGCACGGGTGGCGGACAATGCCACGGTGTTCTCCACCAGCACGCGCAACTTCGATAACCGGATGGGCAAGGGCGCCCGCGTCTATCTTGGCTCAGCCGAACTGGCAGGGGCTTGCGCGCGTTTGGGGCGCATTCCGACAGTGCGGGAATACCTTGATCTGGTAAACAGCAAGATCACTCCCGAGGCCGACAATATCTACCGTTACCTCAACTTCGACCGGATGGAGGAATACCGTCCGCGCAAGCTCATTAAACTGACGCAGGTGTAGTAAAAAATGAAACTGATCATGACCCCGACCAGCCCGTTCGCGCGCAAGGTGCGCATTGTCCTTGCGGAAAAGCGCATCGAATACGACCAGATAGTGGACAGCCCATGGGAAGCGGGCACTCGCGTCCCCGACTACAACCCGCTCGGGATGGTGCCGGTGCTGGTGCTGGATGACGGACACAGCCTGTTCGATTCGCGCGTGATCGTCGAATATCTCGACTCCGTCAGCCCGGTGTCCCAGCTGATTCCCAAGGACAGCCGCCAGCGTCTGGCCGTGCGCCGCTGGGAAGCGCTGGCCGATGGCGTATCCGACGCCGCTGCCGCCATTTTTATCGAGAAGAAACGCCCGCAAGCGCAGCAAAGCCCCGAGTGGATCGTGCGCCAGGAACAGAAAGTGTTCCGCAGCCTCGAAGCCATGGCGGAAGAACTGGGAGACAAGAACTGGTGCACCGGCGAATTTTTCAATCTTTCGGATATCGCCATGGGATGCGCATTGGGCTACCTCGACCTGCGCTTTCCCGAGATCGAATGGCGCAAGGCCCACCCGGTGCTGGCCCGCCTCGCCGACAAACTTTCGCAACGGACGTCTTTCAAGGAGACTTGTCCTGAGTTCTGAGTCCAAAACAGCAAGGTTTTTGGGCTGCTACTTCTGTTTCTCCAAATGGACTTTTTGCGCGCTGATAAAATCACCCGCATGAAGCTCTGCTTTCCTGGGGTCGATTGACAATTCACCTATCGAGAATAAAGGAGACACCTGCCTGATGGTCAGGGACGCGACGGGAATGGCCTGGGCTCCCAGTAATCCCTTGGATGCAGACTCTGACTGAATCCGCTTTGCGGAATGATAGACGACGAATTTATCTCCCGGCTCTACACGAGAGACCGCCCCGCCATCGATATATACCTTGTTATTGTCGATATCGATATCGGTAATTTTTGCCGAGAAGGGCATGCAGGCCAGATCGGTTCTGATGCCTTTAATGAGGGATTCCATAAGAACATCGAACCGCTTTCCAAAGGGCGTATTAAAATACTTGGCGCTACCGAAGATCGACCTGATTTCAATTTCATTCTCGCCGGCAATCTCCATGCCCTGGCGTCTTTTTGCCACCAGCACTCCGGTCAGGCCATCATAGGCATCTACTTCCACCTCTATCCACTGACCGTAATCGCTACGCCCGATGCCGGCATCGATGACGCCGGACAATACAAATTGACTCCCGGTTTTAAAAGCAATTTCACGCGCGGCATCTGTACTTGATAGTGAATCTGGCTGTGCTTTTAATGGCGGATACGCTATCCCGAGAGTTACATTGCGAGGGAGGAACTCATCACTTTCCTCCAGCCTACGCAATAATTCTTCGGGGAAGCCGGATCGAATATTCGGGATCAGGGCTACGGGGCGATAGTTGATTCTAAAGCTCGTTGCGGAAATTTTTCTTTTGAGACGAGCCATTTCTCTTGTGGCGTCAGCGCCTCCATCGACAGATGCGCAAGCACCAGGGGGCCTGACTTGAGGCAAGCTTTCCTCAAGCTTGACTACTACCGGGGGAGTTGCAATAGGGGGAGGACTGGCCGCTGCCGGGAGACTCTCGTTGTATTCAATGGGCTTCTTTAGACTCGCGCCCAAGGATGGTCGCTTTTTCGTACTGACTTCGTCGCGTTTCAAGGGTGCTCGTTTCGGTTGCAGGATCGCAGCCCTTTTTAATGGGCTTTGCTTCACCTTTTGGCGTGCCAGGGTTTGCTCTTGCTGCAACTTGGCGAGCGCGGTCTGGCATTCCTGTTCACGTTGGTCCAGCAATGCCAGTGATTTTTTGAGTTGATTCTCACTGGAATTCAGCTCGGCTTCCTTTTCGCTGAGTTTTTTCGCTTTTTTATCAAGCTCGGCTTCCCGGTTCAGGCTCTTGGCTTCAAGCTCGGCTTTCTTTTTTTCCAGATTAACCTGGAGATCGGCCAATGAGTTTCTCTCTTGTTGCAGCTTGAAATATGGGTATCCCAGCGGCACTCCCAAAATGATTAGCGCCAATAGCGTTGGCAATATAAAGCGCTTCGCATGTTCGGCCGCCATTTTCAAATCGATCATGATCAGGATGTCCCTAAGGGCTTGTTAATGAATAAGTTGGGCATACGCCGTTTCTTAATCCCGCAAAGCCAGGCGCGCCATTTCCATAGCCCCGTCTTTCGTCTTGTGCCCTGCGACAAAGCGCCCCCGATGGCAGAACACGCAGCCTTTCATGCCGATGACGGCGTCCAGCTCTTCGCCATCCAGCCCCGCCCAGGCCGAAGGCAGGGATTTGCGGTTATTGAAGCCTCCCGCGTGATCCGGAACGGCGGTCACATGCCATTTCGCCTGGGCATCAGGGGTAATCACGTACAGTAGGTGCTTGTACTCAGGCGATCCAAATACGGCATCCTTCCACGGCGCGTCGTGCTCCAGCACCAGCAACCGCCCCGCTTCCAGCAGAACCCCTTGCGCCACTGCGGCGCGCGCCTTTTCAAACCCGTTTGCATCCCTGATCGTGTTTTGCAGAACGGTCGTTGCCAGACTGACGGCACGTTCGAAGGCCTCATTCCTGGCTGAAGCGGAGGTGACATCCTGCCAGCCGGGATTAAAACCGCCAATGACCGTGGAAATGGACATCAGCGTGACAGGCAGGGTTTCCTTGCTTAAGGTAATGCCGCAATCCATGGCATCCACGCCCTGCACCAGCCAGCGGTCGACCCTGGACGCAGCGGCGGCCGATTCACAGAGTTCCGCACCCAATTCACGCCATACCAGGCCAAACGAACTGTAAGGGATGCCGTTTTCGCGCGCTTCCTTGTACTCCAGTTGATGATGGTCAAAGCGGCAGGTCGCCGGGTCAAAAACACGTCCCACATCGAACAGGGCATCCGCTGCATCCAGATGTTCCTGGTCGCGCGTGCGCAGAATGGGCAAAGCAGGATTCACCAGGCGTAATGTTGCCGCCGCGAACACATCATCGGCATGAAAGGACCCGGAGTGGGTGGCTGCGACAGCGCCAGGGCGCTGGAGAGTAGTATAAAGATTCGACACGTTGCCTCTTTTTTTGGTTGATAGTTATTTCAGGGCTATTATCCTACAGAACGACAAACCCGGTTGCGAAACCGGCAACACGGGATGCCGGGCATTGTTATACTTCAGCCACCCGGGCCGTATGGTAGACCATGTCCGCAGGCAAAATCCCTGACTTGAAGAAATCATTTTGAAAAAAACACTCATCACCATCCAGGGCAAGACCCTGATCCTTCACTACCAGGTCAAACATGGACTGGCGCGCAAAGGCTCCGGCTGGGCAAGCTATATTGAAGTTTTGCCTTCCTCCGAGTTAGCCCGATTCGACCTGAAAGGGCTGACCCCGGAAATGTTCTGTGTGAATATTTCCGACATGGTGAATATTCGCGGTTTGTTTTCCGGCCAGGTTGAAAATGAGCGGCAGGTTGCCGTTGCGCGCTGGGAAATGAACCACGAAGATTATCTACTTGCAACCAGCTCCCTGGCGGCGAAATTGACGCATCTGCAAATCGTGGATTTGCTTGCCTCATTGCCGGGTTACCTTCAGGAAACAAACGACCAGTTTATCGACTTCGAGGACCGCGTCGTCCCTCATGAAACAGGAGGACACGCCACTTTCAGCGGCTATCGGCTGACCATCGTGACCGAAGACATCGAGGACAAGGTTGCCCCTTATGCCTATTACAACCTGGACACCCACACGCCGGAAGGATGGCAAGGCTACCCCCCGCCGCAAGCCGATTATGAGCCGATACGAATCGCACTGGCGAACCAGCTGCAGGCCATCCGGGAAACCGGCGTGCCGCTCACACAGGTTGACGATGAAACCGATTACGCCATAGCGGTTTAACGTTTTTTTCCTGCCCGGGCTGTATAATCGCCCCCTTTTTCGAGTAACTCGCCATGTGGTTTAAAAACATCTTCATTTATCGACTTCCCACTGGCTGGGCCATGAGCGCCGCTGCTCTGGAAGAAAAACTGTCCAGCCAGCCGCTGCAACCCTGCGGCGGCCTGGACAAGCAAAGCCGTGGCTGGGTTTCGCCTCAGGGCAACGGGCCTCTCGTCCACGCATTGAACCGGCAGTTGCTGATCGCTCTGGGCGTAGAGCAGAAACTGCTGCCCGCCTCCATCATCAACCAGTTTGCCAAGGACCGCATCGCCGAACTCGAAGCGCAGCAGGGCCACCGCGTCGGACGCAAGGAGACCAAGGAGATCAAGGAACGCGTCACCGACGAACTTCTCCCCCGGGCGTTCGCGCATCGGCGCACGACCTTCGTCTGGATCGACCCGGCCAACGGTTGGCTGGTTGTGGATGCGGCCTCCCCGGCCAAGGCGGACGAAGTCCTGGAACTGCTGGTCAAAACGCTGGACAACCTGCCGCTCAAGCTTCTGCATACCAAGCTCTCACCCGTCACGGCCATGACCGGCTGGCTCGCCGGGGGTGAAGCACCGTCCGGATTCACCATCGATCGCGAACTGGAGCTCCGCTCCATCGACGAGGGCAAGGCCACGGTCCGCTACGTCCGCCATGACCTGGAGGGAGATGAAATCCGTGCGCACATCGCCGCCGGCAAGAGCGCCACCCGGCTGGGAATGACCTGGAACGACAAGATCTCCTTCGTCCTCACCGAGCAGCTCCAGATCAAGCGCCTCGCCTTTCTGGACATTCTCAAGGAAGAAGCCGAATCCCAGGCCGAAAGCAGCGAAGAGCTGTTCGATCTCGACTTCACCCTGATGACCGGGGAATTAGCCCGCTTGCTGGCCGATCTGGTCGAAGCGCTCGGCGGGGAGAGCGTTTAGGAAACTGCGGATTTATTCGTCGCACCGGCGAAAGCCGGTGTCCAGTGCTTTGAATTTTCTAGCAGCCTGTCGGACTTGAAGAATCGAAGCGAAGTGGGTCAAGCAGGCAAGCCGCGTAGCGGATGCTCGCAAAATTCGGCTGGGCGAGGACAGATTTTGCTGGTTTTGCAGGTCAATAGTCGTTCTATTGACCAAAAAAGCGGCAAAATATGGACCGGCCAGGCGGATTTGCAGCCGATTTCCTTTAAGTCCGACAGGCTGCTAGACAAGCTGATTGACGGGCAGCACAGTTAACAGCATGTTCAGCACTCGATTTCAGCGCCTCGTGGTCATTTCACGGTTTTGTAGGAGATCGCCCATGCACACCACTTATTTTGATGAGGACGACATTCTCGTCATTCGCCTGTCCGACAAACCGATTGTCCGCGAAGTATCGCAAAGCTGGAACACACACATCAGCTATGCCGAAGATGGTAGCGCGGTTGAAGTAGTCTTGCTGGAAGCGCGCGCCAATGGCGCATACCCACTGGAAGTGCAACATGCACGGGCTGCTTGAAATTGGCGCGACGCTTTAACTTTCACAGGGCGCGTCCCACCTGCTACAGTAATTTAGTCACGTAGGGCGGATTAGCGTAGCGTAAACCGCCGAATGGGTTCCACCGTGCGGCGCAATGCCCTTCGGTTATTGCGCCCTACGCGGACTGCGCGGACCGGCGATCTGTCCGCGCCGAAGGGAGTGGGCGTGGACAGCGAAGGGCACCTTTACGTGGCCGACGCCGATTTCGACAACCTTCAGATTTTCGACGAGAACGGGCGGTTGCTGCTGTTCCTCGGCTCGGCGGGCCAGGCCGCCGGCAAGTTCTGGCTGCCGACGGGCTTGTTCGTGGACGACCGGGACCGGATCTACGTGGCAGATTC
>CAMTYG010000055.1:0-4876 GCA_947085875.1 uncultured Sulfuricella sp.
CCGCCCCTCCTTGATCCATAGCAGATCGCCGTTGACCATGTCGTACACCAGCGTGAGGTAGTCGTGGCCTTTGGCTCGCGCCACTTCGTCGACCCCGATCAGACGCAACCCCTCTAGCAGGTCAGGCCGTAGCGGCGGCAATTGCTCCGCCATGCAATGCTTGTCCAGATTCTTTACCGTGTCCCAGGACAGCCCGGTATAACGCGCTACCGCGCTAATGGTCATATGCCGACACAGCGCGCTGACAAGGCGAGCCATTCGATTGGTGACCCGCTGCCCTGGGGCCACGAACGACAGACCCTCCACCCGAGCTTTGTTGTGCACGAAGAGCTGAGCATATTCAATCTCGACCAGGCAACGTTTTCCCGCCAGTGGCACATCCATGATCGTGCGCCGCAAATAGCGTTCGATTTTGCCCGGTAGCCCCCAGCGATGTTCGCTACCCTTAAACCGCCGATCCCGATTGCAGCGGATCATGACCTCACCAGTGTCATGATTCCACTCTACCGCCTTGACAACCTGGCCACGTAATTCCAGTATCGATCCTGGGATAGCAATCCCCATAGTGTCCTCGTGCTCAATAACCATCGAAAGTCATTGTCGCACGGGGCTTTCAGGGACACTGCTATCCCTCAACTACCGTATGAATACCCGGAAGAGCCGTTTGTTTTTCCTCTGTGTTCTCTGTGGCTAATAGAGGTTTTTAGCAAACCCTCTCGAAATACGGCCAAATGCATTCATTGGTTTCTCTGCATATGAATAAATCACATGGCCTTCTTCATGGGTAACGTTGGCTCGGTGTGCATATTCAGTCGATTAACCGCATCCCGCAATGCTTGGCAGCGTCGCGATCAAATGTGGTCGTATAGCTGCACCCGGCCTCATTCGCAGACCGCTCTATCAGGCAGTCTGCAAAATCAGCCTTGCCCTCCCTGAACAGTCGCAAAGCTTTCCACATGGTATCGGCATGCGCCACGATAATTTCCTTGGTGCGCAGCAGCGTTTCCAGCACCTCGCAAATCTCGCCTTTGGTTGATGCGTAGCAACCCGTCAGCACCCACACCATCTCCACCACCGAAACGATGCTGATGTAGCCCGGCGCATCTACTGTTAACGACTCAATCAGGCGCGTTGCCTTGGGCGACTGTTTTGGATCGTCCTGTGCGATATAGCGGACAAGAACGTTTGTATCCAAACCAATCATCTTGCTTTTGCTCCTTGGGCCGCGATTGCTTCATTCATAGCCTCAATCGTCACCGGCGAGGCAGGCTTGCGCACCAGCCCCTTCAGGGCAGTCACTGACTGCGTGGCGGCCACCAGCTCAAAATGTCCGGGTTCAACCTGGACGAACTCAACCCGGTCTCCGGCCTCGACGCCAAGCGCGGCCCGTACGATGGCGGGAATGGTGATCTGACCCTTGCTGGTCATGGTTGCAGTCGACATAAGCCCTCCTGTTTCATAAAATCTTACCTTATAGTAAGGAGTGGAAAAAATCAAGATTAGCCAGTCACAAAAAGACTTGGGGGTTTAGAAAAGAAGCATATCGCGGAGTTTAAGTCCGACAGAACAAGAGTCGAACAAGAGTCAAGAGTCACGGGGTCAGGTCTAGCAAAGTAGCATAAGATCATTTATAATTACCCCACCATGTCCCGCCCCATCCGCATAGAGTTCCCCGATGCCCTCTACCACGTCACCGCGCGCGGGGACAGGCGCGAGGATATTTTCGATGACGATCAGGATCGGCAGACATTTCTGGCGACGCTGGAGCAGGTCATCAACCAGTTCAACTGGACATGCTACGCATGGTGTCTGATGGACAACCATTACCACCTGCTGATCCAGACACCCGACGGCAACTTATCCAAAGGGATGCGCCAGCTCAACGGCGTATACACCCAAGCCAGCAACCGGCGGCACAAGCGTGTCGGGCATTTGTTTCAAGGCCGGTTCAAAGCCATACTGGTGGACAGCGATGCCTATCTGCTGGAACTGGCGCGTTACGTCGTGCTCAACCCGGTTCGCGCGGGCATGGTGAAGACACCGGCAGGCTGGGCGTGGAGCAGCTACAGGTCCAGCATGGGCATGGAGCCAGCACCGCCTTGGCTCGCGGAAGACGGGTTGCTGGCGATGTTCGCCAAACGGCGCAGTCTGGCGCAACAGCGCTATGCGCAATTCGTGGCGGAAGGCATCAAGGCGGACTCGCCTTGGGGCAAACTCAAGGGGCAGGTGTTTCTCGGCGACGAACAGTTTGTAAACAGGATGCAAAAGCATATCCGGGCAGGCAAAGACGACGTGCAAATCCCCCTCGCCCAGCGCCGCCCCAAGCCCCCGCCACTGGCGGAAATCGCGAAACGCGCGCCGGACAGAAACGCCGCCATCGTTGCGGCTCACGCGACGGGAGGGTATTCTTACCAGCAAATCGCCGATCACTTCGGCGTACACTTTACGACGGCGGGAAGAATTGTTCGGGGAGGCGGGTGAAGATATGCGGGAATGCGGGAATGCGGATGCTACGATGCTAGACCTGACCCCGGATTTCCGCTAGACCTGACCCCGGATTTCCCATTACCGGGTGGCGAGCTTTTGGGTGCCATGTCATTTATTAGAGATGCCATCAACGGTTTGGATCCCCAAGGGATGGTTGATTTTTCAAAAAAAATGAATGAGGCTTTGAAAAAAATTGAAGACGGTGTGGCAACTAACTTCACCGCCTCCGCTAACTACATCGCTCCCATCCGCCGCGACCCCCTAACCCTCGACCTCGACAACGACGGCCTCGAAACCGTAGGCACCTCAGCCGGCATCCTCTTCGACCAGACCGGCAGCGGCGTCAAGACCGGCACCGGCTGGGTCAAACCCGACGACGGCTTTCTGGTCCTCGACCGCAACGGCAACGGCGCGATCGATTCCGGCCGCGAACTGTTCGGCGACAGCACCCTCAAATCCAACGGCCAGTTCGCCACCGACGGCTTCGACGCCCTGCGCGACCTCGACAGCAACCTCGATGGCAAAATCAGCAGCGCCGACGCCCAGTTCGCCAACCTGCGCGTCTGGCGCGACCTCAACCAGGACGGCATCAGCCAAAGCGGGGAATTGTTCACCCTCGGCAGCCTCAACATCGCCTCCATCAACGTCGCCAGCACCGCCAACAGCCAGGTACTCCCCAACGGCAACCAGATCGCCGACCTGGGTAGCTACACCAAGACCGACGGCAGCACCGGCGTCACCGGCGAAGTCAGCGGTAGCCTGGGCGACATCAACCTCGCCACCGACACCTTTCACCGCCAGTTCACCGACCCACTCGACACCACCGCCGTCGCGGCGCTCCCCGACATGCAAGGCAGCGGCGCCGTGCGCGACCTGCGCGAAGCGGTTAATGATGGGGAATGGAGGATGGCAGCGTGAACGAAAAATTCGGACTACTTTTATCTTACTTGATAATACCATTAGCATTTTTGTTCGGCTATGTTTTAAGAAACCTACCCTTAGAGGAGGTTGGGGTGATCGCAATAAAATTCCCCTTTCTCGTTGTGTGTGTTCTCGGGGTTGTAAAGTTTACTTTCGTCGACAAGCACTTTCACGTCAATCCAAAGACGTCCATTAGGGAACCGAAAGTGGATGCGTCGAGATTGGCTATTGGTCTTGATTTGATGATTGATCTAGCGGGAATTATCTGTGTAGCACTAGGGCTAGCGGCTTTAGTGCTGTTTGGCAGCCAAAAATAGGGGAATGAAAATGGGAACAAATATGACAAATGTAGAAAATTTCCTGAACGGTGTGGTTATTGGAGTAGAAGGCGGCAACCTTACCGCGTCTGATCCAAACGTTCAATCGTTAATCACGAATATGACGACAATAGCGGCAACTGTCAATAGCACTACCCGTCTCACGTCGATTGCGATTCCGGTCTCCATTTATTCTGCCGCCGCTAACATTGCTGGAGGAAATGGAAGCGCTGCGGATGTGACAGATATATTGGCAGCCGTAGCCAGCCGCCTTGCTCTGGCTCCTTTGCCACAAGCAAAGGCAGCGGCACTAGGGTCAAAGGGGTCAGCTTCGAATATCTTTTTAAGGAACAGCCATGCCCCGTCGCCCACGCATTAAATTAGCTGGAATGCCGCAGCATGTTGTCCAGCGCGGAATCAATCGAGAGCCCTGCTTTTTTGCCGAGGAGGATTGCCACAGTTACCTCCACTGGCTGGAGAAAGCGGCTGCCGATTGGCACTGTGCCATCCACGCCTATGTACTCATGACCAACCACGTCCACCTGCTGGTCACGCCAGAAACCGAGACAGGAACAGCCAAACTCATGCAAGCAGTCGGGCGGCGCTACGTGCAATACATCAACCGCAGCTACCGCCGCACAGGAAGCCTATGGGAAGGCCGCTACAAATCCAGCTTGATCCAGGCCGAAACCTATCTGCTCACCTGCATGCGCTACATAGAACTCAACCCCGTCCGCGCCGGAATGGTGCAAGACCCCGGCCAATACCGCTGGAGCAGCTACCCGCATAACGGACTAGGCCAACCCGACCCGCGTCTCACCCCGCACCCGCTCTATCTCGCCATTGATCGGGATGGGGCCGACCGGCAAGCCGCCTACCGAGCCCTGTTTCGTAGCGAACTGGATGAAGAAGCTATTGCCGACATTCGGCTTGCCTTGTCACAGGGACAGCCGCTGGGTCATGGCCGTTTCAGTGAAAAGATTTGTGCGGCAGCGGGGATTAGACGCACGCAGAAGCGGCCGGGCAGACCGGCGGGCAAATCGAATCAACCCGGCGATACAGAAACGCAAACCGATTTCGGATTCTGAACAGGAGAGGATGAATATGGCGTTCAAGAGAAAAAACAAAGCGAAGCTGACCCCTTTAGCTGC
>CAMTYG010000056.1:0-14513 GCA_947085875.1 uncultured Sulfuricella sp.
CAAACCCCGCTTTCCCCAAGGAGGCGGGGTTTTCTTTTGCAAACGACATGGCTATACTTATACTACAAATGTGGTAATGCATATCGGAGGTATCGGAATGTCGGCAAGCACTTCAATTCGGATCAATCAGGAGCTCTACGAGCAAGCCAAGCAAGACGCGACGCTGGAGCATCGTTCCATTGCAGGGCAAATCGAGTTCTGGGCGCGGGTGGGCCGGGCTGCGCTTGATAACCCCGATCTGCCGGTCAGTTTCGTGGCAGAGTCTTTGGCTTCGATGGGCGAATCGCGTGACCAGTCCCAGCCGTTCGTGCCCCGGAGTCGTTGCGGGTGACGTGGACAGTCCTGCAAACCCGGCGGTTTTCACGGCAATATAAAAAGTTGCACGACAATACCGCCGCCGATGTGGATTCCGCAGTCGATGAGGTCAGGCAAAACCCCGAAATTGGGGAGCGCAAGAAAGGTGATCTGGCCGCGTTGCGTGTCTTCAAGGTTCGCAGCGGAGAACAGTTGTATCTGCTGGGCTACACGCTAGATGAAGGTGTTCGTTTGATTTATCTGGAAGCTGTTGGCCCACATGAAAACTTCTACCGGGACTTGAAGCGATAAATGCAACCCGCGTAAGGCGTAGGGCGCTTATTGGCGTCCTACGCTTTGCGCGGAAAATCCGGGACACGGTTTTCTGGTCGATGCCCTGAAACGTCCGTCGATTGTCGATCTTGAGGCATCGTGCCGTGAGAATGGCATAAACATTGCCTTCCACGGCATGTCGTTTCAAGATGCCCGTCCTTACTTCCTTGCAGGCCGATTGAGAAACCGGAATCAGGGAAACCGAGCGCCATGAGGGGCAGCCCCCTTTTTTCTAGTCTAATTGCTTGAGGCTGGCCGGCTGTGAGGCAGGCTTGTTATTTTTTGCGCATTCGTCTACGCTACAATTGTGGCGATTAACTACAAAGGTGGTAAAAATGAGTGTTTCCATTCGCATTGACGATGCGCTTTATCAGGCGGCCAAGGTTCGCGCTAATGCTGAGATGCGTTCGATCCCGCAGCAGGTTGCCTATTGGGCCAAGGTGGGGCGTGCGGCGCTGGATAATCCGGATTTGTCTGTCGAATTCGTGCGCGATGTGCTGGTTGCCATGGACGAGGAGTCCGAGCCTTTCGAACTGCCGGAAGCATGAGTATCTCGCTTGAACAAAAGCCAGCGTTCAAGCGGGCTTACAAGAAACTGCACGCAAACCAGCGCAATGACATCCATACGGCTATTCGGGTTGTGCTCGCTGATCCGACCATGGGTCAGGAAAAGAAAGGCGATCTCTCAGGCGTCTTTGTCTACAAGTTCGATTGCGTTGGTCAGAAATATTTGCTGGCTTACCAGTGGGATGAAAGCAAACGGGTGCTTTTGGCGGTTGGCCCGCACGAGAATTTTTATCGTGATTTGAAGCGATAGATGCAGGTGGCTCAGACCGGTTTGCCGCGGCTAGTAATGGGGCGGGGTTTCGGTCGTTGTACGCTGCTCGGCTGCGCCGTCCGATAATTCCTTGACGTGCCGGATCAGCGCTTCGCAAATCGTTTCCAGGTGGTCGATCTTTTGTTGTTGCTGGTAGACCACCTTATTCAACTCTTCGACCATATCTTCCTGATGGGTGAGTTTTATTTCGATCTCAATTAATCGGTCTTCGTGCATTTTTATTCCACGTCTTTCTGTTGTTCGCCGATCAAATCGGCCAGGGTGTACAGGTCCAGCGTTGCCAGAAAGCTTTGCAGGGCCTCGCTCATGGCGGTTTTCAGGCGACAGGCGGGAGCCAGGATGCAGGCGCTGAAGTCGGGCTGGAAGGGCAAAATGGGCCAGGCTCGATTAAATTACAGAATCTCGATTTTCATGGCGCTCTGTCGTGCAATGTCTTCTTGGCGACATCCCAAGAAACAAAATCAATCCGATTTTCAGCATGAGCGCGCTCCGCTTCCTGCAGCGCCTGCTCGTGCCATTCCGGCGATGAAAGCGTTACCGAATCACGCGCCAAGTCATCCCAAAGCTCTTCCATCATGCGCAACTTCTCCGTGCGGGTCAGATTTTCTATGCTTAACATGTTGGGTCTCCACTTGGGACTATTTTGGATTTTAGCAAAAGCATGTTGAAGATACGCTAAATTTTAGTAGGCGCCGATCCTGGCTCAAGTTCGGCCTTGCGGGAGGTTTTTTAATGGACTATATTAAGTCTTCGTTAATGATCTTGGAGAAGCCATGAACTATTCATCTCAAATCAAACCGATTAGTTATCTGAAGGCCAATGCGGCCAAGGTCCTTCATCAGTTGGCCGAAAATCGCGAACCGCTGGTAATTACTCAAAACGGTGAGGCCAAGGCGGTTATCCAGGATGTTGCCTCCTATGATGAGACGCAGGAAACCCTGGCTTTGCTGAAAGTGTTGGCCATTGGCAACCGCGAGATTGATGAGGGCAAGCTCAAACCTGTTGCCGAGGTTGTGAGCCGACTTCGCGCCAGGAAAGTTCAAGCCTGATGCGATACAAGGTACTACTCACTGCGGGCGCGGAAAGCGACCTCGATGATCTACACAACTATATCGCGGAGCATGATTCACCAAACAGCGCGGACGATGTGCTTGACAGGTTGATGGCGGTGGCTGAGAGTTTCGCTGCTTTCCCGGAACGTGGTTCATATCCGCAGGAATTGTTGGCACTTGGTATCAGGGAGTATCGCCAACTATTCTTTAAACCCTATAGGGTCATCTATCGAGTGGCCGGGAAGCAAGTAATTATTTACGTGATCACCGATGGCAGGCGGGACATGCAATCACTACTGTCGCGTCGTCTGCTTGGCGCATAGCAGGCCGCTGGCAGCGACTACACATCCTGGGTTTGGGTTTTTTACAGCGGCGGTAGAGGGGGATACTCTTCCTCGGTTTCCAGCAGGCCGCGCATCGTTTTCTTGATGGTTTCCACCGCTTCCGGCGATTCGATTTCCATGATCTGGTCGATGATCCACGGCTGGTCGCGCTTGTCCATGACTTCGCGGATGCAGTTGCCGAGGTAGCGCAGCGTGGCGAATCCGGGTTTCTCGTCAACCAGGTCGAAGGTGGCGTAATCCACCAGGCGACGGTTGAGCAGGTCGATGAAGCCGGCTTTGTAATCGTAACCTTCGTCGTTGTTCGGTGCGATTTCGAGGATGTTTTCTTCCATCATTTCGGATAATCGCTTGGCCAGCGCCTGGATGAAGGCAGCGCGCGTTGCATCGTCGATACGATTGTAGGCGAGGCGATCGGCGTACTGCACTTCGAAGGCGAGGAACTCGGCCATCAGGATAAAACCGCGCTGAGGCGTGATGATGTCGTAATCCGCTTTTGACAGGTTGACGGTGAACTTGTCCGCCAGGCGCCACAGGATCAAGGCCAGAACAGAAGCGGTTTCCACGGAGTCCTTCGGTTGCCCGTCTTTCTTGAACCAGTGGGTTTTTATCCGGATTTTGCTCATGTCATTCTCCTGCAGTGCCGACTTCGACCGGGCGGGATGAATCGGTGATCCACTCGCTCCACGAGCCGGGGTAAAGCCTGCCGCCCGGCAATCCGGCAATTTCCATGGCCAGGATGTTGTGGCAGGCGGTCACGCCGGAGCCGCAGGAGTGGATCGCCTGCCCCGGCGGAATGCCGTGCAGCAGATCGAGATAGGCGGTGCGCAGTTCTTCCGCGGGCAGGTAGGTGCCGTCGAAATCGATGTTTTCCTCGAAAGTCCAGTTGATGGCGCCGGGGATGTGGCCCGCCACTTTGTCCAGCGGTTCGCGTTCGCCGCTGAAGCGATCTTCCGGTCGGGCATCGATGATCACCCGGTTGGGGTCTTGTCGGGCCTGATCCACTTCGGTAGCGTCCGCCCACATCGAGTTCTGTGGACGGGGTACAAATTGGGCCGGGATGATTTCGGGCAGACCGGGGGTGACCGGCCGCTTCTGCCGCATCCACATGGGCAGGCCGCCATCGAGCAGGGCTACGGCATCGTGGCCCAGCCAGCGTAGCAGCCACCACATCCTCACCGCCATGGAGCCGAAACTGTCATCGTAGACGACGACCTGTTTGGTGTTGTCTACTCCACAGAGTCCCAGTTTTTCGCCCAGAAGCTGCGGGCTGGGCAGCGGGTGACGGCCGCTGGCGGGCGTGATCGGGGAGGAGAGGTCCTCGTTCAGGTGGGCGTAGCGTGCGCCCGGGATGTGGCCGTGCCGGTAAGCGCGACGCCCCGCTTCCGGATCGGTGAGCGTGAAGCGGCAGTCGAACACGACCCAGTTCGGGTCGTCGAGATGTTGAGCCAGTTCCTCGGTGGAAACCAGGGTGGTGAAGGTCATGGTTAGTCAATGTAGGGTGGGCACGTTTTTGTGCCCACGCGGTCGGCGAAGATTGTCTCCGCGTGGGCACAAAAACGTGCCCACCCTACCAGGCTTAATATCCCCCCTTGCCGTAAGGCTTGGGCAGGCCGGCTACCTTGGCAGCCTGTTTGGCCGGCATTTCGGGAAACAGGGTGTACAGGTATTTGCTGTCGGTGCCGGGGCGGATTTTTTCCCAGTCTTTCAGCATGGCGCGGAAATTCGGGGTGTGGCCGTGCTCCTTGTATTGGTCGCGCATGTAGCTGACGATGGCGAGGTGCTCGTCGGTCAGCTTGATGCCTTCGGCTGCGGCGATGACGGGAACGACCTCGTCGCTGTAATCCGGCTCAAGCAGGTAGCCTTCTTCGTCGGTTTCGATTTCAACTCCATTAACAACGTATCCCATGGCGATTCCTCCTAATGAAAGTTGCGGCTTACAAGAAGATGCAAAGTTATTCTATACCAGCGCGTTGGTGGATTTGTGCGGGATGAAGATGCCGCAGCCGATTTTGCGATTGCCACCCATGCCGCGCTGCTGTACCAGGATGGATAGGTCCACCGGCAGTTCGTGCAGCAGCAGGCTATAGCCATAAGCCATGCCGTCGGCGGTGGTGATGGTTTGGCGCCGTCCACAGATGAAGCGGCAGGTGATTTTCAGTTCATCCAACAGGCGGATGATGTCGCTGGCAAAGCCTTCCTCATCCCTGCTGCCGGTAGTGACGCAGTGAGCATAAAGTGGCGAGTGGCGTGCCAGCGGCCTGGCCTTGCCCTTGCCGATGGTCAGCCTGAAGCCGCCGACCGTGATGGTCTGGTCAGACAGAATCGCCAGGTCAGCCTCTCGATGTGCGGGGATGCGCATCACCAGCCTGGCCCGCCGGTTCAATATTATCAGGTCGTCCTTGCCGGTTTCCGCGCCATGGATGTGGTGAACCGCAGCCAATGTTTCGTCGGGCAGCCAGGGCAGCAGGCGTGCTAGTTCGAGGAATAGCGGAAAGCCGTGATCCCTGGGCAGCAGGGTGCCTTGCAGTTCGAAGTGAACTTCGGTTACCGCGGCATCGTCAAATTCGGGGTTGACCATGCCGCTTTCGATGGGCCAGCCTATTTGGGGGCCTCTTCTTTTTTGCGGGTTTTCGCCCATTCCAGCAGGGCGCGTCCCCAATGCTCGGCAGTATGCTCGTCGATGTCGAAGACGGTGAAACGTTTTAGTTCGCGGATTCTTACGCGTAGCGTGGAGAAGCCCGCTTCGTGGTCTACGTGGTGCAGTTGAATTTCCTGCCGGAAGGGCGAGGCAGTAAATTTGTCGATTATCGTGGTTTCTTCCATTGCCATTGCGTGACCCCATCCTTATTCTCGAACATGCATTGCTTGATTATATGGCGATAAGATAGCCGGGAATCAAGAGGCGGCCGGGCTATATCCCCAGCGGGGGGGGAGGCGAATAACCCGGATGGGTAGTATGCGCCACCCATGATGGCAGTAGAAAATCATTCCATGTTGGTCGTAGTATTCAAAGCGTGGTGAAGTGTTTCCTTTAGTTTTTGTGTAAAGAAACTATGATATGAGAAGCGCGCGGAGCGGGCTGAGTGTTGGCCGCCGGCTTTTGAGGGTTTGTTAATTCAGGATGCTGGCAACTTTGCCGTGCAGGACTGGAACTTGCGTCCGTTTTAATTTTTTTGGAGATTAAAAAACTATGGCTAAGAAACAATACGACACGCCGCTTCTCGACCAGCTGGAAAGCGGTCCGTGGCCCAGCTTTGTGACCGGTCTCAAGCGCCTGGCCAAGGACAACAACATGATGGTTGACCTGATGGGGCAGCTGGAAACTTCCTATCGGACCAAAAAAGGTTACTGGAAGGGCGGAACCGTCGGCGTGTTCGGCTATGGTGGCGGCGTGATCCCGCGTTTTACCGAACTCAAGGACGAGAACGAAAAGCCGGTTTACCCCGATGCGGCCGAGTTCCATACCCTGCGCATCCAGCCGCCTGCCGGCATGCACTACACCACCGACCTGTTGCGCAAGTTCTGCGATGTGTGGGAAAAGCACGGCTCCGGCCTGATTGCCTTCCACGGCCAGTCCGGCGACATCATGCTCCAGGGCGTGACCACCGCGAATGTGCAGCCGGCCTTCGATGAAATCAATGAAATGGGCTTCGATCTGGGTGGCGCCGGCCCCGCCGTGCGCACCTCCATGTCCTGCGTCGGCGCGGCGCGCTGCGAACAGTCCTGCTATGACGAGGCCAAGGCGCTGCGCACCGTGGTCAACAACTTCCTCGACGACATGCACCGTCCGGCCCTGCCGTACAAGTTCAAATTCAAGTTCTCCGGCTGCCCGAACGACTGCGTCAACTCGATTCAGCGTTCCGACATGGCCGTCATCGGCACCTGGCGCGACAACATCCAGACCGACGACGCGCTGGGCAAGAAGTGGTTCGCCAGGCACGGCATGGATGAGCTGGTCAACGACGTAATCAGCCGCTGTCCGACCAGGGCGCTGTCCCTGAAGAGCACCCGGGACGTTTCCAGGGCCGAGGGCATCTCCAGCGTCGCGCTCAACGACACCCAGTCGATGCAAATCGAAAATCACAGTTGCGTGCGCTGCATGCACTGCATCAACGTCATGACCGGCGCCCTGGCTCCGGGCAAGGACAAGGGCGTGACTGTCCTGATCGGCGGCAAGAGCGTGCTGAAGATCGGCGCAACCATGGGAACCGTGATCATTCCGTTCATGAAGCTGGAATCGGACGAGGACTTCGACAAGCTGGTCGAGCTTGGCCAGAACACCATCGACTTCTTCGCCGAAAACGCGCTGGAGCACGAGCGCACCGGCGAGATGATCGACCGTATCGGTCTGGTCAATTTCCTCGAAGGCATCGGCGTGGATATCGACCCAAACATGGTTCTCCATCCGCGCTCCAATCCCTACGTGCGCACCGACGGCTGGGATGAAGAAGTCGAGAAGGCCAACCAGCGCAAGGCGAATGCGGCTTGAAGCTTCCTGGAATCTCAGAAACTTTAGATAAAAGTGTTTGGAGAGAATAATGACTGAAATGCGCGAACCCATTGAGAGCGGCGTACCGGATCACGTGCAGTACCTGCACCCGGTGATGAAGAAAAACTACGGCAACTGGAAGTACCATGATCGCCCACGTCCCGGCGTGTTGCACCATGTCGCCCACAACGGCGATCAAATCTGGACGGTGCGCGCCGGCACCCAGCGTCAGATGGACGTTTACACCATTCGTACCCTGTGCGACATCGCCGACAAGTTTGCCGATGGCCATGTCCGTTTCACCGTGCGCAGCAATATCGAGTACATGGTCGCCGACGAGTCGAAAGTCGCTCCGCTGATCGCCGAACTGGGCAAGCACGGCTTCCCGATTGGCGGTACCGGTAACTCGGTATCCATGATTGCGCATACCCAGGGCTTCCTGCACTGCGACATTCCTGGCACCGACGCTTCTGGCGTGGTGAAGGCGCTGATGGATGAGTTGTATGAGGAGTTCATCCACGAAGAGATGCCTAATCGCGTCAAGCTGTCCACCTCCTGCTGCGAGATTAACTGCGGCGGCCAGGCCGACATCGCGATCGTGATGCAGCACACCAAACCGCCAAAAATCAATCATGATCTGGTGGCCAACGTTTGCGAACGCCCCACCGTGGTTGCGCGCTGCCCGGTTGCGGCAATCCGCCCCGCCCTGGTGAACGGTAAACCCTCCCTGGAAGTGGACGAATCCAAGTGCATCTGCTGCGGCGCTTGCTTCCCTCCCTGCCCACCGATGCAGATCAACGATCCGGAGTTTTCCAAGATCGCTATCTGGGTTGGCGGCAAGAACTCCAACGCCCGCATCCGTCCGACCTTCCACAAGCTGGTTGCCTCCGGCCTGCCCAACAATGCGCCGCGCTGGCCCGAAGTGGCGGCGACAGTGAAGAACATCCTGCGCGTGTACAAGGCGGATGCCAAGCCTTGGGAGCGTATGGCCGACTGGGTGGATCGCATCGGCTGGCCGCAATTCTTCGAGAAAACCGGCCTGCCTTTCACCAAGTACCATATCGATGACTGGCGCGGCGCGCGTGCGACGCTGAATGCTTCCACGCACATCCGGTTTTGATCACCCAACCTTTTTGATGACAGGATATTCAGGATGAAATTCGGAATATTGGTGAACGAAGGCCCGTACAATCACCAGGCGGCGGATACCGCGTATCAGTTTGCCAAGGCGGCGATTGACAAGGGCCATGAAATCTATCGGGTGTTTTTTTATCACGACGGCGTGAACAACGCGAACAAGCTGACCCAGCCGCCTCAGGACGACCGCAATATCGTCAACCGCTGGAGCAAACTGGCGGAAGATCATGGCGTGGATCTGGTGGTGTGCGTGGCTGCCGGTTTGCGTCGCGGCATCGTGGACGAAAATTTGGCGGCGGGGTTCCGGATTTCCGGCCTGGGCCAGCTGGTCGAGTCCGGCATCCAGGCGGACCGCATGGTCACCTTCGGCGATTGATCGGGAGACGTCATGAGTGAAATCACAGGGGGGATCGACATGGACGATGAATCCTCGGGTACCGTAAAAAAATTCGCTTTCATCAACCGTAAAGCGCCGTATGGCACGATCTACGCGCTGGAGTCCCTCGAGGTGGTGCTGATCAGCGCCGCTTTCGATCAGGACGTCAGCCTGGTGTTCGTGGACGATGGCGTGTATCAGCTTAAAAAGGGTCAGGGCACCAAGGCAGTGGGGATGAAGAATTTCTCGCCCACCTACCGCGCGCTGGAAGGCTACGACATCGAGAAGCTCTACGTCGAGAAAGAGTCGCTGGAATCCCGCGGTCTGACCGAGGAAGATCTGATCGTCGACGTGGAAGTGCTGACTTCCGAAGAAATGGCGACGCTCATGGACGAGCAAGACGTCGTCATGAGTTTCTGATTAGGGGGCGAAAATGTTGCATATCGTGAATAAATCACCTTCCGAGAGAAATGCGCTGGACAGTTGCCTGCGCATGGCCAAGAAGGGTTCCACTATTCTGTTGATCGAAGATGGCGTGTATGCCGTGACCAAGGGCAGCACCGCCGAGAGCAAGCTGAAGGCGACAATGGCTAAAGACATCCGTGTTTATGCCTTGTGGCCCGACCTGGAAGCGCGCGGCATGCAGGACACCGTGATCGACGGCATCAAACTGGTCGACTACCCGGGTTTCGTGGATTTAGTGGCGGAAAACAAGAACGTCCAATCCTGGTTGTAATTTTGTTTTTTTAATTTAAGGAGAGAAACATGGGCTTTGAAATCAACGGCAAGACTTACGAAACCGACGAAGAAGGTTACCTGGTCAATCTGAGCGAGTGGGACGAGGAAGCCGCCAAGTACCTGGCGGTGGAAGAGAAGGTCGATCTGACCGAGCAGCACTGGGAAGTCATCAACTTCCTGCGTGAGTACTACAACGACTACCAGATCGCTCCTGCTGTTCGTGTTCTGACCAAAGCCATTGGCAAGAAGCTGGGGCCCGAGAAGGGCAACAGCAAGTACCTGTACGAGCTGTTCCCCTACGGACCGGCCAAGCAGGCATGCAAGATCGCCGGTTTGCCCAAGCCGACTGGCTGTATCTAAGCCACATCAAAGACTGGACGCAGTCGGGATTCGCGGGTCGCCCAAGCGGGCGGTTCGTCCCGGCTGGCGCCAGCCAGATTGAATGATGTCGACGCCAGCGGGTTAGCCGAGGCGGAGGCCTGAGCATAAACCTGGGGATGCTGATGTCGTTTCTGACCGTGCTGTATGCGTGCATTTTCTACGCAGCCGCTGCCATTCTGGCAGGCGGGCTGGCGGTTAAAATTAACCGCTACGCGCGCACGCCTGCGCCCCTCAAAATCCCGACCACGCCTGCGCCGACCACGACGGGCGGGGTGGTGTTCCGGATGGCGCGCGAAGTGGCGCTTTTCGAGAGCCTGTTCAAGTCGAACAAATGGATCTGGCTCTTCGGCTGGCTCTTCCATGTTTCGCTGCTGCTCGTCGTTATCCGCCATTTGCGCTACTTCACCGACCCGGTCTGGTTCTGGGTGGTATGGGCTCAGCCGTTCGGAAAGTATGCCGGCTTCGCCATGGTGGCAGCTCTTGGCGGTCTGTGGGCGCGCCGCTTCCTGGTGGATCGCGTGCGATATATCTCGACGCCTTCCGATCACCTGATGTTGCTGCTTTTGATTGGTATTGGCCTGACAGGCCTGGGGATGAGTTTTGTCGCGCATACGGATATTGTCGCGGTGAAAGATTTCTTCCTCGGCCTGATGGTTTTCGACCTGCGGCCGCTCCCGGCCGATCCGGTGCTGCTGGTGCATTTGAGCCTGGTGGCGCTGTTGATGGTGATCTTCCCGATCAGCAAGCTGCTGCATGCGCCGGGATTATTCTTTAGCCCCACCCGTAACCAGACCGACGATTCACGCGAACGGCGCCATATCGCCCCATGGGCAACGAAGTTTGATGCAGGCCCGGGATCAAAGCCGGAATAGCGTAAAAGTTAAAGCAAGCAGGAGGGACAGTGGCTGCTCCACAATTTGAGGTGCCCAGGCTCACGGAATATATTGAAGTCCCGGCGGTGAAGGAAGGCGCGTCGGCGCACATCAGGTCATTTCCGGCCAATGCCGCGATTCAGGAGCAAATTGGCTATCCCGGCGCGCTGGTGGAAGACTGGCACGACCGGGCGATCGCCAAGATGGGCGATTTGCTGGGCAGGTATCGCTCGTTGCAGGTGTTCATGGATGCCTGCGTCCACTGCGGCGCGTGTACGGACAAGTGCCACTACTTCCTCGGCACCGGCGATCCGAAGAACATGCCGGTTGCTCGCCAGGAGTTGATGCGCAGCGTTTACCGTCGCCATTTCACGTTTGCCGGCAAGTATTTCCCATCCCTGGTGGGCGCCAGGGATCTGACCAGGGAGCTTCTCGACGACTGGTACAGCTATTACTACCAGTGTTCCGAGTGCCGTCGTTGCTCGGTATTTTGCCCGTATGGCATCGATACCGCCGAAGTGACCATGGCCGGGCGCGAAATCCTGGACAGCGTGGGATACGGTCAGAAATACACCAACGAGATCATGGGCAAGCTGCACAAGATCGGCAACAACCTCGGCTTGCCCGGCCCGGCGCTGCTGGACACTCTGGAAGGGCTGGAAGAGGACATGCTGGATGCCACCGGCGTGGCGGTCAAGCTGCCGATCGATGTCGAAGGCGCCGAAGTGCTGCTGGTGACGCCGTCCGCCGACTTCTTCGCCGAACCCCACGTGGAAAGCCTGATGGGGTACGCCAAGGTGTTCCACGCGGCAGGCATCAGCTGGACGCTGAGCTCCAAGGCCTCCGAGGCCGGCAACTTCGGCATGTTCATCGGCAGTTACGAGAATACGCGCCGCGCCGCCATGCGTATCCGCGAGGCGGCCCTGGAGTTGGGGGTGAAGCGGATTGTCGTGGGCGAATGCGGCCACGCCTGGCGGGTTGCTTACAGCTTCTGGAATACCCTGATCGGGGTCGGCGCGGGCGGCGAAGACCCGTTCTCGATCGAACTGCAGAAGCAGCTCGATCCGCGTTACCCGGCCCCGCAGCACATTTGCGAGTTCACCAACGACCTGATCAAGCAGGGCAGGCTCAAGTTCGACAAGAGCCTGAACGACCATCGGGTCGTCACCTTCCACGATTCGTGCAACGTGGCTCGCGGTTCGCGCATGGGCGATATTCCGGGCGGCCAATTCATTATCCCCCGCGAAGTCATCAAGGCCGTCGTGAACAATTACCACGATATGGCCGAGGAAACCATCGGCGAGAGCACTTACTGCTGCGGCGGTGGCGGCGGTCTGCTGACCGACGACTTGCTGGAGCTCCGCGTCAAGGGCGCGCTGCCGCGCATGGTGGCGTTAAACAATGTGGTTCAGGAGCACAAGGTCAATTTCCTGGCGTTGATCTGCGCGATCTGCAAGGCGCAGTTCAACAAGGTTGTCCCTTTTTACGGGTTCGATATGAGCATGGTGGGTGGCGTTCACCAATTGGTGAGTACGGCCATCCTGTTGGAAAACAAGGAAGAAGAGTAACTGCTCAGGTCGAAACGACAATGCTTAAAATAACCACAACTTCAGTCCCTTCCCCCTTTTAGGGGGAAGGTTAGGATGGGGGTGCGAGGGTGAAATTGCTGACACAGCATCTTTATCCCACCTTTCTACCCCCATCCCGGCCTTCCCCCTGCAAGGGGGAAGGAGAAAAACGGCGGCACCTGAGCAGTTACGAAGAAGAGTAGTTTTCTACGCACCAAACAGTCGGAACGGCGCGCGCGCAGCGCACTCTGCAAGTTGATTTTTAGGAGATTAAATCATGTCAGTTTCACCTGAAGAGATGAACAAGAATCAAGCCCGCACCTTCCGCCGTTACAAGGATGGCAAAACCCAGTGGCGCAGCTGGCAGGACAAGATTTTCGAGGCCGACAAATCCCACAAGTGCCCGGAATACGTGCTGACCACCCCGCCCTGCCAGGGCAGTTGCCCGGCGGGCGAGGATATTCGCGGTTACCTCAACATCGTGCGCGGAGTTGAAAAACCTGTCGGCGGCGTGCCGATGCAGGAATACGCGTGGCGCCGCCTGACCGAGGCCAACCCTTTCCCTTCGGTGATGGGCCGGGTTTGCCCGGCGCCGTGCGAATCCGGCTGCAACCGCAATGAAGTCGACGATTTCGTCGGCATCAACTCGGTCGAACACTATCTCGGCGAGTATGCAATCAAGAACAATCTGAAATTCTCCATGCCGGAAGGCGTCCAGAAATCAGGCAAAAAAGTGGCGATCATCGGCGGCGGCCCTGCCGGTTTGTCGGTGGCGTACCACCTGACGCTGAAAGGCCACTCATGCACGATTTTTGACGAGCATGCGTTGCTTGGCGGCATGATGCGTTACGGCATCCCCGGCTTCCGTACCCCGCGTGAAGTGCTCGACGCTGAAATTCAGCGCATCATCGACCTCGGTGTCGAGGTCAAGCTGAATGTGCACATCGGCAAGGACATCACGCTCGACCAGATCAGGAAAGACCATGACGCGATTTTTATGGGCATGGGCGCCCAGGCGGGCCGCCCCTTGCCGGTTCCCGGCGCCGAAGCGCCCAACGTCGTGACCGCCATGGCCTTTCTGCGCGCCTTCAATGACGGGCGCCTGCAGCACGTCGGCAAGCGCGTAGTGGTGATCGGCGGTGGCGATACTTCCATCGACGTGGCAACGGTTGCGCGCCGTCTGGGCCACATCAAGGCAATAAACCCGGCCGAGCGTTCCGAGCACGCGATTGCCGGCCAGATTGCGCACGATGTCGCGTCGGTCTCGGCCAAGGAAGGCGCCGGAGTCGTGCTGTGCTCGCGCGCTCCGGTCGAGAAGATGAACGCCAACAAAAATGAGGTCGAAGAAGCGCTGGCCGAGGGCATCGAAATCCAGGGCAATATTACTCCGGTATCGGTGGTGGTCGGTGCGGATGGACGTGCGACCGCGCTGCGCGTGGCAGCGCTTGAGATCGTGGGCGGCAAGCAGGTCGTCAAGGAAGGCTCCGAATATGACATCCCCGCCGATCTGATCGTTTCCGCGATCGGTCAGGCGGTAGACTTCACCGGCATGGAAGGCTTCGATAACGGCAAGGGCCTGATCAGTGCCGACAAGCGCTATCAAGTGCCCGGCCAGCAGGGCATCTTCGTCGGTGGCGACGTGCTCCGCCCGCACCTGCTGACCACCGCCATCGGCCACGGCCGCATCGCGGCCGACAGCATCGATCATTACCTGAAGGGTGAAGATCTGGGTAAGCGGCCCAAGGTGGATGTCGCCTACTTCGATTTGTTGCGCAAGACCATGGAAGCGGGCCTGGCTCCGGAAAAGTACCATACCCGCGACAAGGAAGAGATCAGGAAGACGGAGGGCTTCGCCAAGGAAATCGACCTGGGCACCTGGGGCACGGACAAGTCCAGGTTCGCGGTGCACAACTTCGAGAACCGCTCCGACAAGTACGTCATTCCCTCCACGGATCTGTACCTCGGCCATTTCCCGTTTGTTCCGCGCAACAAGCGCAAGTTCGTGACCCTGACCGCAGAACAGGTGCTGGGCCATTTCGAGGAGCGCCTGGAAGCGCTGGACGACAAGACGGTGGTCTCGGAAGCCAAGCG
>CAMTYG010000057.1:0-13002 GCA_947085875.1 uncultured Sulfuricella sp.
GATGTTTCCGGCTTCATGCCGCTGGCGAAAACCAGCGGTTATGGCAGGTTCACCGCGACCGGCATGTTGAATTACGTCAACGGCGAAAACCGGACAACCGGCGATAATCTTTACAACATCATGCCGCTGAATGCGAAACTGGCGGTGGTGCAAAGTCTGGGTAACTGGACCAACACCGCCGAGGCCCAATGGGTGGATGCCAAGACGGACGTGTCGAAAGTTCGGAACGAACTTAAAACCGCCGGCTACGGCTTGCTGAATCTGCGCAGCAGCTATGCGTGGAAACAGGCCCGGTTTGATGTCGGCATCGAAAACGTGTTTAACAAGTTCTACAATCTGCCGCTGGGCGGGGCGTATGCCGGTCAGGGGACGACCATGAGTGGAACCGGCGTTGCCTGGGGCGTTCCCGTTCCCGGCATGGGGCGTTCGATCTATGCCGGCGTAACCGTGAAGTTCTGATGTGGTACGGAGCGGCGGCCTGCCCGGGCTGCCGCCAAGCCATACTGAATAATGCCTCTTAACGATTTTCAGGACGCTGTTGTTCCCCCTTTGAAAAAGGGGGCAGGGGGGTTCGAGACGCGCCGAATATGAAAATCCCCCTCAATCCCCCTTTTTCAAAGGGGGAAGCGACCCGGTGGCGCGTCATCCTGCGAATTGTTCAGAAGCATGTATTGAATTGACCGGTTTTGATCTTTATTCCGAGGGAGGCCTGGACCTCCCTTTTTTAATGGCGCCTTCGCCGTTTATACTTGCGACGGCATGAACGAATTCAACCCCAATCCAGTGCAAGACGAAGTTCCCGATGCGGCCGCCCGGTTTGCGCTGGTGCTGGCGGCTTCTCTGCTGCTGCATCTGGCGTTGATGTTCGGTGTCCAGATCAAGGCGGCGCAACAGCCAGGACAGCCGCAGCCAGCCATGGAGGTGCGCATCGAGCGTGCGCCGCAAGCCAAGGTCAAGCCGCTGTTGCTGACCGAAAGCACTACAGACATGGCCGTGAAAAAGCCGGAGGAGCCAAAGCCGAGCGAGGAAAAGCCCGCGCCGCCGCCTGCTCCCGCAGAACCGGCACCGGCCATCCTGCCCGCGCTGGAGATTCCCCTGCTGGAAGATCCCACCTGGTATCCGGCCAAGCAGGTGGATGTGCATCCAACTGCGCTATATCCGATCAAGCCGGGCTACCCCGATAAAGGCGCGGAGCAGGGGGTGGAGGGTAATGTGGTTTTGCTGCTGCTGATCGACGAGGCCGGCGCGGTGAAAGAGGCCACAGTGGTAGAGGCGAACCCCGAGGGGGTTTTCGAGGAATCCGCGCTGACCGCTTTCCGCGAGGCGCGCTTCGCGCCGGCGCAAAAGAATGGCCGGGCGGTAAAGAGCCGGGTGCTGATCCGGGTGTCTTACGAGCTGACGAAGCAGGACAAACCCATGGTCGTTCAACCGGGAAAAAGCGATTAAACCGCGAAGGGCGCGAGAAAAAGCGATGACGGTTTCCAATGCCAGGCGCCGCCACATCCTATACTGGTATTGTAAGCATCCATTTGGCGAGGCTCTTAGTCATGCATCCGCTCACGCTACGCTTGCCGGTCAAGATGTTGCCGCAACCGGACGAGACCACCTGCGGCCCCACCTGCCTGCATGCCGTCTACCGCTACTGGGGCGAGAACTCGCACCTTGCGGAGGTGATCGCCCGCACCCGCAAGATGGAGTTCGGCGGCACCTTTGCGATTTTTCTGGCCTGCGATGCCTTGCGCCAGGGTTTCCAGGCCACCATTTATACCTACAACCTGACGGTGTTCGACCCCACCTGGTTCGTGCCGGGCGTGGATATCGCCGAGCGCCTGCTGCGGCAGCGGGAGGTGAAGCAGGACGCCCGGCTGCAGCACGTCACCGAGGGCTATCTGGAATTCCTGAGCCTGGGCGGGCGGCTGCGCCTGACCGATCTCTCCCGCCCGCTGATTCGCGGCTTGCTGCGCCACAATCTGCCCATCATCACGGGCTTGAGCTCCACCTATCTGTATCGCGCGGCGCGGGAATACGGGCCGAACGACGAGCCGGACGACGTGCGCGGTTTGCCAGCCGGGCACTTCATCGTGATCGCGGGTTATGACCGGGGAAAGCGCACCGTGCTGGTGGTCGATCCCTACGGGCGGCATCCGTATGGCTCGTCGCACGAGTACTGGATCAACATCGACCGCGTGCTCGGCGCCGTGCTGCTGGGCATCGTGACCCACGACGCGAATCTGCTGGTGATCCATCCGCCGAGCCGGCGGCAGCGCGAAGGCGGGCCATGAGCAACCTGATCGTGGTCAACAACCCGCGCGACTGGCCGCTCGACGTTCCCGGCGTAACCGTGGTGCCGGCGCGGGCCTACCTGACCGATCCGGCCTATGGCAGCGACCGCTCCGCCCGGGTGTTCAATCTGTGCAAAAGTTACCGTTACCAGAGCCTCGGCTATTACGTCTCGCTGCTCGCCGAGGCCCGCGGCCACAAGCCGCTGCCCCGGGTGAATACCATCGAGGACCTGCAATCCCGGAATATGGTGCGGCTGCTCACCGAGGGCCTGGACGAGCTGATCCAGAAATCGCTGGCGCCGATCAAGTCGGACGCCTTCGAACTCAGCATCTACTTCGGCCGCAACATGGCGAGCCGCCACGATCCACTCAGCCGGCAGCTTTTCAACCTGATGCAGGCGCCGCTGCTGCGCGCCGAGTTCGAGCGCCGCGGCCATCACTGGCGCATCCGCAGCGTGCGACCGATTGCCGCCAGCGACATCCCGCCCCAGCACCAGGAATTCGCGATCCAGGCTGCCACGGAGTATTTCATGGGCCGCAGGCGGCGGGCGCAGAAGCGTATCGCGCCGCGTTACGACCTCGCCATCCTGCACGACCCCGACAATCCCGAGCCGGCCTCCAATGCCAGGGCAATGCAGAAGTTCGAGAAGGCGGCGCAGGCCCTGGGCATGCGCGTGGAGTTCATCACCAAGGCAGACTTCGGCAGGCTGGCCGAGTTCGACGCCCTGTTCATCCGCGACACCACCTTCGTCAACCACTACACCTACCGCTTTTCCCGCCGGGCGGCGTCTGAAGGCCTGGTGGTGATCGACGATCCGGACTCCATCCTGAAGTGCAACAACAAGGTTTATCTCGCCGAGATCCTGGCCCGGCACTGCATCCCCGCACCCAAAACCCTGCTGGTGCACCGCGACAACGTGGACCAGATCATCCCCACCCTGGCGCTACCCTGCGTGCTCAAGCAGCCGGACAGTTCGTTCTCCCTCGGGGTGGTGAAGGTGGAGTCGGAGGAAGAGCTGCCAGCCAAGGTGAACGCCTTGCTGGACAAATCGGAGCTGATCGTCGCCCAGGAATATTTGCCCACCGAGTTCGACTGGCGCGTCGGCATCCTTGACCGGCGGCCGCTGTTCGTGGCGAAGTATTTCATGGTTCCCGGCCACTGGCAGATCATCAAGCATGGCGACCAGAAGCATGATTTTGTCGAGGGGGAGACGGTGGCGCTGTCGGTGGGCGAAGCGCCGGGTCGGGTGGTGAAAATGGCGCTCAAGGCGGCCAACCTGATCGGCGACGGATTCTACGGCGTGGACATCAAGCAGGTCGGCAACCGCTTTTATGTCATCGAGATCAACGACAACCCCAACGTGGATGCGGGCAACGAGGACAGCGTGCTCAAGGACGCGCTCTATCGCGAAGTGATGGGGGTGTTCCTGAAACGCATCGAGGCGCGCAAGCGGGGCGCTTCACGATGAGCGCCTGTCTGCGCGGCTTCACCCGCATCGGAGCGCAATGATATGTTGTGGCTTGCATTCAAAATTTTATTGCAGGAGCGGGGCCGGCTGATCATCACCCTGGTCGGCATTGTCTTTTCCACCGTGCTGACGCTGGTCGAGGTGGGGATTTATCTCGGCATGATGGGCAATGCCACCAGTGTGGTGCGCAATACCGATGCCGACATCTGGGTGGTGTCGAAAAACGTGCCCAACTTCGATTTCACGCAGCCCTTTCCCGCCTATCGCATCAACCACATTCGCGCGCTGGACGAGGTGCTGTGGGCGGAGAAGATTCATGTCTGGTTCGCTTTCCTCAAGCTGGCGGATGGCCGTCGCGAGCAGGCCCAGGTAATCGGCTTCAATCCGGATACCGGCATCGGCGGGCCATGGGCAATGGCCGCAGGCGCCCCGACCGACGTCAAAGGCGGGCCTTACATCATCATGGACCAAAGCTCGCGGCAACGCCTGGGCAAGCTTGAGCTGGGTTCGATGTGGGAAATCAATCTGTTCAGGGAGCAGTCATTCAAGCTGGTGGGATTGTCGCGCGAGGCGCTCAGTTTCACCACTATCCCGGTAATCTTCGCCTCCTATAACGAAGTGGATCAGAGCCTGATGGGCACCGACTTTGAAGGCAAAACCTCATTCATTGTCGCCAAGCTCAAAGACCCGGCCAGGGTGGACGCAGTGGTGCAGAGCCTGCGCGCCGTGCTGCCCGATAACGATGTCTATACCAAACAGGAGTTCATCGACCGTACGGTCAACTACTGGACCATCCAGACCGGCATGGGCATGGCTTTTTTCCTGACCGCGATACTCGCCGTGCTGATTGGTGGCGCCATCGTCGGGCAGACCATCTATGCGGGCACCATCGAACACCTGCGCGATTACGGCACGCTCAAGGCGATGGGCGCGCAGAACAGCGACATCAATCTGGTGATTCTCACCCAGGCGGCGGTGAGCGCGGTGTTGGGTTACGCTATCGGGGTGATCGTGACCTTGGCGGCGCGTGGCGGCATCGAAAGTGCGGGGGTGATGATGCAGTTGCCGTTGCTGCTGTTGGCGGTAGTGTTTGTGGTCATTATGGTGACCTGTCTGGTGGCGGCCTACATTTCGGTGCATAAGGTCAAGACGCTGGACCCGGTCATGGTGTTCCGCGAGTGACGGCCATGGACAAGGTGATTCTCGAAACACGCGCGGTCGGCAAAACCTATGGCGCAGGGGCTGGGCAAGTGGTGGCGCTGGAGTCCGCCTCTGTCACGCTGGCACAGGATGAAGTGCTGCTCATCATGGGTCCGTCCGGCTCGGGCAAGACCACGCTGCTGTCGATAATGGGCTGCATTTTGCGGCCCACGTCCGGGGGCGTGCTGGTGGATGGCCGTAACATGAGCGAATGCGATGAGCGTGAGCTGGCGAATATCCGCCGCCACCATTTCGGGTTTGTGTTTCAGGCATTCAACCTGTTCCGCTCGCTGACGGCGCAGGAAAATGTCGAGGTGGTGCTGCGCATGAAGGGCAGACCGAAACAGTCTATCCGGGCCGAGGCGGCGGCCTTGCTCGAACGCGTCGGCCTGGGGCGGCGGGCCCACGCCTATCCGCGCGATCTGAGCGGAGGTGAAAAGCAGCGCACCGCCATCGCCCGCGCCCTGGCCGGTGATCCCCCGATCATTCTGGCCGACGAGCCGACCGCCAACCTCGACTCCAAAACCGGTCGCGATATTTTGCATCTGCTGCGCGATCATGCCGGGGAATTGCACAAAGCGGTGGCGATCGTCAGTCACGATCCCAAGGTCGAAGAGGTGGCGCACCGGGTGATTCATCTGGAAGACGGGAGGTTGAAACCATGAAATGGAAACTGGCGGTAGTGGCGGCGACAGCAATCATCATCGCGCTCGCCATGTATCTCGGCCTGCGCCCGGACAGCGACAGCACACATAGTGCGCAGCCTCCGGCCCCACGATATATTGCAGCGGAGGGAAAACTGGAAGCGCGGCCGGGGGCGGAGATGAATATCGGCAGCGAGCTGACGGCACGCATCGAGCGTTATCTGGTCAATGAAGGCGATCACGTCGACAAGGGGCAGGTGATCGCCGTTCTGGATTCCAAAGATCTGACTGCCCGATTACGGCAGGCCGAGGCTGAATTGGCCGTGGCGCAGGCCAAGCGGGCCGAAGTGGCGGCGGGCGCCCGCAACGAGGAGATCAAACAGGCGCAAGCGGTGTTGCAGCGAACGCGGTCCGAGCGGATGCTGGCCGAAAAGGAATTTAACCGCATGGGCCAGCTTTACCAGGACAAGTTCGTGTCACGGGCCATGCTCGATAAAACCGAAAGCGCCTACAAGGTGGCGACGGCACGGGCGGCAGAGGCCGGGGAGCAATTGCAACTGTTGCGGGCCGGCCCCCGCCGCGAGACCCTGGCATTGCACCTGGCGCAGGTGGCGCAAGCCGAGGCCAACGTGCAATATGTGCGCTCCCTGCTGGATAAAACCCGCGTGATCTCGCCGATCAGCGGCACCCTCATCGAACGTTATCTCGACGTAGGCGAGGTGGTGATACCGGAAAAACCCATCGCCGTCATTGCCGATACCGGCCAGCTGCGCATCAATGCCGAGGTGGATGAAACCGATGCCGGTCGCCTAAATCTCGGTGATCCGGTGGAAATCAGAGCCTATGCCTATCCGGGCAAGGTGTATAAGGGACGCGTCGAAGAAATCGCCCACTATGTCGGAAAACGCGAGATCAAACCCAACAACCCGGCGGTCAATCTCGGCCTCAAGATCATCCAGGCGAAGATCGTGCTACTGGAAGCGACCCCGCTCAAACTGGGCATGACGGTGGATGTTCGCATCACGCCGGCGGAGCGGCATTAAGCCTTCAAAAGGGATACTGAATTCGAGGCCATCGAATGACAAGGACCCGCTTTCGCCATGCAGCACTGATTGCTTTGGGCGCCGTCGTTGCCGGACTGAGCGCGGCGACGTACTTCTATCAGCGTGACATTCAACAAGCACGCGACCGGGTAGCGAGCGGCAGCCGGATCGCCCAAACCCCCTGCGGCCCGATCGAATATGCCGTCGCCGGCGACGGCCCAGCGGTGCTGGTGGTGCATGGCGCCGGTGGCGGATTCGATCAAGGCCTGGATTTCGGCGTATCACTGGTCGAGCGCGGCTTTCGTGTCGTCGCGATGTCGCGCTTCGGTTATCTGCGCACGCCGCTGCCGGCGGACGCATCGCCGGCCGCGCAGGCCGACGCGCATGCCTGTCTGCTGGATGCGCTCGGCATCGAGCGCATCGCCGTCGCCGGCGCCTCCGCTGGTGCCCCGTCTTCCATGCAGTTCGCACTGCGGCATCCAAAACGGATCAGCGCACTCGTGCTGTTGGTGCCGGCCGCCTATGTGCCGCGGCCCGGCGGCGCACCGCCGGTAACCACCCCGCGCGGCACCGAATTCCTGATCGATATGGGCCTCAGGTCGGATTTTCTCTTTTGGGCGGCGTCTCGGCTCGCCCGCCGCACCGTGATCCGCGCGGTTCTTGCGACACCGCCGGCCGTGGTGGACACGGCAAGCCCGGAAGAGCAGACGCGCGTACAGCAGATGCTGGACCGCATCTTGCCAATAAGCCAGCGCCGGCTCGGACTGCTCAACGAGGCCGCCGTGATCCCCGTGATTCCGCGCTATGCGCTTGAACGAATCAACGTCCCGACCTTGACGATCAGTGTTGCCGACGATTTGTTCGGAACCTACGACGTGGCCCGCTACACCGCTGAGCAGATTCGAGGCGCGCGCTTCATTGGCTACCCGAGCGGCGGTCATTTGTGGGTCGGACACCAGCAAGACGTGTCGGACGAGATTGCGCGGTTCTTGAAGCGAGTGTAGCCCGGATGAAATCCGGGAATGCAGTTGATTTCAGGTTAACCGGCTTGCCGTTTTCCGCCTTCCGGATACTTTATCCTGATCTTGGCTATGCTTGGATGGCGAGCATCGCAATCGGAATAGTATGGAGTGGTGTGTATACGGCACTGGTATTGCAGAAGCGCATCGAAATGCGCAAGCGGGACACTTCACCATGAGCGCCCCATCCGTGCTTCATGCCTTCACGGGCTACGGCATCGAATTCGAGTACATGATCGTGGATCGGCAGACGCTGTCGGTTCTGCCGGTCGCCGACGAACTGCTGCGCCAAGCCGCCGGAGCCTGCGTGGCGGAAGTGAAGCGGGGGCGGTTCCGCTGGTCCAACGAGCTGGTGCTGCATCTCGTCGAACTCAAGAACGCGAGCCCCGATCCCGCCCTCGAACCCCTTGCCGCCGCCTTCCAGGCCGAGGTTCGACACATCAACCGGCGGCTCGAACCCCTGGGCGCGCGGCTGATGCCCACCGCCATGCACCCGTGGATGGACCCCCGCGCCGAAACGCGGCTGTGGCCCCACCACGATGCCGTCATCTACCAGACCTATGACCGCATCTTCGGCTGCAAGGCGCACGGCTGGGCCAATCTGCAGAGCATGCAGCTCAACCTGCCGTTTGCCAATGACACCGAGTTTGCCCGCCTGCATGCCGCGATCCGCCTGGTATTGCCGATCATCCCGGCTCTGGCGGCGAGCTCGCCCATCGCCGAAGGCAGGCCTGCCGGTTTCCTGGATTTCCGCATGGAGGCCTACCGCACGCGCCAGGCGAAAATTCCATCGACCATAGCGCGGGTGATCCCGGATACGGTCACCAGCCGGGCAGAGTACCAGGCAACTATCCTGGCGCCCATGTACCGGGACATTGCGCCCTTCGACCCGGACGGCATTCTGCGCCACGAATGGCTCAACGTTCGTGGCGCGAGCCCGCGCTTCGCCCGCAAAGCCATCGAGATCCGCGTGATCGACGTGCAGGAGTGCCCGCAGGCCGACCTCGCCATCGCCGCCGCCGTCACCGCCGTGGTTCGGGCGACCTACGCCGCCGACTGGTCGCCGCTCTCCATGCAGCAGGCCATCAGCACGGATTCCCTGGTGAATGTCCTGCACGCCTGCATCCGCGACGCCGAGCAGGCAGTGATCGACAATGCCGGGTATCTGCGGCTATTGGGCTTCCCCGATCGGCAATGCCAGGCCGGAGAGCTCTGGCGCCACCTCATCGAAGCGACATCGCTGGACGGCTCGGCCCACTGGCGCGAGCCGCTGCGCGTGATGCTGGAACGCGGGCCGCTCGCCCGCCGCATCTTGCGGGCGGTCGGCCCGGAATGCTCGAAGACGCGCCTGCAGGCTGTCTACCGGGAGCTGTGCGACTGCCTGGAAGAGGGACGGATGTTCTTGGACTGATCTTAATAAGATCTTTTAACCACGAATTTACACGAATGAAACACGAATGTTCACGAATAATCAGTTGGTTAAAATGGCTGGTCTGATTCACCTGTTTGGAGGGAAGATGATGGTCTCTAACTATTCGTGTTCATTCGTGAACATTCGTGCCATTCGTGGTTAATCGTTTTTTTGGCCATGGCTAAAACCGACTACTTCCTGATCACCTGCGAGCATGGCGGCAACCGCATTCCGTCCCGCTACCGCCACCTGTTTGCGGGCTTCGAGGCGTTGCTGCAAACCCATCGCGGCTATGACGCCGGTGCGCTTGCCTTGGCCAGAGAGCTGGCCAGGACATTGGCCGCGCCCTTGTTCGTTTCCACCACCAGCCGCCTGCTGATCGACCTCAACCGCTCGATCGGCCATCCGCGCCTGTACTCCGAGGCCACTCGGGACGAGCCCGCCAGGGTGCGCAGCGAGATACTGGAAAGGCATTACCTGCCTCACCGAAACAAGGTCGAGGCGGAAATTGCCGAAGCGATTGCGCGCGGCAACCGGGTAATCCACGTCGCCTCCCACAGCTTCACGCCGGCGCTCGACGGCGCAGTGCGCAACGCCGATATCGGCTTGCTCTACGACCCGGCGCGGCCCGGCGAAGCTGAGCTGTGCCGCCACTGGCAGGCGCAGCTCAGGGCGCTGGCGCCCAGCCTGAAGGTGCGCCGCAATTACCCCTACGCCGGCAAGTCCGACGGCTTCACCGCTTATCTGCGCTGCCGTTTTCCGGCTGAGTCTTACCTCGGCATCGAACTGGAAATCAACCAGCAGCACGTTTTTAATGGCGGGCGCCACTGGCGCGTATTCCGGGGTTGGGTAATCGAAACTCTGCGCCAGGCGGTGGCAGACCGCTAAAGCCGAGCCCTCAGTGACGTGCGTAGACACTGGTTTTGCCGTCCGGCGCTACCAGCAGGGTGAAAAACAGTTCCCGGAGTGTTTCGCGCTCGGAGTCTCCGGCCAGTATCGTGCAGCCTGCCTCGCACGTCGGATCGGTCTCCTCGAATCCCGGCGCGCCGAGCGGCAAGCCGGGCACCGCCAGGCCGCGGGCCTTCGGTTTTTCCTGGAGCAGCAGCTTGATGTCGTCGGCCGGGACATGCCCTTCGATAAAGTAGCCGCCAACACTCGCGGTAAGCACTGACTCCACGGCGGCCGGAACCCTGAACCGGCGCTTGACGGCCGCCATGTCCGCGGTTCCCTTGAACGTTGCGACAATCCCGTTCTGGCTGAGATGGTAAATGTATTCCATGCAGGACAGGCACCCCACCGGTCCATAAACCTCGACGGCGGCCACCTCCTCGGCTTCGGCAGCGTGCGCCCCGTGTAGCGACAGCGCCAGCGCAGTGGCGAGAACGATACGTTTCAGCATTACAGCCTTCCTAACGAGTTACGCATTGGACTCAGGCTACCATCGTTCGGTTCGAATGTGTGTGGTTTTTGGGGCCACAAGGCTAATCCAACGTCTTCCGATAGCGCTTCAGCCCGATCGCCACCACCGTCAGCAGGAACAGGCCGATGGCCCACAGGTGCGGCAGGGTTTCCATCAGGCCGTTGCCCTTCAGCAGGATGCCGCGCACCATGCGCAGGAAGTGGGTCAACGGCAGCAGGCTGCCGATGTTCTGCGCCCATTCCGGCATGCCGCGGAACGGGAACATGAAGCCGGACAGCAGCATCGACGGCAGGAAGAAAAAGAAGGTCATCTGCATCGCCTGCATCTGGTTTTTCGCTATGGTGGAAAACATCAGGCCGACCGACAGGTTGGCGGCGATGAAGGCGAGCACCACGGTATAGAGCAGCGCCACGCTGCCGAGTATCGGCACACCGAAGATCAGCCGCGCCGCCAGCAGGATCAGCGTCACCTGGATGTAGCCGACCAGGATGTAGGGCACGATCTTCCCGGCCATCACCTCAAGCGGCCGCACCGGCGTGGCGAGCAGGTTTTCCATGGTGCCGCGCTCGCGCTCGCGGGTCATGGCGAGGCCGGTCTGCATGATCATGGTCATGGTGAGGATCACGCCCATCAGGCCCGGCACGATGTTGTACTGGGTGATGCCCTCCGGGTTGTAGCGGCGGTGGATTTGCACGTCGAAAGGCGCGGGCTTGCCCTGCAGCGGCTGCAGCGCGCCGTGCAGGTCGCGATTCAGGGCGGTCTGGGCCAATTGGCTCAGCGCGCCCACTGCGTTGCCGACGGCGGTGGGGTCGGTGGCGTCGGCTTCGACCAGGATCGCCGGGCGCTCGCCGCGCACCAGCTTGCGCGCGAAATTCTCCGGGATGCTCACCACGAACTGGACATCGCCCTCGGCGATCAGCCGCTCGGCTTCGGCCTCGCTGCGCGGCTGCGCGATCACCTTGAAATAGCCGCTGTTTTCCAGGGCGCGCACGAAGCTGCGCGAGAACTCGCTGTGGTCTGCCGCCAGCACCGCCGTGGGCAGATTTTTGGGGTCGGCGTTGATGGCGAAGCCGAACAGGATCAACTGGATCATCGGGATGCCGACCATCATGGCGAAGGTCAGGCGATCGCGCCGCATCTGGATGAATTCCTTGGTGGCCACGGCCAGGAAGCGGTGCCAGGCAAAGTGCTCAGACATTGGGTTTGGCCCCCTCCATCATCTGGATGAAGACATCCTCCAGTCCCGGCTGAATCGGCGTCCAGCGGCATCCGGGCTGTTCCCGGAAAGGCGCGATGGACTGCTCCAGCAGGGCCGCGTCGGTGCCGCTGACGTGGAGAATGTTGCCGAACGGCACCACCTGGCTGATTCCCGGCAACCCGCGCAGTTGCGCGCCCAGCGCGTAAACGTCGGAACATTCGGCCCGCCAGGTGACGATGCCGGCTTTTTTCACTACGTCCGCCACCGTGCCGTGGGCCAGCAAATTGCCATAGGCGATGTAGGCGAGGCGGTGGCAGCGCTCTGCTTCATCCATGTAGTGCGTGCTCACCAGTACCGTAATGCCCTCGCCGGCGAGGCGGTGAATCTCGTTCCAGAAATCCCGTCGCGCCTTGGGGTCCACCCCGGCAGTGGGCTCGTCCAGGAGCAGGAGTTGCGGTTCGTGCAGCATGCAGGCGGCCAGCGCCAGGCGTTGCTTCCAGCCGCCGGACAGGGTGCCCGCCTGCTGCTTCTGGCGGTCGGCCAGGCCGAGCCGCTCCAGCGCCCGCTCCACCGCCTCGCGCCGGTTATCCATGCCGTAGATGCGGGCGGTGAAATCCAGGTTCTCGCGGATGGTGAGGTCTTCGTACAGGCTGAAACGCTGTGTCATGTAGCCGACGCGGCGCTTGATCTGGGCGGTTTCGCGGATGATGTCGTAGCCCAGGCAGGTGCCGCGACCGCCGTCGGGCGTGAGCAGGCCGCACAGCATGCGGATGGTGGTGGTCTTGCCGCTGCCGTTGGGGCCGAGAAAGCCGTAGATTTCGCCGCGCCTCACCTGCAGGGCAAGGTTGTTCACCGCCGCCAGGTCGCCGAAGCGCTTGCTCAGCCCGGTGACGTCGATGACCAGTGTGCCATTATTCATGGCGCTAAAGTCTGACGTCCACCGGCTGGCCGGGGCGCAGTTTCGCGGCATCGGCCGGGGCGGGGCGCGCTTCGACCATGAACACCAGCTTGCCGCGGTTTTCCCGGCTGTAGATCACCGGCGGGGTGTATTCGGCCTGCGGTGCGATGTAGCTGATCGCGGCGGCAACCGGTGCGGCGCAGCTGTCGCAGGATAGTGTGACAACCTGCCCGGTTTTCAGGGAGCCGATCCGGGTTTCCGGCACGAAGAAGCGCACCTTGATGTTTTGCGGCGGCAGCAGCGACACCACCGGGCTGCCGGCGGGCACCCATTCGCCCTGGACGTAGAGCGTATCCTGCACCAGGCCGGCAACCGGCGCCGTCACGGTTTTCTGGGCGAGCGCCCAGTCGGCGCGGGC
>CAMTYG010000058.1:0-9465 GCA_947085875.1 uncultured Sulfuricella sp.
CCGCCTGGGTCGCCAGCGGGTAAACAGCGAAGGCATGCTGGCTGTACACCGCGGAGGACTGAGGCGTCAGAAAGGCGCGTGCGGCCAGTTCCAGCACATCGTTGGAACCGTTGCCCAGAACGATCTGGTTCAGCCCCACGCCATGCCGTTCTGCCAGCGCGGTTTTGAGCGTAAAGCCGCTGCCGTCCGGGTAGCGCGCAATCTCCTTGAGCACGCTCTCGATCGCCGCCAGCACGCGCGGGCTGGTGCCGAGCGGGTTCTCATTGGAAGCCAGCTTGACGATAGCGCTTTCCGGCAGGTCCATTTCCCGGGCCAGCTCGGCAATCGGTTTGCCCGGCTGGTACGGTGCAATCGCGCGGATGTAATCCGGTGCTAGTTCGCTCAAATCCATCACAAAGTTCAGTCGTATGTTCTTAAAGTACCGCCACGGGATAGGAACCGAGGATTTTCAGGAAGGCCGCCTTGTCGGCAAGCTCAGCCAAGGCCTGGGCAACGTTATCGTCCTGCTGATGCCCTTCCAGATCCAGATAGAACATGTATTCCCACAAACCGGCATTCGACGGGCGCGACTCCAGCTTGGTCATGCCCACACCATGCCGCGCCAGCGGCGCAAGCAGCTCGTACACCGCGCCGGGGCGGTTCTTCGCAGCAAGCACCAGGGAAGTTTTATCCCGGCCGGAAAGCGCCGCATCGTGAGTGCCGATCACCAGAAAACGGGTGGTGTTGTTCGGCTTGTCCTCGATGTTTTGCGCCGACTTGTCCAGACCGTAGCACTCCGCCGCCATTTCACCCGCAATCGCAGCGGCCGTTTCGTCTTCTGCCGCAAGGCGGGCCGCCTCGGTATTGCTCACGGTAACGATGCGCTCCGCGCCCGGCAGATTCTGGTTCAGCCACTCATGGCATTGAGCAAAGGACTGCGCATGGGAATAGACCTTGACCGGCTTGGCCGGCGCACCCGACTTCTGCAACAGAAACTGGTGTACGCGCAGATCAACCTCACCGCAAATTTTGAGCGGGGTCGCCAGGAGCAGATCCAGGGTGGTGCCCACCGCGCCACCCGTGGAATTTTCCACCGGCACCACGCCGTAATCCGCATTGCCGGCTTCCACGGCGCGAAACACCTCGTCAATCGAGGCGCTGGGCTGAGTTTGCGCTGCATGACCGAAATGCTTGATGGCCGCCGCCTGACTGAAGGTTCCCTGCGGCCCGAGGAAGGCCACCGACAGCGGCTTCTCCAGGGCCAGGCAGGCCGACATGATTTCGCGAAACAGGCGCGCCACCGTTTCACCCGACAGTGGGCCGGGATTGTTTTCCTTGATCCGGCGCAGCACCTGCGCCTCGCGTTCCGGGCGATAAACCGCGCCATTCTTCAGGGCCCCGATAGCTTGGGCGTGCTCGGCGCGACGATTGACGAGCTTCAGCATCTCGTCGTCGATCGCGTCGATGCTGGCGCGGCGTTGTGAAAGTTCGTCGGACATCTGGATTCTTCAGCTCAGGGCTGGTCGGCAGGCAGAGCCCGTACCGCCAGCACGCCGGGAATCGCAGCGACCTTGTCGATCACCTCCGGCGGCACGGGACTGTCCACATCCAGCAGGGTGTAAGCCATCTCCCCCTTGGACTTGTTCACCATGTTGTGAATATTCAGACCGGCGCTGGCCATGGCGGTGGAAATCTGGCCCACCATGTTCGGCACGTTGGAATTCGCAATCGCAATCCGGTAGGGAGATTCCCTCGTCATTTCAACGTTGGGGAAATTGACGGCATTCAGAATGTTGCCGTTTTCCAGATAATCGCTGACCTGTTCGGCCACCATGATGGCGCAATTTTCCTCCGCCTCCTGGGTGGACGCGCCCAGATGCGGCAGAGCCACCACGCCGGCCTGGCCCTTCAGCGCATTGCTGGGAAAATCGCACACATACGCGCCCATCCGCCTGGCGGCAATGCCCGCCACCACGGCCGCATCGTCCACGATGCCTTCGCGCGAAAAATTGAGCAGCACGGCCCCCGGTCGCATCATGCTGATGCGTTCGGCATTGATCATGTTGCGGGTCACGTCCAGCAGCGGCACATGCAGCGTGATGAAATCGCTGTTTTTCACCACATCCTCGATACTTTTTGCCTTCTTGACCTGGGAGGACAAGCGCCACGCCGCTTCCACGGTGATGTCCGGGTCATAGCCCAGCACGTTCATGCCGAGCTTGAGCGCGGCTTCCGCCACCATGCCGCCGATGGCGCCCAGGCCGATAATGCCAAGGGTGCGATTGGGAAGCTCGGTGCCGGCGAAATGCTTCTTGCCGCTTTCCACCCGCTTATGCAGGGCGGCATCGTCACCCTCCAGGCCTTCCACGAACCCGATGGCCGGCACCAGGTTGCGCGCCGCCATCAACATGCCGGCGATGACCAGTTCCTTGACCGCGTTGGCGTTGGCGCCCGGCGCGTTGAACACCGGCACTCCGCGCTCCGACATCTTCTTGACAGGAATGTTGTTGGTGCCCGCGCCGGCCCGGCCGATGGCCCTGACGCTGGCCGGAATCTCCATTTCGTGCATGTTTTGCGAACGCACCAGGATCGCGTCCGGTTCGGTAATCTCGTTGCCCACGGCGTAACTGCCGGGCAAGCGCGACAAACCCAGCCTGGAAATCGCGCTCAGCGTCTGGATTTTATAATTTTTAGCCATGAGCTTTTTCGAACTCCTTCATCAGCTCCACCAGCGCATTCACGCCGTCTATCGGCATGGCGTTGTAGATCGAGGCGCGCATGCCGCCCACCGAGCGATGGCCTTTGAGCTGCACCAGTCCGCGCGCCTTCGCCTGCTTCAGGAATTCATCGTCCAGCGCCGCATCCTTGAGGGTAAAGGGGATGTTCATGCGGGAACGGTTGGATTTCGCCGTCGGGCAGTTGAAGAAACTGCTGGCATCGAGGAAATCGTAGAGTACGGCCGCTTTGGCGATGTTCAGCTCTTCCATCTTCGCCAGTCCACCATTGCGCTTGAGCAATTTGAACACCAGCCCCGCAACGTAAATTGCATAAGTAGGCGGCGTGTTGTACATGGAATCATTGTCGGCGTGAATCTTGTAGTCGAACATGGTGGGCGTGCCGGGCAGGGTTTCGCCGATCAGGTCTTCGCGCACGATAACGATGGTCAGGCCCGCCGGGCCAATGTTCTTCTGCGCGCCCGCATAGATCACGCCGTATTTGCTGACATCGATCACGCGCGACAGAATATTGGATGACATGTCCGCCACCAGCGGCACATTGCCGGCCTCCGGCACCCAGTTGAATTCCACGCCACCGATAGTTTCGTTGGGGGTGTAATGGACGTAAGCCGCATCCGCGTCAAGCTTCCATTTGTCCTGGGTGGGCGCGTAGCTGAAATTGGCATCTTCCGACGTCGCGACGACATTGACGGCGCCGTATTTTTTCGCTTCCTTGATGGCTTTCTTCGACCATTCACCGGTATTCACGTAGTCCGCGCTCTTTTTGCCGCGCAGCAAATTCATCGGCACCATGGCGAACTGGCTGGAAGCCCCGCCCTGCAGGAACAGCACCTTGTAATTGGCCGGGATGGACATCAATTCGCGCAGGTCTGCCTCGGTTTGGGCGGCAATGCCCATGAATTCCTTGCCGCGATGGCTCATTTCCATCACCGACATGCCGCAGCCCTGCCAGTTCACCAGCTCGTCGCGCGCCTGTTCCAGGACTTCGCGTGGAAGCACGGCAGGGCCGGCGCTAAAATTGTATATCCGCTCCATAATTTACCTTTCAGAATTATTTGATAAGCCAGAAACCGTCGTTATTCTTCCGCCACTTCTTCCGCTTCCACCACCCGCTCCAGCCCGATCAGCTTCTCGCCCTTGTCGAGATTGATCAGGGTCACGCCCTGGGTGGCGCGGCCCATCTCGCGGATTTCACTGACGCGGGTGCGGATCAGCACACCGCCGGTGGTGATCAGCATGATCTCGTCTTCGGCATTCACCAGCGTCGCCGCCACCACCTTGCCGTTGCGCTCGGAGGTCTGGATCGCGATCATGCCCTGGGTACCGCGGCCATGGCGGGTGTATTCCGCAATCGAAGTGCGCTTGCCGTAGCCGTTTTCGGTAGCGGTGAGCACCGACTGGGTCTCGTTCTCCGCCACCAGCAGGGAAATCACCTTCTGCCCCTTGCCCAGCCGCACGCCCATCACGCCGCGCGAAACGCGGCCCGTCGGCCGCACGGCGGCTTCGTCGAAGCGCACCGCCTTGCCACCATCGGTGAACAGCATCACGTCATGCTGGCCATCGGTGATGTCCACACCGATCAGATAGTCGTCCTCGTCCAGATTGATGGCGATAATGCCGCGCTTCATCGGGCGGGAGAAGTCGGACAGCGGCGTCTTCTTGACGATGCCGCTGGAGGTCGCCATGAAAATGAAATGGCCCTCGTCGAATTCCTTGACCGGCAGGATGGCGTTGATCTTTTCGCCTTCACCCAGTTGCAGCATGTTGATGAACGGCTTGCCGCGCGAACCCCGGCTGCCCTGCGGCACTTCGTAGACCTTGATCCAGTAGACCTGGCCGCGGTTGGAGAAGCACAAAATATAGTCATGGGTGTTGGCGATAAACAGCTTCTCGATGAAATCCTCTTCCTTCATCGCCGTGGCCTGCTTGCCGCGCCCGCCACGCTTCTGGGCGCTATAATCCTCGAGCGGCTGAGATTTGATGTAGCCGCTGTGCGACAGGGTCACCACCATGTCCTGCGGCGTGATCAGGTCTTCCATGCTCAAGTCCTGGGCGTGAACGACGATCTCGCTGCGGCGCTTGTCGCCGAACTGCGCCTTGATCGCGGTCAATTCCAGAACGATGATTTCTGTGATGCGTTGCGGCTTGGCCAGGATATCGAGCAGGTCAGCGATCTTTTCCATCACCTCTTTGTACTCGGACACGATCTTGTCCTGCTCCAGGCCGGTCAGACGCTGCAGGCGCAATTCCAGGATCGCCTGCGCCTGGGCGTCGGAAAGACGGCAGCCCCGTTCAGACAAGCCGAATTCGAGCGCCAGGCCTTCAGGGCGCGAGGCATCGGCAGCAGACCGCGCCAGCATTTCCTCCACCAGCGGCGAGCGCCAGACCCGCCCCATCAGCCCCAGCTTGGCGGCAGATGGCGTGGGCGCCGCCTTGATCAGGGCAATCACGTCGTCCACATTGGACAAGGCCACCGCCAGACCTTCCAGGATATGGCCGCGTTCGCGCGCCTTCCTGAGCTCGAACACGGTGCGCCGCGTCACCACCTCGCGCCGATGGCGCAGGAAAGCTTCAAGCATCTGCTTCAGATTGAACAGGCGCGGCCGGCCATCCAGAATCGCCACCATGTTCATGCCGAAGGTGTCCTGCATCTGAGTCTGCTTGTACAGGTTGTTCAGCACCACTTCCGGCACTTCGCCGCGCTTCAGCTCAAGCACCATGCGCATGCCGGATTTGTCCGACTCGTCGCGCAGGTCGGAAATTCCTTCGAGCTTCTTCTCGCGCACCAGCTCGCCGATCTTGATCAGCAGATTGGCCTTGTTCACCTGGTAGGGCAGCTCGTCGACGATGATCGCCTGACGCCCGCCGACCTTGTCGATATCCTCGAAATGGGTGCGGGCGCGCATCACCACCCGGCCACGACCGGTGCGATAGCCTTCCTTGACCCCCACCGTGCCGTAGATGATGCCCGCCGTCGGGAAATCCGGCGCCGGCACGATCTCGATCAGTTCCTCGATGTCGGTCTCGGGCTTTTCCAGCAACAACAGACAAGCATCCACGATTTCATTCAGGTTGTGCGGCGGGATGTTGGTCGCCATGCCCACCGCGATCCCCGAGCTGCCGTTGATCAGCAGGTTGGGAATCTTCGACGGCAGAACCAGCGGCTCGTGCTCGGAACCATCGTAGTTCGGGCCGAAATCCACCGTTTCCTTGTCCAGATCGGCGAGCAGTTCGTGGGCGATCCGCGCCATGCGGATCTCGGTATAACGCATCGCGGCGGCGTTGTCGCCGTCGACCGAGCCGAAGTTGCCCTGGCCGTCCACCAGCGGGTAGCGCAGGCTGAAATCCTGCGCCATGCGCACGATGGTGTCGTACACCGCAGTGTCGCCGTGGGGGTGATATTTACCGATCACGTCGCCGACGATACGCGCCGACTTCTTGTAGGCCTTGTTCCAGTCGTTGGACAGCTCGTGCATGGCGAACAGCGCGCGCCGGTGCACCGGCTTGAGACCGTCGCGAACATCGGGCAGAGCCCGTCCCACGATCACGCTCATGGCGTAGTCGAGGTAAGAACGGCGCATTTCTTCTTCGAGGCTGACCGGAAGCGTTTCTTTGGCGAATTGTTCCATGGATGCTCAGTTTCTTGTGAACTTGCTTGTTGATATACGAAAACAAAATGTTCGCGATTTTAGCATACCGGCGCATCCCAGGCCAATCCGCAGGGCAACCTTCGTTTTGGCAGTTCCGGATCTTTGGCAGTTCCGTATCTATGGTGTATGATTAGGAACATCAACCGGTTAAACATCTGACCCCGATAAAAACAAACCCAAACAAATAGCGCCAAACTTTATTAGGAGAACCAAATAATGAAAATCTCGCTGGTTAAACAACTCGTTTTAAGCATCACGCTCGCCACGGGCATTTCCGCCGTCAGCGCTGCTTTCGCGCACGACGTCCCCAATGTCGGCTACCTGATCGACACCCGCGGCAGCGCGGTCAAGAACAACCACAACCAGTGCTGGCGTACAGGCTACTGGACTCCGGCCATGGCAACCGCCGAATGCGACCCTGATCTGGTGAAGAAGGAAGAGCCGAAAAAGGAGGCGCCGAAAGCCGCTGCACCGGTTGCACCCGTAGCACCCGTGGCAGGCCCTGCAGCACCGGCTGTAAAAGTGACATTCAAGGCTGAAACCCTATTTGATTTCGACAAGGCCGTGGTCCGTCCGGAAGGCAAGAAGGAACTGGACGACAAAGTGGTAGCAAGCATGAAAGCCCACCCCGAAGTGGAACTGCTGCTGGTAACCGGCCATGCTGACCGCATCGGCACCGATAAATACAACCAGAAGCTTTCCGAGCGCCGCGCTGCCGCCGTCAAGACCTACCTGGCCAGCCAGGGCGTTGCCGCCGACCGCATCAAGGCTGTAGGCAAAGGCGAATCCGAGCCGAACCCGGACGCCGACACCGTCAACAAGTGCAAGGGCAAGACAAAAACCAAGAAGCTGGTCGAGTGCCTGCAGCCCGATCGCCGCGTCACCGTCGAGCCGGAAATTCAGGTTCCGACCAAGAAATAATTTCCAATTCACGGAAAAATATCGGCCCCGCCTTGTGCGGGGCTTTTTTATCGGCTAAATTTCCGCGATGCAAACCGAAAACACCCTGGTTGACACCCTGATCGATGCGCGCTGGGTCATCCCCATCGAACCGGACCGGCAAACCCTGTCCCGGCACTCCATCGCCATTGCCGACGGCGTGATCCGCGACATCCTGCCGACTGGGGAGGCTCATGCAAAATACAGCGCCAAACAGCATTTCCGGCTTGACGACCATGTCCTGATCCCGGGCCTGATCAACCTCCACACCCACGCCGCCATGTCGCTGCTGCGCGGCTTGGCGGACGACCTGCCGCTGATGGACTGGCTCAACCACCACATCTGGCCGGCCGAGGTTAAATTCGTGTCGCCGGAATTCGTGCGCGACGGCACGCTGCTGGCCTGTGCGGAAATGCTCAGGGGCGGCGTCACCTGCTTCAATGACATGTATTTCTTCCCCGCTGCGACCGCGCAAGCGGTGCTCAGCGCCGGAATGCGCGCCGCCATCGGCATGATCGTGCTCGATTTCCCCACCGCCTACGCCGCCGATGCCGACGACTACCTGAGCAAGGGACTGGCGGTGCGCGACGAATTTCACGGCGAGCCGCTGCTCTCCTTCACGCTCGCCCCCCATGCGCCCTACACGGTGAGCGACAAGACCTTCGCCAAGGTATTGACCTACGCCGAGCAACTCGACCTGCCGATCCACATCCACCTGCACGAAACCCACGACGAGGTCGAAGCCAGCCTCAAACAATACCAGATGAGGCCGCTGGAGCGGTTGCACCGCCTCGGCCTGCTCGGCCCCAACCTGATCGCGGCACACCTGGTGCAGATCAGCGCCCAGGAAATACGCCTGCTCGCCGAACACGGTTGCCACGTGGCCCACTGCCCGAGTTCCAACCTCAAACTCGCCAGCGGGATCGCCCCGGTTATGGAAAAGCTCGAACATGGCATCAACGTCGGCCTGGGCACCGATGGCGCGGCGAGCAACAACCGGCTCGACATGTTCACGGAAATGCGCCTCGCCGCCCTGCTCGCCAAGGGCCAGAGCCGCAACGCCGCCGCCCTGCCCGCCCACCGGGCGCTCGCCATGGCCACCATTCATGCTGCCAAGGCGCTGGGGATCGACCGCCTGACCGGCTCGCTGGCAATCGGCAAGGCGGCGGATATCACGGCGGTGGACTTGTCCGCCCTGGAAACCCAGCCATGTTATGATGTCGCTTCGCATCTGGTGTATGCTGCCGGCCGGGAAAACGTCAGCCATGTCTGGGTGAATGGCAGGCTGGTACTGGACGAGCGACGACTCACCACCATCGACACACGCGAACTCAACGCCAGAATCGCCTTCTGGCACGAAAAAATCAGCACCCAGGATAAGGTTTCAGCGAAGGCCAGCTTTTAAGGTTGGCGGGAGCAAAAAGCTATTATTGCGGGGGTTAGCCGGAACAAAAAATGAACGAACAAAATTTGAACGCCGATCAACAGGAACTGGATAAATTCGCTCAGCTCGCCCACCGCTGGTGGGACCCCAACAGCGAATTCAAACCGCTGCACGACATCAACCCGCTGCGCCTCGACTACGTCGACCAGGCCGCCGGCCTGGCCGGCAAGGCCGTGCTCGACGTCGGCTGCGGCGGCGGCATCCTGGCCGAGAGCATGGCGGCGCGCGGCGCCCAAGTCACCGGCATCGACCTCGGCGAGAAAGCCATCAAGGTCGCCAAGCTGCACCTGCTGGAAAGCGGCCAGAAAGTGGACTACCGTCTGATCGCGGCGGAAGAACTGGCGAAGGAACAACCGCACCGGTACGACATCGTCACCTGCATGGAAATGCTCGAGCACGTGCCCGATCCGGCCAGCGTGGTGCGGGCGTGCGCGGAGCTGGTCAAGCCGGGCGGCCACGTGTTTTTTTCCACCCTCAACCGCAACCCGAAATCCTATTTGTTCGCGGTGATCGGCGCCGAGTATGTGCTCAATCTGCTGCCCAGAGGCACCCACGACTACTCCAAGTTCATCAAGCCGTCGGAACTGGGCGGCTACTGCCGCGCCGTCGGCCTCGGCGTCGCCGGCATCACCGGCATGAGCTACGACCCCTTCGGCAAGACCTATTCGCTCGGGTCGGATACCAGCGTCAATTATTTGATTCATTGCCGGGCGGA
>CAMTYG010000059.1:0-9613 GCA_947085875.1 uncultured Sulfuricella sp.
ATCACGTTGCGAGGTACGCGGTCCTCGTCGCGGATCATCAGGTTGATCATGCCGGGCAGGTCGAGATTGGAGAGTTCGTCTCCGGAGATATCCAGGTCATCCATTTTCATGCTCCCCTCTGATTCGCTATATCTAAAATCTTCAAATAGCCGGCCCTGCTGTAATCGAGCAGCAAGAGTTTTGGCGCTGTCATTTTTCGTGACTCGCCGCGTCGCCCACCGCTTCCCACGCCACTTCAATCGGGCCGGTAATATCGCCGCGAATGGTCGCAGTGCCTTTCATGTAGCCGAACAATTCAGTTTTTTTCTCATTGTCCACCGGCACCATTTTAGCGACTGGCCTGCCACGTTTGGTGATGATCACCGGCTCGTGGGTGCATGCGACTTCATCCATCAGCTTCAGGCACTTGGCCTTGAATTCACCCGCTGAAATTTCCATTTGTTCTCTCCTATCCATGGTCACATAACCATAGTCACATGTTAGTACGTTTCCTCAGAATTACTGCCGCCATACCGCCCCAGCGCGCTTTGCAGCCGCGCCACCACTTCCTCCCGCAACTCCTCCGGCCCAATTACTTCCACGTCCGGCCCATATTTGAGGATGTCCATCACCAGCTCGCGCGGATCGGAATAGGGAATCTGCAATTCGTAGCAGCCATCATCCAGAAGCTTCCCCTGCTGCTCGGGATGCCACAGTTCATCGGCCACCCAGCGTGCGCGTTCCGGGGTGAAACGGAGGATGGCGGTATTTTGCGGTGCGCCGGCGAAGATGCCGTAGCTGGCGGCGAAATAGGCGTCAAGTTCGGCATCGGCAAGCTCGGCGGAGGGCTGGTCGAGGAGTTGGGCCGTCTTGATGTTTTCGACGGCGAAGCTGCGCAGGGCGTTGCGCTGGTGGCACCAGGCGTCGAGATACCAGTTGTCGCGGTAGTGGATGAGTCGTTGGGGGGAGATTTCGCGGCGGGTTTCGGTGTTGCTGCCACGGCCGAAATAGCGGATGGCAAGACGCTTGCGGCGCAGCACGGCGTCGGCCACGGTTTGGAAATTTCCTTCGGCGGTCGTTCGTCCGGCGAGGCGCAGGATGCGGACGCGCTGCGAAATCTCGGGTTGGCCGAGGTGTTCCAGGGCAAGAATCTTGCCTATCTTGTCGCGTAACGGCGCCAGCATGTTGTCGAGCAGTCCGGGCTGTACGCTGCTCAGCAATTGCTGCGCGCTCAACAGGGCATGGAGTTCCCGGCCATTGAACCACAGGCCGGGCAATTCGAAGGAGTGGTGGGCGTAGTGATAGCCGTTGCCTTGCCGATCGTATTCGATTGGGGCATCGAAGAACAACCGCATTTCCCGGATGATTCGGTTGACGGAGGCGCGGGAGCATTCCAGCTTTTCCTGGATGGCGCAGAGCGCCACGGGATGACGGTGCGCCTTGAGGATTTGGTGCAACTGGTAGATGCGCCGCAGGCGATCCATGGGGTATTGCCTTTGTGGCAAGGAATGGAAGTTGACAGTGTATTACATCGTCCTATTTACCGTAAGGTCAAATATCCAGATAGACCTCGAATTCCATCCGCTGCCACGGGTTACCTTATTTCTCCTCAGTGAACAACTCCTCGCGCAAACACTTCAACCTGCGCTGTTCCGCCAGCGCTTCGGGCTGGCAGATTTCCTTCAGCGAACACTCCTTGCAGCGCGCATCGTTGACCGGAGACGGCAACTATTCTGACACAGGGGGTATGCCGAGAACCGCCATGATATGGACTTCGGGGGTGCCGCAGTCAAGGGCGGATAAAATAGGCGCCCGATTGCCTTCCCTGGCCTGGCGCATCCCTGAGAACCCCGTTTGATTGATAGGGAAGTTTTGTGAAGGAGCTGCGTTAATTCAGACTCTAAATTTTTCTACGGCACCTTGCAGGCTCTTTGCCAAATCCTCCAAATGCAGGGCTGATTTTGCATTATCTTGAGTTGCCGTATAGTTTTCATCCGACATTTGCGCCACCTGTTCCACATGGCGTGCAATTTCACTGCTGGCGATGCTTTGCTCCTTGAAAGCCGAAGAAATATCGGTGATAGCCACCCCGACCCGCTGTGCTCCCGACTGAATTTGGCGAATGGCGTCCCCTGCCTGGCCGGCCAGAGATACGCCCTGGCTAACCCGGCCCACTCCCACCGCCATGCTGGCTACCGCCTGCCTGGTGCCGCTCTGGATCTTCTGGATCATGGTGGCGATTTCCTCGGTAGAACGCGTGGTGCGCTCCGCCAGCTTTCTCACCTCGTCCGCCACCACGGCGAAACCGCGCCCCTGCTCACCGGCACGCGCCGCCTCGATAGCGGCATTCAAGGCCAGCAGATTGGTCTGATCGGCAATTTCCTTGATCACCTGGACAATCGAATAGATTTGGTCAGACTGCTGACCCAGCCCCTCGATAATCACCGAGGATTCGTGAACCGTCTCGGCGATGCCGCGCATGTCTTCTACAACTTTCAGGATTACATCGCTACCACGGGTCGAAAGCTCGCTGCTCGATTGGGAAATGTTCTGCGCCTCCCGTGCATGTTCGGCGACCTGAGCGATGCTCACGGTCATTTCCTCAACCGCGGACGCCATGGAAGAAGCAGACTCGCTCTGCTGCGCTGAACTGCCCGCCACCTGTGCCGAGGTGGCGGCGAGTTTCTCGGAAAGGTGCCGTACTTCTACCGCGTTTGCATTCACTTTATGAATGATGCTCTGCAGGCTGCCGACGAGATGATTAAACGCCTCCGCTACCTGCCCAACTTCGTCCTTGCCACTGATCTCCAACCTGCGGGTAAGGTCGTTGTCGTTCTGAATCTGCACAATGCCGGCCTTCAGTGAATTGATCGGGCGCGAGATGCCGAGCGCTATCGAGTAGCCCATTCCCATCATCGCCAGCAGCAATGCAATATCAATACCGGTATGCAGAGTCAATGCGGTTCGGGCCTTGCGGGCGCGCTCGGCGGCCAGCGCCTTGATCTGGTTGGCAAAATACGCTTCGACCTCATGCAGGGCATTGATTTTTGCGGTCATGACGCCAAACCATTTACTCGGTTCAATTTCGAATTGCCCCTCGGCCACTTTTTCCACCACCACTTTTCGCATGGCTTCAACTTCGTTAACAAAGTCACCGGCCATTTTCTGCTTATACAATTCACGCGCCTCTTTGGAGGCATAGCTGTCGAAACTGACAAGATAAGCCTGCTGAGCAGCAATATGGCTCAGTAAGGCACGGTACTGCGCGGGCTCAATCTTGTTGGCAGCAAATACTCCCGCCAACAGCGCGCGCTCCAGACCGTTACGTTCCTTGGCATGAAGCAGGGCCAGGTGGGCCGACATGCGCTTGGCGACATCGATATCGCCATTTTGTTCGGAAATAGCGGGGATCGTCCCAAGGATGGCGGTAATGGTCTGGGTGTAGTAGCCGGCAACTTCCGCAGCCGGAACGCTCAGCTGGGATGCCGCAGCACGGGTGCCCCCCAGTTTGTCCAGGGCGGCCAGAGTCGTATCGAGCACACTCTTGATGGCCGGAGGCAGGTCTGTTGCATTATTGAGCCGGGCATATTGGCCTTTCAGTTCCACCAGCCTCTTGTCGGTTTCAGTCCGGTATCCGGGCAAATCATTGGCAAACCGTTCTCCCTTTGATTGCATGAAACCCACTGTCGCCCCCCGCTCGATTTGCAGGCGATGCGTCAGGTTGCCGAGGTCGATGGCCACTTCCATCAGCGATTCTGTCGTGGATGAGCTGCGCCATTCCTGATAGTTATCCTTCGCATTTTTCACTGTGTAGAAGATAACGCTGAGGAGGGGAATCAGGAGCAACAACGCAACTTTCGAGGAAATGCTCAAATTTTTTATTGGACTGGACACCATGACCTCAACAATTGTTAATGATACAAATAAGCAAAAACCCTAGTTTAGCCTAAGGAATTCTACCATTTTCAGGAATGACCCTACCAATACAATAATGCATGCTTGGGATAAAAGAAGTTTATTGCTCGACTTCCTGCGCCCACAGCATGGCTTCGATATGGGCGAGATTCACTTTCTGCACATCCAGTCCGCATTCAGCTGCAAGCTTGGCAATTCTTCCAGGGTTGAATTTCTCGCAGGCAATGGCTAGCCCAAGATAGGGCGCGTACTTTCCCTCCTCGTGCACCAGGGCTTGAATCAATTCCTCCGACAGATTGAGATGCGCCAGCGCCTGCCCCATCGGCATCCTGAGCAGGACATCCAATAGCGAAAAGAAACCGACGATAAACAGATTGTCCAGCTCGTCAGGCGGGAACACTCCCCGCCCCAGCGTTTCCGCCATTCGCCCGCGAACCATCGCATTTTCCATCAGCGCCCCATCCTGCGGATGGACTGTTCCACCGCTGTACAAAAGCAAGGTCAGCCAGCGATAGAGCTTTTTCTGGCCCAACACGGCAATGGCTTGTTCGATGGTGGCCACTTTCGTCACCAACCCGCCACCCGCAGAATTGATGTAACGCAAAAATTTATAGGTCAGCATCGGATCAAGCTTGAATACCTTAACCAGTTCGGTGATATCGGCATCTTTCTGAATCAGGTTCAGCAGGTCGAACAGACGGATGCGATTGGCGCTGACCCTGGGCTGATCCAGTTCCTCCAACCGCGTCAGGAAAGGTCCCTGGAAATAATCGAAACGCAATTTTCGGCAGGCTTCATAGGCATCCGTGGATTCGACGTTTTTTGCGATCAATTTAATCTCTGGATTCTGGCTATGCAGAGAATCCACCCTATAACTCAGCTTGTGCGAGTCTTCAGTTGAAACGTCGATGATCGCCAAATCGGCGGCCTGAAAAAACCGGCTCATCTCCGGCGCATCCGAAAAATCCTCCAGCGCGATCAGGATACCTTCTTCCTTGAGTGCTTTCAGGCGCGCCAAAGTCTCATCAGGCTGCTCGATCAATTCCGACGCGGAGCGGATAACCAGCACCACGCCTTTTTTCGGCAGGGATTCAAGCAAAAAGCAACCGAGGGAAGCCGGGGAAATGCCGATAAAGGCCAACCGGCTTCCCAGTAATCGGCCAATATTCATGTGAATCACATTGCGGAGCAAAACCTCGTCATGCAGGCGCAAAACCGAACGGGTTTCATGGCGAACCTTGTTCCTGGGAGATTTGCGCAGCATGAATTCATAGCCGGCCATGCGCCCGTTGCTGTCCAGCATGGGCTCGCGGCAAATAAACGACTGCGCCGTGTCGACCGGGGCCGCGCCCTTTTCCGTAGAGGATGCAACCGATGAGACAGCGGGTGAAGATGGGTCGAGATTGCCTCCGAATACAGCGGAATGGCCGGCTTCCCTCAGCGGTGCAAAGCCATCGAGCTTGCTCTCGTTCTGGCTCGCGAGAGATGCTTTCCGAGCCTGCATGGCGCTGGATGAATGGTGCAGTGAATCCCGCTGACCAAACACCCATTTCAAGAACACGCCTAACATCTATGTTGTTCCATCCAGTTATTTCCATTAATAAAATAAGGACATAACAAACCCCTTGGCGTGTAGTCAGGGGTTCCCAATCAACGACGTGAAATGACTCCGGCGGCGGGCAAGCCCCATGCTTTAAATGTGCCCAAGATTTGGCTAAGCGGATTTGCCCAAATATTCAATAGCAATTATATCGATTTCCACTCATCAAAGTGGCAATAAATCGCCCTTTGATATACCCTTGCTTTTTTATGGAGGACGCTCAAGATGCCCGTGAAACATAGCAAACTACTTATTCTAGGCTCCGGCCCAGCCGGCTACACCGCCGCCATTTACGCCGCCCGCGCCAACCTCAATCCCGTGCTGATCACCGGCATGCAGCAAGGCGGCCAGCTCACCACCACCACCGAAGTGGACAATTGGCCCGCCGACGTGATGGGCGTACAGGGCCCTGAACTGATGGCGCGCTTTCAGAAACATGCCGAGCGCTTCAATACCGAAATCATTTTCGATCAAATCCACACCGCCAAGCTCACCAAGAAACCCTTCACCCTGATTGGCGACTCCGGCACCTACACCTGCGACGCGCTGATTATCGCCACCGGCGCCTCCGCCAAGTACCTCGGCCTGCCCTCCGAAGAAGCGTTCATGGGCAGGGGGGTGTCCGGCTGCGCGACCTGCGACGGTTTCTTCTACAAGAACCAGGACGTCGCCGTGATCGGCGGCGGCAATTCCGCCATCGAAGAGGCTTTGTACCTGTCCCACATCGCCAGGCATGTCACACTGGTGCACCGCCGCGACACCTTCAAGGCGGAAAAGATCATGGTTGACAAGCTGCACGACAGGATCAAGAACGGCAACATCAGCCTCGAAGCATTCTGCGAACTGGATGAAGTGCTGGGCGACAAGACCGGCGTTACCGGCATGCGCATCAAGAATGTGAAGGACGGCGGCACCAGGGATATCCCGTTGCAGGGCATTTTCATCGCCATCGGCCACAAGCCCAACACCGAGCTGTTCCAGGAACAACTGAAGCTGGAGGGCGGTTACATCGTTACCCGTGGCGGTCGCAAAGGCAATGCCACCCAGACCAGCATCAAGGGCGTTTACGCCGCCGGCGACGTGCAGGATCACATCTACCGCCAGGCCGTCACCAGCGCCGGAACGGGTTGCCAGGCCGCACTCGACGCGGAGCGTTTTCTCGACAACCTGGGCAAGTGACCAAAAAACGCAAAGATCACAAGGATGGCGACAAGACAACGCCGCCATCCTTGTCCGTTGACGAATCCACCCTCTTCCGCACCAGCATCGGCGACACCCGACCCTTGCCGGACAACGGCAAGACTGTATTCCCTCCCGACCTGCCCTGGCCGGTTACCCGGCAAACACGGGCTGACGCAAACCCGTTACCGGCTGATAGCTTAAGCGACCACATCCCCCAGGAACTCATAGAAACTGAAGAGGAATTCTTCTTCATGCGCCCCGGCGTGGCGCCTCTGACCATGAAGAGGCTGCGCCGCAGTTACTGGGCAATCCAGGCAGAACTTGACCTCCACGGCATGACCAGCGACGAAGCCCGCGCCTGCTTGATCGAATTTCTCGACGAATGCAAACAGCTCGGCCTGCGTTGCGTGCGGGTCATTCACGGAAAGGGGCTAAGCTCCAGAAACCGCGAGCCGGTATTAAAGCTGAAAGCGGCCAGCTGGCTCATGCAACGCGATGAGGTTCTGGCTTTCTGCCAGGCACGGCCAGTGGATGGCGGCAGCGGCGCGGTGATCGTACTTCTCAAGGTGGCGCGGCGCTAATCTTGCTCTTCTCATTCGGATTCTCTCAAAACACCAATAATCCTGTAGGGTGGGCACGCTTTTGTGCCCACGCGGATTAAACTTCGCAGACCGCGTGGGCACAAAAACGTGCCCACCCTACTTTGCTGGATTTCACAGCCTCCCTCCCTGTACAATCTCTCACCTTCAGCAGTCCACACGTCACACCTAATCATGACTGAAAACACATCTGCCCCTATCGATGTTTCCATTGTTGTTCCGATTTACAACGAGGAAGAGAATCTCAGCGAACTGTTGCGCCGGGTCCATGAGGCGATGGAACCCACCGGCCGCTCCTGGGAACTGATCTGCATCGACGATTGCTCGTCCGATACTTCCGCCACGCTGCTGGAGCAGTTCGCCACCACCCGCCCCTGGCTGCACCCGCTTTACCTGATTCGCAACTACGGCCAGTCGGCGGCGATGCAGGCCGGCTTCGACGCGGCCGCCGGCGCCGTGGTCGTCACCCTCGACGGCGACTTGCAGAACGACCCGGCCGACATTCCCGGCCTGCTGGACATGCTCGATCAGAGGCCGGAAATCGACATCATTTCCGGCTGGCGCAAATTCCGCCAGGACCGGTACATCAACCGCAAGCTGCCCTCGATGATCGCCAATGGCCTGATTTCGCGCATGACCGGCGTCCACCTGCACGATTACGGCTGCTCGCTCAAGGTTTACCGCAGCGAAAGCATCCGCGACGTGAAGATCTATGGCGAACTGCACCGTTTCATTCCGGCCCTCGCCGCACAGTTCGGCGCCAAAGTCATCGAAGTGCCGGTTTCCCATCACGCCCGCATGCACGGCAAATCCAAGTACGGCATCGACCGCACTCTGCGCGTGGTCCTCGACCTGCTCTGGGTGAAGTTTCTGCTGCGCTTTTTGCACCGGCCGATGCACGCCTTCGGCGGAGCCGGCGTTACCCTGCTCCTGCCCGGCCTGTTGGCGCTGGGTGTTCTCGTTGCCGAAAAACTGTTTTTCGGCGAAAACATCGGCGGTCGCCCTCTCCTTCTGCTCGGCGTGATGCTGACCCTGATGGGCGTGCAACTGATCGCCATGGGTCTGCTGGGCGAGATCCTGATTCGCATCTACCACGAACCCGCCGGCCGGGCGCAATACCTGTTGCGACTCGCCCCGCGCCGGCGCGGGAACATGAGCCCGCCTGCCAAAGCCGCTCCAGAGCCGCATTCTTGAGCAAAACCGGCATCAAGATCCTGCGTTTCATTGCCGCGAGCTGCCTGCTCGCGGCCGTCATCTGGTACGCCAACCCGGCCAAGCTGGCCAAGACCCTGAGCAACGTGGAATTGCGCTGGTTCGCCATGGCGGTAGCCGCCGCCATTCTGGCCAACATCGCCTCCGCCCTGCGCTGGGCGCACATCGCCCGCCTTTTCAGCCTTACCGCGCCGGCGTTGCCGCTGATCGCCATCTATGGGCGCGGGGTGACGATCAACAATTTATTGCCCGGCGCGACCCTGAGCGGCGATATGCTGCGCGCCTACCAGTTGCACCGGCTGGGCAATCCGCTCGGACCATCCACGCTCAGCGTGGTGCTCGACCGCTTCAGCGGCCTCTGGGTGCTGTGCCTGGTCTCTGCCATCGCGGCAGCATTATGGAGCGGCACGAACTCCCTGACACACGACCCTGCCCTGGCGCAAAAACTGACCATTTACGCCACCCTGCTCGGCGGCCTAATTCTGCTGCCCTTTCTGCCGCTGCCGCGCTTTGAGCCCAAGGGACAAAGCAAGCTGGCCGGACTGGTTCGATCATGGAACAACCTGACCCGGCAGCTTGCCTTGTTTCGCGGCAACCTGGCCGGTCCGGCGCTGCAATCCGTGGTCGTGCAATTCTTTTCGTCCCTGGCGTTCTGGCTCGGCGGGATTTCTGTCGGACTGGATATCTCGTACTGGCTGGTGCTGGCACTCTGCGCACCGGTATTCATCATCGCCGCCCTGCCGGTCGGCATCGGCGGATGGGGCACGCGCGAATTCGCCGCGGTGCTGGTATTCGGCTTCGCCGGCGTATCCGGCGAGACTGCCGCCGCGACGGCCATACTTTACGGCATGTGCGCCGTGATCCAAGGCATCCTCTATGCCCCTCTGTTCCTGTTATCAAGGGATTAGCGCCATGCCTTCAGAATGTAGGTTGGGTTAGGCGCGGCTTTTTGCGCCGTAACCCAACAAACCCAAATCCCCCCTGCCCCCCTTTTTCAAAGGGGGGAACGGAATTGGATGCACCAACCTTCTTCCCCCTTTGTAAAAACGGAATTGGATGCACCAACCTTCTTCCCCCTTTGTAAAAACGGAATTGGATGCACCAACCTTCTTCCCCCTTTGTAAAA
>CAMTYG010000060.1:0-4426 GCA_947085875.1 uncultured Sulfuricella sp.
ATGCAGGCCTGCGCCCGCATCGGCGCGATCCACTCGGTGGTGTTCGGCGGCTTCTCCGCCAAGAGCCTGCACGAGCGCATCACCGACGCGACCGCCAGCCTGATCATCACTGCCGACGGCCAGTTCCGCGGCGGCAAGGCAATGCCCTTGAAGCCCGCAGTGGACGAGGCGCTTGCCATGGGCGGCCACGACACCGTGAAAAAGGTGGTGGTTTACCAGCGCACCGCTGGCGAAACAGCGTGGGATGCACAGCGCGACGTGTGGTGGCACGACGCGGTCCAGGGCCAGGCCGACACCTGCGAGCCGGAATGGGTCAACGCCGAGCATCCGCTGTTCATCCTCTACACCTCCGGCTCCACCGGCAAGCCCAAGGGCGTGCAGCATTCCTCCGCCGGTTTCCTGCTCCATGCCATCATTACCATGCGCTGGACTTTCGATTACAAGGACAGCGACGTATTCTGGTGCACCGCCGACGTCGGCTGGGTCACCGGGCATACCTACGTCACTTACGGCCCGCTGGCGATCGGCGCCACCCAACTGATGTTCGAGGGCGTGCCGACCTACCCCGACGCCGGCCGCTTCTGGAAAATGATCCAGGACCACAAGGTCACCACCTTCTACACCGCGCCGACCGCGATCCGCTCCCTGATCAAGCTCGGCGCCGACCTGCCCAGGCAATATGACCTCTCCTCCCTGCGCCTGCTCGGCACCGTGGGCGAGCCGATCAACCCCGAGGCATGGATGTGGTATTACAACACCGTCGGCCAGGCCCGCTGCCCGGTTGTCGATACTTGGTGGCAGACCGAGACCGGCGGCCACATGATCACCCCGCTGCCCGGCGTGCACGGCCTCAAGCCCGGTTCCTGCACCATGCCCCTGCCCGGCATCATGGCCGCGATCGTCGATGAAGCCGGTCACGACGTCGAGAAGGGCAAGGGCGGCTTCCTCGTCATCAAGCGCCCCTGGCCCGCGATGATCCGCACCATCTACGGCGACCCGGAGCGCTACAGGAAGAGCTACTACCCGGAAGAAATGGGCGGCAAGTATTACCTCGCCGGCGACGGCGCCCACTGCGACCTGGACGGCTACTTCTGGATCATGGGCCGGATCGACGACGTGCTCAACGTGTCCGGCCACCGCCTCGGCACGATGGAAATCGAATCCGCCCTGGTTGCCAACCCGCTGGTAGCCGAAGCCGCCGTGGTCGGCAAGCCGCACGACATCAAGGGCGAAGCGGTAGTGGCCTACGTGGTGTTGAAAGGCGCGCGCCCCGAAGGCGAGGCTGCGAAGAAGATCGTCGCCGAGCTGCGCGACTGGGTGGGCAAGGAAATCGGCCCGATCGCCAAGCCCGACGAAATCCGCTTCGGCGACAACCTGCCCAAGACCCGCTCCGGCAAGATCATGCGCCGGTTGCTGCGGACGCTGGCCAAGGGCGAGGAGATCACCCAGGATATTTCCACCCTGGAGAATCCGGCGATCCTGGAGCAGTTGAAAGAGGTTGTGAGGTAGCTTTTCGGCTGCGCGGCGCTTCGCGCCGGGCTGGTGAATTCAGATGCCAGGATTTGAAATGGGGATAAGACATGCTTGAATCGGTAGCCAAGAATCTTTGGCTCTTGCTGACGCTGGTCATGCCGGGACTGTTCACCTATGGGGCATGGCGGCTCATCCTCATTCTTGAACCCAGCAGGCGCCTGGCAGTTGATGCATTGAGCCAGATTGATAGTTCTGCACTCGTAACAACCAGCATCATCGTTGCCGTTGCCTTGCTGCAACAGGCTGTCGCGATAGTGATCGAGGCTGCTCTGGCCTTGCTGGCGAAGACTATGCAAAAGAAGTGGCCAAACTTCCATGCCCTGTTCTGTGAGCGCTTTGCACTCGCAGCCGCCGGAAAGCTTGACGAAAATGCGACAAGAATCATAGGCAACTTCTTCCTGTCGATCAACATGAGCATTGGCCTTGGCTTGCTGCTCCTCTATTTCCTGGCTTATGAATCGATGCTGCTTACGCAATGGGTTCCGGTAGGTCTGATAGTAATTCTGGCAGCCACACTTGTAACAGCCGTGTTCAGGATGTTAAATGCCAAATGGGCTGTTGAGGAATGTAAGAAAGACCATCCTAACCGGCATGGCGAGGTAACGACTCAGGTGGTCATAACGTATTGAAAAACAATGAAATGCAAAGTCTGTTGTGAGCTGGAATCAAATGGGGACACCCATCACAAACTCGACAGGTCAAACGGGTGCCGTGCCCACACCAACGCTACGCATCGACGCCGGGCAGCGTTGGTGTGGGCACGGCACCACGATCCTGGAGAACTAGCAGAACGCTTACCGTGCCTTCAGCTTCGCATCCTTGTCTGGGCGGGCTGGAGACGCTACAGGCCTGAGTTCCCCCTTTGTGTCAGTCAGCGCCAGTGCGGGATACGGGGATTTGTAGGCGGGTTCGAATTTCATCGTGATGTTGTAATAGTTTCGGATATTTTCCACGAAAATCACTGCTTCGCCGCCGCGCGCATAGCCGTGTTTGAGAGAGGTGTAGTAGGCGGTCTTGCTCAGTAGTGGCAGGGCTTTTTTCAAATCGGCCCATGAGTCCGGGTTCAGCTTCAGCTTCTGTGCCAGAACGCGCGCGTCTTCCAGGTGGCCCATCCCCGTGTTGTAGGCGGCCAGGGCTATCCAGGTCTTGTCGGGCTCGGGAATGCGCGTCGGCAGCGCATCCTTCAGGTTGAGAAGGTAGCGGGCGCCCGCCGGAATATTTTCGTTCGGATTGAGCCGGTCGTTGACTCCCAGTTGGTCGGCAGTGTCCGAGGTCAGCATCATCAGGCCGCGCACTCCGGTCGGTGAGGTGGCCAGGGGATCCCAGTGGGATTCCTGATAGCCCAGGGCGGCAATCAGCCGCCAATCGATATCGGTGATTTCCTGCGCCTGCTGGAACAGTTTCCGGTAGCTCGGCAGGGTCGAATTCATTTTTTCCAGGAAGGCGACCACGTCCATGCGGTTCAGCCGCTCGATGTGGCCGTAGTAGCGATCGAGCAGGCGCCGCAGCGTGCCGTCTTGCTGGATGCGGTCAAAGAACTTCTGGGCCTTGGCTAACAGATCGGGGTCGCCGTCCTTCGGAAATGCCCAGGCCAATTGCTCCGGCTTGCCCAAGTTGAAGGCGACCCCCAGGTCGGGAAAGAAGTTCTGCGTCATGGAAACGAAATGGGAGTCGGCGATAGAATAGTCTGCCTCACCATTCGCCACTTTCTCCAGCAATTCCTCGATTTCCATGGAGGTGACTTCGTGCCACTTCAGCTTCGGGGATTTTTTCTGGGATTGCTTGAGTCTTTCCACATAGCTGCTACCGGCGATGACATTGATTCTTTTTCCGATCAGATCCTCAATGTCGTCGGGCTTCAAGGTGAGACTGTTGTATACGATTTGCTGCTGAACGGTTTGATAGGCGGGGCCGAAGCGGACGATTTTTTCCCGTTCCGGGGTGATAGTCAGTCCTGCGGCAACCAGATGTGCTTGCTTCCTGGTCAGGGTGGGGATGATTCTGCTGAACTCGGGGGCGACGACGAACCGGACGTTGACACCGATTTCTTTGGCGAACAGGTTGGCCAGGTCGTATTCCAGCCCGGCATAATTGCCATGAGCATCCTCGTAATAGGTGGTGGGGCTGTTGCGGGTCAGGACCACCAGTTCGTGGTTTTCCTGCACCGGAGGGAGGGGGGGGTCTGGAACGTGGCACGACCCCATTCCCAGCACAAGGATCAGCGGAATAAACAGGCGCATATTTAAAAGTTTGAGCTTCTTTGGCAACTTTGTCCATGTTTCATGGTTCAACTATCCTCCCTGAACTGGTAGAATGCAGTCCTTGCGGAGAGGTGGCAGAGTGGTCGAATGTACCTGACTCGAAATCAGGCGTACGTGAATAACGTACCGTGGGTTCGAATACCACCCTCTCCGCCACTGCTCACGCAGACACGAACCCCGAGTGCCTCCCACTCGGGGTTTTTGCTTTGTGCTCCCCAGATTGACCCAAAGCAAGACGCCCGAGGGGTCACGTTTGCCATCCGCCTCGCTCGGGAGTAGCCTGCCGCAGGTATCTCACCCCCGGCAACCCCAGGCAGACAGGGCACGTCTGGCTGTTCGGCAAGGCCCCGAAGCGCGTTGGGCACCCACAGAAGATCTTGGTCTGTGTGGCCAACTGCACGTGGACCTCAAGACCGATGACCGGCTCGTAGTTCATGACCGTGACAGGTGACAGGTGACAGGTGACAGGTCAACAAGACTCATGGCGCAGGTAAAGGCGGCTTGCGTTGGTGCCAGTCGGTCACGCGCTGGTAGGCCGCGCCCAGTTGGAACAACGTCTCCTCGCCGAAGGCCGGAGCGATGAGCTGCATCCCAATCGGCAAATCGTTCGGGGTGACCCCACCACCTGACAC
>CAMTYG010000061.1:0-22439 GCA_947085875.1 uncultured Sulfuricella sp.
TGCCTTGCCGCCGCGGAACTGGCCGTCGGCAGTGATGATCAGGCTGGCGGTCGCGTCGGTGATGCGCTCGTGCAGGCTCTTGGCGGAGAAGCCGCCGAACACCACCGAGTGGATCGCGCCGATGCGGGCGCAGGCCTGCATCGCCACCACCGCCTCGATGCTCATCGGCAGGTAGATGATGATGCGGTCGCCCTTCTTCGCGCCCAGCGCCTTGAGCCCGTTGGCGAACTGGCAGACGCGGCGATAGAGATCCTTGTAGGAGATTTTGGTGACCTTGCCGTCATCCGCCTCGAAGATGATCGCAGTCTTGTCGGGCTGGGTGGCGAGATGCTTGTCCAGGCAATTCCAGGACACATTCATTTCGCCGTCGTCGAACCATTTGTAGAACGGCGCGCTGCTCTCGTCCAGCACCTTGGTGAAGGGTTTCTTCCACACCAGCAGTTCGCGCGCCAGCCCGGCCCAGAAGCCTTCATAATCTTGCTCAGCCTGCTCGCACAGTGCCCGATAGCCTTCCATCCCCTTGACGTTGGCCTGGGCCTTGAATGACTCGGCCGGCTCGAATATCCGGGTTTCGGTCATGACTGATTCGATCGACGACATGTTTTCTCCTTGGAGTTTTTGTTACGATGCAGTTAATTGATGATATCGCTTTTATTGATAGTTGCAAGCCGAACGAACCGTGTTTCCAACACTTATAGATAAGTTAACTGAATAATATAAAAATGGATATTTCCACGCAAAACGCCCCCGAACAACTCATCGAAAAGGCGCTCCACCTCAGCCGCTATGCCCGGCGCCTGACCGAGAGCGACCCGGCAGCGCTCGACCGGCTGCGTGTAACCCTGTTCCTCCCCTGGGATGCGGCGGCGATGCAGGCCATCCTCGACGGCTGCGCGATCGGCGATGAAACCGCCCTGAAGAAAGCCCTGCGCGTATTGCGCAGGCAGGTGATGCTGCGTCTGATCGTGCGCGACCTCGCCGGACTGGCCGACCTGCGCGAAGTCATGGGCACCGCCACCCTGCTGGCCGAAGTCACCACCCGCTTCGCCCTCTCCCGGATCGACGGCTGGCTGCGCAAACAATATGGACCTCCAGTCGGGGAGGAAAGCGGCGCCGAACAAGACCTGGTGGTAGTCGGCATGGGCAAGCTCGGTGGCGGCGAGCTCAACGTCTCCTCGGACATCGACCTGATCTTTGCCTACCCCGAGGAAGGAGAAACCGCCGGGCCGCGCAAAACCAGCAACCATGAATACTTCGCCCTGCTCGGCAAGAAGCTGATCGGCGCCCTCAACGAGGCCACCCCGGACGGTTTTGTCTTCCGCGTCGATATGCGGCTGCGGCCCTATGGCGACTCCGGGCCGCTGGTCGGCAGTTTTTCCATGCTGGAAAACTACTACCTCACCCAGGGCCGGGAATGGGAGCGCTACGCCTGGATCAAGGGACGGCCGATCACCGGCAGCCTGTACCGGGAACTGGCCGCCATCCTGCGGCCATTCGTATTCCGCAAATACCTCGATTTCGGCGCCTTCGCCTCGATGCGCGGCCTGCACACCCAGATCCGCCAGGAAGTGAACCGGCGCGACATGCAGGACAACATCAAACTGGGGCCGGGCGGCATCCGAGAAATCGAGTTCATTGCCCAGGTGTTCCAGCTCATCCGCGGCGGCAAGGAAACCGACCTGCAAACCCGCTCCACCCTGGTGGCGCTCGACCTGATCGAGCAGCGCAAACTGCTGCCGGCGCAGGCCGTGACCGAGCTGCGCGACGCCTACTTCTTCCTGCGCAACCTGGAGCACCGCCTGCAATACCTGGAGGACGCCCAGACCCAGACCCTGCCGGTTAACGACGCCGACCGGCAGATCATCGCCGCCGCGATGGGCTGCGCCGATTGGCCCGAATTCCTGCAAGCGCTCGACAGCCACCGCGGCAAGGTGGAGCGCCATTTCGAGCAGGTCTTCGCAGCGCCGCAAAGCGCGCAAGGCAGCCACCCCCTGGCTGCGTTGTGGCAGGGCGCACTGGCTGAAGAGGAAGCCATCGCACTTCTTGCCGAACAGGGCTACCAGCATCCCGCCGAAGCCTGGCAGCGGCTCAAGCGCACCCGCGAGGGTAGCCGCTACAACCAGCTGCCGACCGAGAGCCGCGCCCGCTTCGACTCACTCCTGCCGCCGCTGATCCAGGTGGCCTGCAATTTCCCCAACCCGGACCAAACCCTGGAGCGCATCCTCCATCTGGTGGAAAACATCAGCCGTCGCGGCACCTATCTTGCCCTGCTGCTGGAATACCCGCAAACCCTCAACCAGGTAGCCAAGCTATGCAGCGCCAGCCCCTGGGTATCGGGTTATCTCACCCAGCACCCGGTTCTCCTCGATGAACTGCTCGACACCCGCGAGCTTTACGCCAGGTACGACCGGGAGGAACTCCGCAACGAGCTGAAAGGGCTGCTGCACGCGGCTGAAGGCGATATCGAGCGGCAGATGGATATCATGCGCCACTTCAAGCAGGCGCAAACATTCCGCCTGGTGGCGCAGGATCTGGCCGGAGCGCTGCCGCTGGAAATCCTGTCCGACCAGCTCTCCGACCTGGCCGACCTGATCCTGGACGAAACCCTGCGCCTCGCCTGGGCCGGGCTGCGCGTCAAACACCGCAAAACCCCACGCTTCGCCGTCATCGCCTACGGCAAGCTGGGCGGCAAGGAACTGGGCTACGCTTCCGACCTCGACATCATCTTTCTTTACGACGACGATACCCCGGACGCCGCCGAGACCTATGCCAAACTGGCGCAGCGCATCAACAGCTGGATTTCCAGCATGACGCCGGCCGGCATCCTTTACGAAACCGACCTGAGACTGCGCCCCAACGGCGCCAGCGGCCTGCTGGTCAGCTCGATCGAGGCGTTCGAGGGCTACCAGAAGAAACAGGCCTGGGTGTGGGAGCACCAGGCGCTGACCCGCGCCCGCTTCTGCGCCGGCAACGCCGATGTCGGCGCGGCCTTCGAGCGTATCCGCATTGAAGTGCTGCGGCAGGAGCGGGATGCCGCGACCCTGCGCGAGGAAGTGCTCAAGATGCGGCAGAAGATGCTGGACGCACACCCCAACACCAGCGGCCTGTTCGACATCAAGCATGATCGTGGTGGCATCATCGACGTTGAGTTCATCGTGCAGTACCTAGTGCTGAACTTTTCCTGTCTCCATCCCGAGCTGACGCGAGACGCCGGCAATCTCGCGCTACTCCGCATCGCCGGCGAGTTCAAGCTGATCCCCCCGGAACTGGCGGAACAGGTGCGCGACACTTACCGCGAATACCGCCTGCTCCAGCATCAACTGCGATTACAGGGCTGCTCCCATGCCCGCATCGACCCGGCGCAGACGGAAGAACACGCGGAAGGCGTCAAGCGGCTGTGGCAGGAAGTTTTTGAAAGTAAAAAACTCAATTAAACCGTGGAGGAAGCAGAGGGATTCAGCTTGCACAAACAATTCGGGAATTGTGCTGTTATGCTACATAGCCAGACCATGATTGCTCCTGATGGGTACAAAATCGAGTTTATTGAACGATAGGTTCTACAAGGAAGTGGGTTGATGTATCTGCCGATACTGAAATAAGCAAGGGCGCCAGTGGCGCCCTTGCTTATCGTTGCGGGTAGCTGCGTTATTTTTTATCAGCCGCCTTGTCGACCGCCGCTTCCGCCGTTTCTTCAATCTTGGCCTTGGCGCGCAAATCGGCGATCATCTTGTCGATTTGCTGTTGCTGCGCGCGCTGGTGCAGGTTCTGTTTAACCTCGTCGAAGGGTGGCGCCTGCATCGCGCGCGAGTCCTCGAGCTTGATGATATGCCAGCCGAACTGGCTCTTTACAGCTTCGGTGGTGTGCTGGCCTTTCTGCAGCTTCATCATGGCGGCGCTGAATTCCGGCACAAAATTGGCCGGGGCGGCCCATCCCAGGTCGCCACCCTTGTCCTTGGAGCCCGGGTCTTTCGATTTTTCGGCCAGCTTCTCGAATTTCTCGCCTTTTTTCAGCTTGGCAATGATGCTCTTTGCTTCGGCTTCATTTTCCACCAGGATGTGGCGAGCGTGGTATTCCTTGTCGCCCATCTGGGATTTGATTTTGTCGTACTCGGCTTTCAATACATCATTGCCGATGGGGTTGTTCTTGATGTAGTCCTGCAGGTAGGCGCGGATCAGTAAGGTCTGCCGTGCGAGGTCGAGCTGGATGTTCACGTCGGCCAACTTGTCTATGCCTTTCTTGATCGCCTCCTGAGCGACGATTTCTTCAATAATCATCTTTTCACGCAGGCTTTTCCGTGTTTCCGGGGAGTCCGGTTGGCCCTGCTGCTGGGCTTGCTGGAGCATGAAGTCAAAGCGTGCCTGGCTGATCGGAGAGCCATTCACTTTTGCGATGGCGGCTGTGCTGGCGGCAGGCGCTGCGGCGGTTTTGCTGCCATCCTGAGCGTTGCACGAAGCGAGGGTGAGCATGCTGCCGATGGAGGCTGCGAGAATTCGGGATTTGTATGAAAACATCAATAATATCCTTTGGTTGAAAAAAATTTGTAAGGTTAATTATAGTCGATTTAATTCTCGCCGGGAGTATACGCTTTTATGCTGATGGCGTGAATCTCTTTTTGCAGCATTTCTCCCAGCAGTTCGTTGATCATGCGGTGTCTGGCAATCAGCGATTTGTCGGCGAACCGGGCAGAAACGATCGTCAGGCGGTAGTGCCCGCCGCCGCCCTTGGCGCCTTCATGGCCGGCATGCCGGGCGCTTTCATCCTCGATTTCCAGGCGTTCCGGGGAAAGCGGGGTGAGTCGTTCACGAATTCTTTCCGGTGTGCTCATGCAGGCAGTACTTTCTTGAATGGTTTGACGGTAATCCGCTCGAAAATCCCGGCCGAGAGGTAAGGGTCGGCCTCGGCCCAGGTGCGCGCGGCTTCCAGAGATTCGAATTCGGCCACGATCAGGCTGCCGGAAAAGCCGGCCGGGCCGGGGTTTGGGCTGTCGATCGCGGGGAATGATCCGGCCAGCGTCAATCGCCCATCCCGCTGCAAGGCATCCAGGCGAGCGAGGTGTGCGGGGCGGGTGGCCAGGCGATTTTCCAGGCTGTCCGGCGCGTCATCGCCGACAATGGCGTACAGCATCACTGAGCGTCCTTGTTTTCTTCAACTTCAACAATGTATTTTGCCAGCAACATGCCCTGGCCGAGGACGAATACCAGCATCAGGCCAAGGATGCCAAACAACTTGAAGTTGACCCAGATGTCGGTGGAAAAGTTGAAAGCTACATACAGGTTGACGAATCCGACCGCCGTGAAAAAGGCGGCCCAACCCAGATTCAGTCTGTACCAGATGCTTTCCGGCAGGGCCATCTGCTTTCCCATCATGGCTTTAATCAGGTTTTTCCTGAAGGCGATCTGGCTGATCAGCAGCACGCCGGCGAACAGCCAGTAGAGCACAGTCGGTTTCCACTTGATGAAGGTTTCATCGTGCAGGAGCAGGGTCGCACCGCCGAACACCGTGATGATCGCCAGGCTGATCCACAGCATTTTGTCCACCTGGCCGTGGCGAAACCAGACCCAGCCGATCTGGGCAAATGTCGCGACTATGGCAACCGCCGTGGCGGTGTAAATGCCGTAGAACTTGTAGGCGGCGAAAAACAGGATGATCGGAAACAGGTCGAAAAGGAATTTCATCGGGGCTGGTTAATTATGCATCATTTCATCGAGACCCGTATTTTGCTATGATTCGGGTTGTTTTAACAAGCCTTCCTCTTGATGTCCCTGATAGATCTGCATAGTCACTCGACCATTTCCGATGGTTTGTTCACTCCTTCCGAGCTGGTCCGGCGGGCAGTCGCCCAAGGCGTCAGGGTGCTGGCGCTGACCGACCATGACGATGTCGCCGGACTGGACGAGGCGCGCGCGGCTGCGGTCGAGGCGGGTATAGCGCTGGTCAATGGCGTCGAGATTTCGGTAACCTGGAACAAGCGCAGCGTGCATATTATCGGTCTGCGCATTGATCCCGCTTACGGACCGCTGAGCGACGGCCTGGCAGCGATCCGCGCCGGCCGCGGCGAACGCGCCATGCGCATCGCTGCCGAGCTGGAAAAGGCAGGCATTCCGGACAGTCTGGAAGGCGCCCATGCCTATGCCGCCAACCCGGGGATCATCAGCCGCACCCACTTTGCCCGCTTTCTGGTGGCAACGGGCATCGTCAAGGATACCCGTACCGTGTTCAAAAAATACCTGGTCAAGGGCAAACCAGGTTATGTGGAGCACCGCTGGGCCGATTTTGCCGATGCAATCGGCTGGATACGGGCGAGCGGCGGGGTCGCGGTGCTTGCCCATCCCGGTCGCTACGATCTGGGCCGGACCAATCTGGGCGGCCTGATCGCCGACTTCAAGGAAGCCGGCGGCGAGGCGATCGAGGTGGTGACGGGCAGTCATACCGCCGAACAGTTCATTCAATTTGCCAACTATGCCAGGGAATTCGATTTGCTGGCTTCCTGCGGTTCCGATTTCCACGGAGTGGGCGAAAGCTACATGGATCTGGGCCGTTTGCCTGCCCTGCCGCCCGGCTGCAAGCCGGTGTGGCACAACTGGCCGGAAATGCTGAGTCCTGAGTCGAAAGTCCTGAGTCCTGAGTTGGCAGCGGGTTTTACTCAGCACTCAGCACTCAGCACTCAGGACTGATTTGCCATGGCCCAGTTTTTTGTCATTCACCCCGAAAATCCGCAGCCGCGCCTGATTCACCAGACGGTGGAAATCATTCGCAACGGTGGGGTAATCGCCTATCCGACCGACGCCAGCTACGCCCTGGGCTGCGGCTTGGGCGACAAGGAGGCGCAGCAGCGCATCCGCGCGATCCGCGGTGTGGACGAAGACCATCCGCTGACCCTGGTATGCCGCGACCTGGCCGAGATTTCCGTTTATGCCAAAGTGGACAACCACCAGTTCCGGCTGCTCAAGGCGAATACGCCGGGCTGCTACACTTTCATTCTGGAGGCGACGCGGGAGGTGCCGAAGCGATTGCAGCACCCGAAGCGCAAGACCGTTGGCCTGCGCGTGCCGGATCATCCGATTCTCCAGGCGCTGCTGGCCGAGCTGGGTGGGCCATTGCTGAGCACGACCCTGCAATTGCCCGGGGACGATCAGCCGCTCAACGACCCTTACACTATTCGCGACCTGCTCGAGCGCCAGGTCGATCTGGTTGTGGACGGCGGCTATGGCGATGTGGACACCACCACGATTATCGATTTGAGCGGCGAGGTGCCGGTGCTGGTGCGTGCGGGCAAGGGCGACATTCAACCCTTTGGACTGGAAGAATAAATGGAATTGAATATCGTACAACAGATCGCCGTTTACGCCTTGCCGGTGGTGTTCGCCATCACCCTGCACGAGGCGGCTCACGGTTACGTCGCCAAGCACTTCGGCGACACCACCGCCTACATGCTGGGGCGGGTGAGCCTGAACCCGCTGCGCCACATCGATCCGATTGGCACCGTGCTGGTTCCCCTCCTGACCCTGTTTCTGGGCGGCATCCTGTTCGGCTGGGCCAAGCCGGTGCCGGTGAATTTCAACCAGTTGCGCAATCCGAAGAAGGACATGCTGTGGGTGGCGCTGGCCGGTCCAGGCGCAAACCTTGCCATGGCGCTCGGCTGGGCGGTGGTGATGAAGCTCGCCAACATGATGCCGGACAGCCCGTTTTCCTTGCCAATGGCGCTGATGGGCATGGCCGGGATCAACGTCAATATCGTGCTGATGGTGCTTAATCTGCTGCCGCTGCCGCCGCTGGATGGCGGGCGCATCACCGTCAGCCTGTTGCCGAACCAGTTGGCCTACCGCTATTCCATGCTGGAACCCTATGGCTTGATTCTGCTGGTGGTGCTGCTGTTCAGCGGCGTGCTGGGGGCGATTATCGGGCCGCTGATTAGCGTGACAAAATCGTTGATATTGCTGCTATTCGGTATTTGATAAAGTTTTGTAGTTTTGTAGGGTGGATAAGCGTAGCGCATCCACCATCGCCTGGTGGATGCGCTACGCTTATCCACCCTACACGCCACTATTCGGTATTTGATAAAGAAAGAACGAAGAACATGTTTACTGAACGCGTTTTGTCCGGCATGCGCCCGACCGGCAGCCTGCATCTTGGCCACTATCACGGCGTACTGAAGAATTGGGTGGAGCTGCAGCATGAATACGAGTGCCTGTTTTTCGTTGCCGACTGGCATGCGCTGACCACCCATTACGACACGCCCGGCATCATCGAACAGAGCGTCTGGGACATGGTGATCGACTGGCTCGCTGCGGGCGTGGACCCGTCCCGTGCGACCCTGTTCATCCAGTCGCGCGTACCCGAGCACGCGGAACTGCATCTGCTCCTGTCGATGATGACGCCGCTGGGCTGGCTGGAGCGGGTGCCGACCTACAAGGACCAGCAGGAGAAGCTGACCGAGAAGGATTTGAGCACCTACGGCTTCCTCGGCTATCCGCTGCTGCAGGCGGCGGATATCCTGATCTACCGCGCCAACCAGGTGCCGGTGGGCGAGGATCAGGTGCCGCACATCGAGTTTACGCGCGAAATAGCCCGCCGCTTCAACCACCTCTACGGGCGCGAACCGGGCTTCGAGGAAAAGGCGGAAGCCGCAATCAAGAAGCTCGGCGGTAAGCGCGCCAAGCTCTACGAGGAACTGCGCATCCGTTACCAGCAGGAGGGCGACGAGGAGGCGCTGGAATCCGCACGGGCACTGCTCAACGACCAGCAGAACCTGTCTCTGGGCGACCGCGAGCGGCTGTTCGGCTATCTCGAGGGCGGCGGCAAGATGATCCTGGCCGAGCCGCAGGCGCTACTCACCGCGGCTTCAAAAATGCCGGGGCTGGATGGACAGAAGATGTCGAAATCCTACAACAACACCATCTCCCTGCGCGAGGATGAAGACAGCGTGGCCAGGAAAATCCGCACCATGCCGACCGACCCGGCACGGGTGCGCCGCACCGACCCCGGCACGCCGGAGAAATGTCCGGTATGGCAGTTCCATTTGGTCTATTCTGAAGAAAGCCGAAAGGAATGGGTGCGAAAGGGCTGCGCCACTGCCGGCATCGGTTGCCTGGAGTGCAAGCAACCGGTGATCGACGCGGTGCTGGAAGAGCAGAAGCCGATGCGCGAACGGGCGCAGATGTACATGGACGACCCCACCCTGGTGCGCAACATCATTTCGGACGGTTGCGAAAAGGCGCGCGAGCTGGCTAGCGAAACCATGCGCGATGTGCGCGAGGCGATGGGGTTGAATTACGGCTAGGCAGGCTTCGGATGGTAGGGTGGGCACGTACTTGTGCCCACGCGGAAATCAAACTGCGTGGGCAGACGAAACCCACGTCTGCCCACCCTACATTAGCGCTATGTTAGGGGATACCATGCCAAGAAAAAAGAAAACCACGCCAGACCATGAGCCTATTGAAGGCGAGGTGCTGCACCCCGATGCCGGAGAGGAAGCCGCGCCGCCGGTTCCTGCCGGTATTTACCCTCCTATGCTTTACCTGCTGCCCCTGTCGGAGCGCCCTTTTTTCCCCGCGCAGACCCTGCCGTTGCTGATGAACGAGGGGCCATGGCTGGAAACGGTGAAGAAAATCGGTGAAACGCCGCAGCAGATGGCGGGTATTATCCTGGTCAATCTTCCCCATACCGAAGGGGCCGCGCCGGGGGATTTCTATTCCATCGGCACGCTCGTGCGCATGCATCACCCGATACGCGCCGAAGGCAAGATCCAGTTCATTGCCGAAGGTCAAAGCCGCTTCCGCATCGTCAAATGGATTTCCAGCAAGCCGCCCTACGTGGTGCAGGTCGATTATCCCCTTGAAATTGCACGCAACGGGGATGAGCTGAAGGCCTACGCGATGGCGATCATCAACACCATCAAGGAGTTGATGCCCCTCAACCCGCTGTATAGCGAGGAGCTCAAGTTCTTCCTCAACCGTTTCAGCCCGAACGAACCCTCGTTGCTGGCCGATTTCGCCGCTTCCCTGACTACCGCATCGAAAGAGGAATTGCAGTCGGTGATGGATGCCTTCAACCTGCGCCGCCGCATGGAGAAGGTGCTGGTGCTGATCAAGAAGGAGCTTGAGGTCGCCAAGCTGCAGTCGCATATCCGCGAGCAGGTCGAGCAGAAGATGAGCAAGCAGCAGCGCGAGTTTTTCCTGCGCGAGCAGCTCAAGGAAATCCAGAAAGAGCTGGGACTGGCCAAGGACGACAGGACTGCCGACATCGAACGCTTCAGCGAACGGTTGGCCAAGCTGAAATTTTCCGAATCGGCGCAAAAGCGCGTCGACGAGGAGATGCAGAAGCTTTCGGTACTCGAATCCGGTTCGCCGGAATACGCGGTGACGCGCAACTACCTCGACTGGCTGAGCCAGTTGCCGTGGGGCAGGTTTTCCAGGGACAAACTCGACCTCGCGCGTGCGCGCAAGATTCTCGACCACGATCATGATGGCCAGGACGACGTCAAGGAACGCATCATTGAGTTCCTTGCCGTGGGTTCGCTCAAGGGCGAAGTTGCCGGCTCCATTCTGTTGCTGGCGGGGCCGCCGGGTGTCGGTAAGACTTCTATCGGCCGATCCATCGCCAATGCCTTGGGCCGAAAATTCTACCGTTTCTCTCTGGGCGGCATGCGCGACGAGGCCGAGATCAAGGGGCACCGCCGCACCTACATCGGCGCCATGCCGGGCAAGTTCGTCCAGGCGATCAAGGAATGCGGCGTGGCCAACCCGGTGATCATGCTCGACGAGGTCGACAAGATGAGCGCCTCCTACCAGGGCGATCCAGCCTCGGCGCTGCTGGAAGTGCTCGATCCCGAGCAGAACGTCGATTTTCTCGATCATTATCTGGACGTGCGCTTCGATCTGTCCAAAGTTTTGTTCGTTTGCACCGCCAACCAGTTCGATACCATTCCAGGACCATTGCTCGACCGCATGGAGGTGATCCGGCTGTCTGGCTACATCACCGCCGAGAAGGTGCAAATCGCCAGGCACCACCTGTGGCCGAAGCAGCTCAAGAAGGCGGGAGTGAAGCGGGGGAATCTCACCATCACCAAGGCTGCGCTCAAGCGCATTATCGAGGGCTATGCGCGCGAGGCCGGAGTCCGCAGCCTGGAAAAACAGCTTGGCCGGATGGTGCGCAAGGCGGTGGTGAAGATTGTCGGCGGCGCGGAGCTGCCCATTCACCTGGGCGTCGATGAGGTAGAAGAATATCTGGGCAAGCCGGTGTTCGTGCCGGAGAGGCCGATCACCGGCATCGGTGTGGTGACGGGCCTGGCCTGGACGGCGATGGGCGGCGCCACGCTGTCGATCGAGGCGACCCTGGTGCACACCAAGAACCGCGGTTTCAAGCTCACCGGCAGGCTCGGCGAGGTGATGCGGGAATCGGCTGAAATCGCCTACAGCTACATCTCGTCGCACCTCAAGGTATACAAGGGCAACCCGGCGTTTTTCGATGAAGCCTTTGTCCACCTGCATGTGCCGGAAGGCGCGACGCCCAAGGACGGCCCGAGCGCAGGCATCACCATGGCCACCGCGCTGCTGTCGCTGGCGCGCCACGAGAAAATTTCCCGCCCGCTCGCCATGACCGGCGAGCTGACCCTGACCGGCGAAGTGCTGGCTATCGGCGGGTTGCGCGAGAAGGTCATAGCAGCCAGGCGCATCCGCATTACGGAGCTGATTTTCCCGGAAGCCAACCGGCGCGATTTCGACGAGCTGCCAGACCACATAAAGGAAGGCGTGACGGCGCATTTTGTGAGACAATTCAAGGATGTGGTGAAGATTGTGTTTTCCTAAACCAAAATTAACCACGAATGGCACGAATGTTCACGAATGAACTCGAATATGCAGGGAGTACAAGTTGTACCATTTGTGACATTCGTGGTTAAAGATTTTTGATGATTGAAACCCTGCAATCGCCCGTTGCCCGTATCCACGGTGAGCCGCTCGCCGAGATGCCGCATGACCTCTACATTCCGCCCGAAGCGCTCGAGGTTTTTCTCGAAACTTTCGAAGGTCCGCTCGATCTCCTGCTGTACCTGATTCGCCGCCAGAACCTGGATGTACTCAATATCCAGATGGCAGAGCTGACGAGGCAGTACATGCATTACGTTGAAATGATGCATGCAGGCCAGCTCGAGCTGGCAGCCGAGTACCTGCTGATGGCGGCGCTGCTGATCGAGATCAAGTCGCGCATGCTGCTGCCGCGTCGCGACGAGAGCACGGAGGAAGAAACCGATCCTCGCGCCGAGCTGGTAAGAAGGTTGCTGGAATACGAGCAGATGAAACTGGCGGCACAACGACTGAATGAGCTGCCTGTCGCCGGGCGCGATTTCGCGCTGGTTCAGGTTTGGCTGGAGCAGGCTGCGGCAAAGCGCCTGCCGGAAGTCAGCCTGGATGATCTGAAACAGGCCTGGCTGGGCGTGCTGGCGCGTGCCAGGGTCAATCGCCACCACAAGGTGAGCCGTGAGGAACTTTCTGTGCGCGAGCACATGAGCCGCCTCCTGCGCCGCCTGAAGGACGAGCGCTTCGCCGAGTTCGGCGCGCTGTTCGACCCGACACGTGGCGTACCGGAACTGGTGGTGACCTTCCTCGCCGTGCTGGAGCTGGTCAGGGAAAGCCTGGTGGTGGTCAGCCAGCAGGAGCCTTTTGCACCGATTTACGTGAAACTGAACCATGCAGACAATTAAAGCGAACATCGCGAAGCGATACTTCATCACTCTCCCCCTCTGGGGGAGAGGTAGGAGAGAGGGAACGGACACAGCGAGAAGCGACGCATATAATTCGGGGCGGCGCTTCTCGCCATGTCCGTTAATCTGAAAGAGATTAAACTGGTGCTGGAAACCGCCCTGCTGGCGGGCCAGGAACCGCTTTCACTGCACGCGCTGAAAAAGCTGTTCGACTTCGATCTGAGTACGGATATCCTGCGCAAATTGCTGGAAGAACTGCGCCAGGACTGGACGGGGCGCGGTGTTGAGCTGGTCAGCGTGGCGAGTGGCTGGCGCTTTCAGGTGCGTGCCGAATACCAGAAACATCTCGACCGCCTCAACCCGGAAAAGCCGCCGCGCTATTCCCGCGCCGTCATGGAAACCCTGGCGATCATCGCCTACAAGCAGCCGGTGACGCGTGGCGACATTGAGGATATCCGCGGCGTTACGGTCAGCAGCCAGGTGATCAAGACGCTGGAAGAGCGCGGCTGGGTCGATGCGGTTGGTCATCGCGACGTGCCGGGCCGACCGGCGCTGTTTGCCACCACCAAGCAAATGCTCGACGATCTTGGTTTGCGCTCGCTGGAGGAATTGCCGCAGCTGGAGCAGGCCGAAACTATAGATTACGCAGATAAATGCAGGTTGGGTTAGGCGCGGTTCTTTGCGCCGTAACCCACCAGAAGTAAATGTAGGTTGGGTTAGCGGTTTCATCGCGTAACCCAACAAACCCAAGCTTCCTTCAACATGTTGGTTTTTTGAGCTTTAGGTTTGTTGGGTTACGGCGCAAAAAACCGCGCCTAACCCAACCTACATGATTGATAACGAATAACGGAAAGCAGGACGATATGCCAGAAAAGAAAGATACCACCGGACCGCGCTCCGCTTCGCCGCCAAGGAAGAAGGCGAGCAACCAGGAATTCCGGGGCGGCAAGAAGACGCCATTTCGCAAACCGCTGAAGGCGCAAAGTGAAGTGAAGCCTGCCTGGGAAGAGGAATCTCCTGTTCCCGTCTGTGAAGTTGAGGAAGACGATGTCGCAGCCGACAAAACCGCTACGCCGCCTGCGCGTCGAGGTCAGCAGCCTACGCAGAAATTGCAGAAGATCCTGGCCCAGGCCGGACTGGGTTCGCGCCGCGACATGGAAGAGCTGATCAAAGCCGGGCGGGTGACGGTCAACGGCCAGGTGGCCGAACTGGGTGCGCGCGTCGGTGATGAGGACATGGTGCGGGTGGATCGCAAGAACGTCCGTGTTCGTGCTGCGGGCAAGATGCCGCGCATCATGCTCTACCACAAGCCGGAAGGCGAAATCGTCAGCCGTGACGACCCGGAAGGCCGGGCCAGCGTGTTCGATCGCCTGCCGCAGATGAGAACCTCGAAATGGATCGCCATCGGGCGCCTGGATTTCAACACCAGCGGCCTGCTGATTTTCACTACCTCTGGCGAGCTGGCCAACCATTTGATGCACCCGCGTTTCGAAGTGGAGCGCGAATACGCAGTGCGCACCCTGGGCACGCTCACGCCCGAACAGCTGGAGCAACTCACGGCGGGGGTGGAGCTTGAGGACGGCACGGCGAATTTCGACACGATTTCCGACCAGGGCGGTGAAGGCATCAACCACTGGTATCGCGTCATCCTGCGGGAGGGGCGCAACCGCGAAGTGCGGCGCATGTTCGAAGCGGTCGGCCTGACCGTCAGCCGCTTGATGCGGGTGCGTTTCGGCGTGATCAACCTGCCGCCGCGCCTGAAGCGTGGGCAGACCATGGAGCTGGAGCCGGCGCAGGTGCGCCAGATACTGAAATGGGCGGGGATAGAAGCCCCCGCCACCGCCGACCGGCAGACACGCCCTGACGAGGACAAGCGAGTAAGCAGGATCAGATCACATCCTCCCGTGGCGCCCGCTGTGGCACCAGAAAAACCGGCTCGCCGTTCACGCAAGGCGCCGCCATCACGCTGATTGGCTGAGCGTTGGGCTGTTGTGAAACGTCAAAATGCAATACTCAGTCGCGTTTGTTCGGGATTTGGATGACATCGTCACGTGAATGCTGCGTTTCCAGACCTCGGTTCCTGACGGGATAAAATTAAAGACCCTGGAACCGTTTTTCCAGGGAGATTGGAGAAAATGACCATGGCTTATATCGATTGGTGCCCTTCATATTCGGTTCATAATTCCTTGCTTGATGAGCAGCATCAACAATTGTTTACGATCATCAACGAACTGTACAACGCGAGGTACCAAAAGAAATCACGGGAACAAATGATTGTGGCAATTCGGCAGTTGGTCGAGTACACGCAAAAGCATTTTGCTGAAGAAGAGCGGCAAATGGAGCTGATTGGTTTTACTGGACTGGCAGAACACAAGGCGGCTCATGAAAAGCTGACGCAGAAGGTCATCGAGATTGAGCAGCAATTTCATGACGCCAGGGATGGCATGGTCGGCGACCTGCTAGGGTTTCTGGTCAGCGATTGGCTGTTGAAGCACATTCTCGATATGGACAAGCAGTACGTGCCTTATTTGAAAAGGGTCGGCTAGCGGCTGCATCCACGGGTTCAATCCGGCATGTTGGGCCTAACGATCATGGCGAATCGCCTCCCCGGATCATGAGCCAGGGGTCGTCTCAGAAAACGGAAAAAATCGTTCGCTAAGGAGGTGCTGGGTCTTCTTGACTTGATGTGACCCGCATCATATAAATAAAGCACTCAAGAACAATCCCATTCAAGCCTGGCGGCCGATAACGAATGTGCAAAATCCACTTCACATTGATTACGTTTGCTCCCGGCGGAGCGGATATCCGGGTAAAGGCTATCCTGCCGAATCAGGGTCTCCGGGCACAGCCGAGGATTCAACGGCGATGCTGGAGCCTATTTTGAACAAAACCGCAGCTGCTGCAATGCGCGACGAGAGCGGCGAGGTGCTCGAGGACGGCTGCTTGCTCAATATGGTCGGGAACTCTGCCGCATTCAGGGAAACGCTCGCCCGCATCAGGCGCATTTCTCGCTATGACGTACAAATCATGATCGAGGGCGAGACGGGCACCGGCAAGGAAATGGCTGCCCGGGCGATCCACTATCTGAGCGCGCGGCGCGACTTTCCTTTCATTCCCGTCAACTGCGGCGCGATTCCCGACAATCTGGTCGAAAATGAATTGTTCGGGCACGCGAAGGGGGCGTTTACCGATGCGCGCGAGGCGCAGCCCGGACTGGTCAAGCTGGCGGACGGCGGCACCCTGTTTCTCGACGAAGTGGATGCGCTGTCGCCGAAATCGCAGGTGTCCCTGCTGCGCTTTTTGCAGGACCGGCAGTATCGACCGCTGGGAGGTACGCATTTGCTGACCGCAGACGTGAGGGTTGTCTCCGCCACCAACGCCGATCTTGTCAAGCTTGCTGAAGAAGGCAGCTTTCGCTCCGACCTGCTGTTCCGGCTAAACGTCATGACTGTCAGCATGCCGGCGCTGCGCGAGCGGCAGCAGGATATTGCGCTGCTGGCGGATCACTTCATTCGCCAGTTGAGCGTGCGCTATGGGCAGCCAGGCAAGTCGCTGCATCCGGACACGCTGGCTTGGCTCAAGGGCTGCCAATGGCCCGGAAACATCCGGGAACTCGAGAATTTTCTGCATCGTGAATACTTGTTGACCGACGGGGATGTCATAAGAATCGATGCGCAGAGGTCGTCTGGCGATAGCAACGAAAGAAGGGGGCGCAAGCCGGACCGGCGCGCCAGCAGCGGCCAGATCGCCTGCCTGGAGTTTTCTGCGGCCAAAACGCGCGTGATTGAGGAATTCGAGAAAACCTATCTGGAACATCTCATGTCCGAAAGCCAGGGCAACGTGACCGCAGCCGCGAAGCTGGCCGGCAAGGAACGCCGCGCTTTCGGCAAGCTTTTGAAGAAATACGATCTGCAAAAGGACCACTACGCGCCGTAATAGGCGCATTCAGCAAGCTATTTCTCGCTTCCGGGCAACTCCCTTCCGAACTTTCATTCTGCAGCACTGAATCGCATCGTGCCGTGCTCTTTATCGGGCTCCGCCCCCATTTCTCCTTTCTCTTTCAATCACGCCGTTCTCGGCTCGCCGTCGGGCAAATGGGTCTGGCACTCGGAGAAAATGCGGTATTTGCAGTTGCGGCAGATTTCCGGGTCGAGGGTGCTGTAGATCGGCTTGATCCAGTTCGACATGGCGGGGAAGAAGCCGCCTGCGCCGATGTCATCCAGTTTGTCGGCTTTGCGCAGGAATTTGTAGACGGAATCCTTGCAGCGATAGAAATACAGGCCGCCACCCATCTTGCGGCGGCGGCGCGCTTCCTGGGCCAGTATTTCCGCGCCGGCCACGTCGACGAAGCTGATGCCGCTGACGATCATCACCGACTTTTGATCCGGGTTGGCTTCGTCGATCTGGGTCAGGCCGCTCTGCACATAGTCCACCGCGCCGAAGAAGATCGCTCCATTGATGCGCACAATGCGGAACTGCGGGCATTCGTGATGGCCGTGGGCGTCCACGAAATGATAGGCGCCCTCTTCCTTGGCCGGGACCACCGTATCAATCGCCGGGCGGGAAACGCGATACAGATAGAGCGTGAGCGAAAGCAGGATGCCGAAAAAAATGCCCTTTTCCAGGTTGACCAGGGTGCCGAGCAGGGTGACCCACAGCACCACGGTTTCCGCCTTGCTGATCTTGCCGATGGAGGCGATGTGCTGGAAGTCGATCAGGCCCCAGGCCACCAGGAACAGGATGCCGGCCATCGCCGCGGTGGGCAGGTAGGAGGCGAGCGGAGCCACCAGCAGCAGGATCAGCACCAGGAACAGCGCGGCGAACACCGTGGCCAGGGGGGTCTGTGCGCCGGCGGCGTAGTTCACCCCGCTGCGGTTGAAGGAGCCGCTCGACGCGTAGCCGGAAAAGAAGCTGCCGATCAGGTTGGACAGGCCCTGGCCGATGAACTCCTGGTTGCCGTCGATGCGCTGTTCGGATTTGGCGGCGATGGCGCGGGAGATGGAAACCGCTTCGGTCAGCGCCAGCATGGTCACGACCAGGGCCGGGAACAGCACCTTGTGGATGGTGGCGTAGGAAAAATCAGGCAGCGACAGCGGCGGCAGATGAGCCGGCAGGGCCCCTACCGTCTTGATCTTGGTGACTTCGATGCCGAATTCCAGATTGATGAAATAGGCCGCGACGCTGCCCACCACCATGGCGACGATCATGTAGGGAAATTGGGGAATGAATTTTTTCGCGAGCATGCCGGTGGCCAGCGTCACCACGCCGACTGCCGTGACATAGGGATTGAGGCTGCCGATCTGCAGAATCAGCTGTTCGATCACGACATGAAAAGGCGCGCCGCGCTCGATGGCGATGCCGAAGAAGTTCTTTACCTGGCTGGCGGCGATCAGTAGCGCCGCACCAGCGGTAAAGCCGATCACTACGGTGTGCGAAATGAAATTGACCAGCACCCCCATGCGCGCCAGGCCGAGAATGAGTTGGAACACGCCAGTCAGGAAAGTCAGGGTCAGCACCATGCTGACGAACTGGGGCGAACCGGGTTCTGCCAAGTGGCTGATCGCGGCGAACACCGCAATGGAAATAGCCGTAGTCGGGCCGGAAACGAGATGCCAGCTGGACCCGAACAGGGCGGCGATAATCGCCGGAACCATGGCGGCATACAGGCCGTATTCCGGGGGCATGCCGGCGATGGTGGCGAATGCCACGCCCTGCGGGAGCACGATCAGGGCGCCGGTAATGCCGGCCATCAGGTCGGCCTTGCTGGTCTCCTTGTTGACCATCGGCCACCAGCGAAGGAAGGGGAAAACCCGGTACATCCAGAGTTTGCAGGAGAGGCGGTTGTTCAGTGAGGCGCTCATCTTGATTTGGAATGGGTTTTAAAGGGAAAAAATTTAAGTCGGCCGATGTTTAAATTTTACTAATATTGTTTGATTCTACGTGATTTTTACCATGCATGATAGATTGTGAATATAGAATTCTGTTCACATTGTTACTAATTGATGTTATAAATTGAACAAATTTATATCCCGGTGCGAATTGTGAAACCTGCTTTCAGCACGGAGAAATGGTTGGCCCTGGTGGTCAGCCTGCCGACAGCCAATGCCACCCTGCGCATGAGGGTGTGGCGCGCCATGAAGGGGCTGGGCTGCGCCGTGCTGCGCGAGGGGGTTTACCTTTTGCCTGCCGGGCGCGGACTGAGGCAGGCGCTGCGCATGCACGCGGAGGAAATCAAGCAGGGCGGGGGGAGCGCCTACCTGTTGAATGTCGCCAATCCGTCCGCCGAGGAGAAGAGCGATTTTCAGGGACTGTTCGACCGCAGCGAGGACTATCTCAAACTGATGGCGCGGGTGGCCGGGTTCAAGGCCGCCATCGGCAGCATCGACGCCGCTGCCGGGCGGCGCCAGCTCAAGACGCTGCGGCGGGATTTCGAGGCGCTGGTGGCGCTGGATTATTTTCCTCGGACGGGAAAAGTGGAAGCGGATGCCATGCTGGCCGAGGCGGAGTCGGCTTTTCTCGCCAGCCTGACGCCGGGAGAGCCGCAGTATGCGCAAGGCGGCATCACGCCGCGCAACAGGGCGGATTACCAGGGGCGACCCTGGGCAACCCGCCGCCATCTGTGGGTGGATCGCATGGCGAGCGCCTGGCTGATCCGCCGCTTCATTGATCTCGAGGCGTGTTTCCTGTGGCTGGAAAAGCCGGAAGATTGTCCGGATGATGCCCTGGGTTTTGACTTTGACGGCGCCGAGTTCACCCATGTCGGCAGCCAGGTGACGTTCGAGGTATTGCTGGCGAGTTTCGGGCTGGAGGCGGACGCGGCCCTGGCCAAGCTGGGAGCGCTGGTGCACTGTCTCGACGTGGGCGGCATGCCGGTGGCGGAAGCGACCGGCGTGGAGATGGTGCTGAATGGCGCGCGGCAGCGCTGCGCCGATGACGACGCGCTGCTGGCGGAGGCCTCGGCGGTTTTTGAGTCGTTGTATGCGGCGTTTGCTGAATAACAAAGCGCTTACCGCAGAGGACGCGGAGGACGCAGAGGAAGGCAAATTCTCGCTTTGGTTTTTCCTCGGCGTCCTCCGCGTCCTCTGCGGTGAAATCCATTTTTAAAGGAGCCGCCATGACTGATGACACCGCACCTCCGGCGCCAACTCTCGGCGAGGCCTTCAAATACTGGCTGAAACTCGGTTTCATCAGCTTTGGCGGCCCGGCGGGACAGATTTCCATGATGCACCAGGAACTGGTGGAAAAGCGCCGCTGGATTTCGGAGCGCCGTTTTCTGCATGCTCTCAACTATTGCATGCTGTTGCCGGGGCCGGAGGCGACGCAGCTTGCCGTTTATATCGGCTGGCTGATGCACGGCGTTGGTGGCGGCGTTATTGCCGGCACACTGTTCTTCCTGCCGTCGATGTTCATACTGATCGGGCTTTCCTGGGTCTACATGGCCTTCGGTAGCGTGCCGGCGGTGGCGGGGATACTCTATGGCATCAAGCCCGCGGTAACTGCAATCGTGGTTTTTGCCGCCTGGCGAATCGGCTCCCGCGCCCTCAAGAATAATGTGCTGTGGGCCATGGCCGCAGCGGCGTTCGTGGCGATCTTTGCCTTCGCCCTGCCGTTCCCGGCCATTGTCCTGGCGGCGGGCGTTCTCGGCTACGTCGGCGGGCGGGTTGCGCCCGATAAATTCAAGGAGGGCGGTGGTCACGGTTTATCGGGCAAGGATTATGGCCCGGCCCTGATCGACGACCATACCCCGCCGCCTGAATATGCACGCTTCTCCTGGGGGCGGTTGATCGGCTATAGTGCGGCCGGATTGGCGATCTGGGGCGGCGTCATCGCCGCTCTGGCAGCTTCCGGAGGTTGGCACGGTGTGCTGACCCAGATCGGCTGGTTCTTCACCAAGGCGGCGTTGCTGACCTTCGGCGGCGCCTATGCGGTTCTGCCCTATGTCTACCAGGGCGGCGTCGAGCATTATCAGTGGCTCACCGGGCCGCAGATGATCGACGGCTTGGCGCTGGGTGAAACCACGCCGGGGCCGCTGATCATGGTGGTGGCCTTTGTCGGCTTCGTCGGCGGCTGGACCAAGGAGATTTTCGGCGCCGACAGCCTGCTGCTGGCTGGTGCGACCGGAGCGGCGGTGGCTACCTTCTTCACCTTCCTGCCATCGTTCCTGTTCATCCTCATCGGCGGCCCGTTGGTGGAAGCGACCCACGGCGACCTCAAGTTCACCGCGCCGCTGACCGGCATCACCGCCGCCGTGGTGGGCGTGATCCTGAATCTGGCGATGTTCTTCGCCTACCATGTGCTGTGGCCGCATGGCTTTGCCGGTGTGTTCGAATGGTTCCCGGCGCTGATCGGCATCGCTGCCTTTATCGCCCTGTTCCGCTACAAGGTCGGCATCATGCCGGTGATCGGCGCCTGTGCGGCGGCGGGGCTGGCGGTTAAACTGATTTTCTGAGGAGTATTAAAAAATGGAGCGCACGATTTCCCCCAACGAACTCAAAAAAATGAGGAATTCATCGATCGTGGTAATACTCGATGTGCGCCGGAAAAGCGATCTCGATGCCTCCCGGGAAAAAATCCTCGGCGCGACCTGGTGCGACCCGGACCTGCTGGAAGAATGGGCCGGCAAGATACCCAAATACCGGGAAGTGGTGCTCTACTGCGTGCGCGGCGGTTCGGTCAGCAATGCCGTGGTGGACGCGTTGCGGGCTCAAGGCGTTCGGGCGCGCTTCATCGAGGGCGGCATCGAAGGCTGGAAAGCGGCCGGTGGCGACACGGTGGACAAGTAGCGGTGGTGGCCGTCCCTCATCCAAATCTCAGGTCTACTGGTTGTGAGGGTTAAAATCCCCACTGCATAAATCATCCCTGATTCAGCATACCGCCGGCGGTAATTCATGTTATCGTAGGCTTGCGGGTAGATAATCTCAGAGCAGGTCACTCTTTCGGCCATGTCTGTCGAATAAATCCCGAACTATTGCATCTTGTGGCTTTGTATGGATGAGGTGGGTATGCAATCGAATATGAGTTTGCACAACCGAAGGCGCAGCCTCAAGACCGTTCTTTTGCTGCCCTTGGTGGCGGCGCTGGCGCTGTTCGCCGCTGTTCACCTGTACACCTTTGCACGCCTGGAAGCAGCCTATACGGAAGAATATGTAGACGGCGCCTTCTTGTCTGCCCAGCGTGTCTTCAACTCTACTATCCGCGCCAACACCGATAAACTCTCCGCCGCGCTGACGGTTATTGCACGGGACGAGGCGCTTAAACGCGCCATGCTTGCCGGTGATCAGCAAGCGTTATTGCATCGTGCAGCCCCCGTCTTGGAAAGCCTGCGCAAGGAATACGGCGTTACCCACTTCTATTTCATGCGCCCCGACCGCGGTATTTTTCTGCGGGTACACCAAGCGGACCGCTATGGCGATGTGATTGATCGATTCACGGCAAAACAGGCGCAAGCAACAGGGAAGCTGGCTGCGGGCATGGAGCTCGGGCCATCCGGTACCTTTACCCTGCGAACGGTTGTCCCCTGGCGGGATGGCGATCGTCTGATCGGATATATCGAATTGGGCGAAGAGATGGGTCATGTCCTGGGCTCGATCCGCGACATGCTTGGGCTTGATCTCTTTGTGACCATCAAAAAACGCTATCTGCCGCAGCAGGATTGGGAGCGCGGGATGGCCATGGTGAAGCGCCAGGGCAAATGGGACTTCCTGCCGGACAGCGTCATCGTTTTCCAGACCATGCAAA
>CAMTYG010000062.1:0-15614 GCA_947085875.1 uncultured Sulfuricella sp.
CCGCGAACGGGTGCTGCGGCAGCTGGCCCAGCGCGCCGAAAAGATGGGCATGAAACTCGTGTCCAGTGAAAACCCCGTCTGAGTACGTCATATGAAATCAGTTACTTGGGTGGTGTTTCTTGAGAGGCTCTCGGTCGAGGCTATCAAGGGAAAGGCGGAAGGGTTGCGTATGGATTCAACGGCCAAGTCAATATCCAGCGATGGCCAGAAAAGATGGTTTTCAGCAGGCAGCTCGACCTCGCATAACTGCTCGATGGTTGCGCCCCGAAACCACGGAAAATCGGCAAATGGCAAAAACAACTCTTCGTCGGCAATCAACAGCCAGAAACCGTGCTTTGAGACATGGGTGATTTCAGCTTGGGAAGTGAGTGTGCCAGGCATGGGTTATCTCCTCCATGTGAACAACGACAAGACGTTGAGCTTCCTTGATTTGTTGGGGCGAGAGTCCGGTGCCTGTTGCCAGCGCCAGTTCTGGCGACAGCCAAAACTTAGCTTCCCCATCGGGATGGCTTACATGCACATGCATTCTCGGCTCTTCCCGCGAAAAGAAAAAGAACCGAAAACTACCCTCACGAAAAATTGTCGGCGACATGGTCGGATTATAGCGCCTAACGTAAAATTGAGGGGCAGCCCGCTTCTGGGCTGTCCCTCTCGAATGTAAGGCTGGGCTTTGGGCAGGGAGCACACAAAATGGAAAAGGTGTTAGCCACAGCCTAATGAAGATGTGCAGGAGGCGCTAGCTCTTTTTCTGCCACCTTTGTAACATGGTTGAAAAAATCTTGATCTCTGATTTCACCATTGATATATTTGCTCATGATTGCTTCTGTTTCCTGCGTTAGTGGGACACCTCGACGCTCTGAATTTTTCTTGGCCATTTCATAGGCCATTTGTCTTTTTTCCGCTCTCCATCACTGATCATTTCTGCACCTTCTTAAGATTATCTGTGACTGTTCAGCATATGCTTGCCTTACAAATGGTTAAAGGCGATACTTCGTTACATGCATGAACTTCCTGACCTCTCGACGCTAACCTCAGACCAGAAGGATGAACTGATCCGCCAGCTATTTCCCTTGCTGGCAGAGGTACGCCAGCTTACTGCGCGGGTAGCGGAATTGGAAGCGCGGCTGTCGAAGAACAGTCGCAACTCCAGCAAACCCCCGTCGTCTGACGGGTTGGCGAAGAAGACACGATCCCTGCGTCAGCCTTCCGGCAAGAAGGCCGGAGGGCAAGCAGGGCATCCGGGCCAGACGCTCGAGCGCACGAGCGAACCCGATGAAATCATTCGCAGCCCCCTGCCGGATCGCTGCGCGTGCGGTGCGTCCTTGTCCGAGTCAGACGCCCTGATCGCCGAGCGGCGGCAGGTGTTTGACATACCGGCGGCGCATTACCGCGTGGTCGAACATCGCGCCCCGCATTTGCGCTGCACCTGCGGTCGGGAGCACGTCAGCGCTTTCCCCTCCGAGGTGACCGAAGCGGTGCAATACGGCCCGAATGTCCGCGCCTTGGCGGTGCATCTGACGCAAGGCCAACTGCTGCCATACGGGCGCGCTGCGCAACTGATCGCCGACCTGTACCATCTCGAGGTTTCCCCCGCCACCCTGCTGGCGTGGGTGGATGAGGCCGGCGACTTGCTTCAACCCTCGGTCGACCGGATTGCCCAAACCCTGATCCGGGCGCCGGTGGCGCATGCCGACGAATCGGGCCTGCGGGTCGCGGGAAAGTTGCATTGGCTGCATACGGTCGCGACCGACACCCACACTTGGTACGGCGTCCACGCCCGGCGCGGGATGGAAGCGATCGAGTCACAAGGGATACTGCCCAAACGGGTTGCCGTCCTGGTGCACGACTGCTGGAAGCCCTACTGGCAACTCGATTGCGTGCACGCCCTGTGCAATGCCCACCTGCTACGCGAGCTCACCTTCCTCCTGGAGACCACAGATCAAGCCTGGAACAAGCGCATGATCGACCTGCTGCTGTTCGCGAACGAGGCCTGCAAGACAGCGCGACAGCAGGACGAAAAGGCGCTGGCCCCGGAACGGATCAAGCAGATTCTGGCGAACTACCAAGCCATTCTGCGCGACGGCGAAGCGGTCCATCCGGAAGCAGCACGAACCGCCAGTCAGCGCGGTCGAGTCAAGCAGACGCTCGCGTTCAACTTGCTACGCCGACTACGCGAGCACGCCGATGAGGTTCTGCTCTTCGTCACTGACCTGTCCGTTCCATTCACCAACAATCTCGGCGAACGCGCCATCCGGATGCCGAAAGTGAAGCAGAAAATCTCCGGGTGCTTTCGCACGGTCGAAGGGGCGAAAAACTTCGCCATCATCCGCTCTTACCTCGATACCCTGCACAAACAGGGGCACAACCTCCTCGACGCACTTTGGCTTGCCTTCCAGGGGCAACCCCCTCAACCAGCGACGGGCTGAACAGTCACGAAAAAAGCTTATACTATTGCCCATGTACCTTTACATCATCGCAATCGGCTGGGCCTACGTCGTTCTCATGATGGCCGTGACGGCAAAAAGTTTTATTGCCGGCGCGCTGACTTTCATTTTTTACGGCCTGCTGCCTCTGGGCCTGGTGTTCTATATCATCCTGCGGCAATTAAGGCGCTCACGCATAGCCGCCCAGGAGCGTCTTGGTCAGCCAGATCGAGCCGATACCCAGCCCGATCAGGAGCGCCTGCTGTAGCGTGGCAAGCAACTCCGGACGCTTGTGCAGGCCCGGAATCAGGTCCGCCACCGCGACATAAATCATGCTGGCTGCGGCAATGCCCAAAAAGAACGGAATCCACTCGTGCATCGATTGCAGCATGAAATAAGCGAGCACGCCGCCCACCACCATCGCAAAACTCGAAAGCAGATTGAGCAGGAACGCCTGCTTCTTGCTGTAGCCGGAGTGGAGGAGGATCAGGAAATCGCCCACCTCCTGCGGGATTTCGTGGGCGATGATGGCCAGCGCAGTCACCACGCCGACCTGGAAATCGGCCAGGAACGCGGCAGCGATGATGATGCCGTCGACGAAATTGTGGAAGGTGTCGCCCACCATGATCATCAGGCCGCTGCGGCCATGATCGTGGCCGTGATCGTGGGCCGGAACGTGAGCTTCGCAATGGTTGACATGGCAATGCCGCCACAGCACCAGTTTTTCCAGCACAAAGAACATCAGGATGCCGAACAGGATGGTGGCCGCAGTATTTTCGATACTTTTGGTCAACTCGAAAGCGTGCGGCAAAACCTCCAGGAATGCCGCCCCGAGCAGCGCGCCAATGGCATAGCTGACCAGCATCGGCACCCACTCGGCGCGCGCCGACATGGCGAACGCCGCCGCCACGGCAATGCTGAGCGTGCCGCCGAACAGGCTGGCAAGGATGATTCCGGTCAGGGTGGACATAAGCGCGCCATTATACGGAATAACCCCGATCAAGCCAGCCAGATCAGAGAAGCCATGCGCCCGGTGGTCTGATCACGACGGTAGGAGTAGAAGCGCTCGACATCAGAGTAGGCGCACAGGCCGCCGCCGTACACCCGTTCCACGCCGAGCAGGGCAAGGCGCTGGCGTGCCAGGAGACAGATGTCCGCCAGCCATTTCTGAGTGCTGAGTCCTGAGTCCTGAGTGCTAAGCACAAAAGCCTCTGCGGCGTCCGGATCGTGCGCCATGAACACCTGCCGCACCTCATCGCCCACCTCGAAGGCCTGCGGCCCGATCGCCGGCCCGAGCCAGACCAGCAGCCGCTCCGGGGCGACGTTCATCGCCTTCACCGTCGCTTCCACCACGCCGCCCGCCAGCCCGCGCCAGCCGGCATGAGCCGCGGCCACCACCGTGCCGGCTTCGTCGCACAACAGCAGGGGCAGGCAATCCGCCGTCATCACTGCACAGATCGCACCGGCCTTCCTGGCGACAGAAGCATCGGCATCCGGCACGCCGACCGTGCGATCGGCATCTGCCACGATATTGCCATGCACCTGCTTCAGCCAGACCGGGTCGGCGGGGAGAGCCGCGCGCAGCAACGCCCGGTTCCGCGCCACGGCAACCGGGTCATCGCCAACATGGTCGCCCAGGTTGAGAGCAGCATAGGCGCCCACGCTCACCCCGCCATCACGGGTGGTTTGCAAGGCGCGCACATTGGCCGGCGCCGGCCAGTCAGGGATAATTGAGGGAGGGATCATTTCGCTGTTTCCTGAAACTAAAAACCTCTTTTATCCACGGAGAAATGTAGTCACCGGCCTTCAGGCCGGTGACTACATTTCTTTCTTTGCAACCAGATCAAGGAAAACTGTCACCGCCGCGATGGCATCGGCGACTTCCTGTTTTGCGATCTTCTTGCCCATGACTTTACCCCTTAAAAGCCTGATCGAGTTGGGCTTCCATATTCAGCCCGCCATCATCGAGATAGACAAAACGGAAGGCACAGCGCCCGCCACTGCTTGCCGCCCACAGCTCGCCGACCTTGCGCTTCTCGATCTCGCAGGGATCGTTGCGCAAGTGCGCTCCCTTGTATTCGATCACCGCGAGACGGCCATCCATCAGCTCTGCGATGAAGTCGGGGAAGGTCCGGCCTCGCGCCGTCGGCAGCCAGAATCCAAATGGTGCCTGATCCAGATTGCGCACCCAATGCTTGACCTGTTGATGACAATCAATCAGCCGCGCGCACTCGAACTCCTCGCCCTTGTCCTTCAAATCCGCGATGACCGGGTAATAGTGTTTCTTGAATTCCCAACGCCCGGCATAGCGGCTACCGGCGTGGGCTGGATAACCGCCCGGCGTAAAGTTGAACGTGTGCGACCAGTCCGCCTCGATCTGCCAACCGCCATCCAGCACCAGTTGCTGGAACTGCACTTTGGCTGCGGCCTCGCGCATGTCGGCGATTTGCGCATCGATGCGCCGCGCCAGCACGAAGCGCATACGGGCAAGCATGTTGAGCGAAACGTGCTGGTCATTGAGCAAATAATTCACCACTGCCGTCAGGTATGCCAGCAGGTGCGATTGCACGATGTCCGCCTGCCGCACCTCGCGATTCAGCCAGCGCACCAAATCGTCGGACGTGATGTTGACACTCACCGCATCCAGCGCAAGCTGCCCGACATCCGCCGCGCGCATCTTCACCCGGCTTTGCGGATCAACGTATATCTCGAAGGCATTGTCCTGCTCCGCCACCTGAAAGCCCGGCAGCGATACCGGCTGTGCCAGCAGATTCAAATCCACGCTTTCAAGCACCGCCTCGCGTTCCAACGGGAACAACGGCGCTTGTGCATCGGTTCGATAAGCCAACGGCGGCACGGGCGCGAAAGGCACCCCGCGCATCGAAGGCGCCGTCTCCGCAGCCACCACGGCGTTGTGCTGCGTGATCTTCTGGCGGATCAGGTCGCGCTTCTTCTCGCTACGCTCGGCAGCCAGCAATAATTTCTCGACCGTCTCATCCACATGACCTTCGATCGTCACCTGCACGCCTTTACCGCTGGGCGCAGGCGCAACCGTCACGCCCGCCGCGTGCTGCAAACCGGCATCGCTGGAGACCTCCAGCACCGTGGTGATTGGCGGCAATGCGGGTGTCGGTTGCGCCGGATCGAACAGCGGCATTTGCGGAACGATCATCGAAGCCACGTCCAGCGCCTCGAAGCCCATGCCACTCACCAGCCTGTCCACCAGCGCGCCGGCGGCATGGGCGAAGGTGGCCTCGCACACATGCGCATAAGCGCGGTTAAGCGGCTCGCGCCCGCGCCGCTTCGCATACGGCATACGCAACACCCGTCCCAGCAACTGCTCCACCGCCGTGGCGGAAGAAAGCGGCTGCAACGAGCACAACACGTAGGCAAACGGGCAGTCCCACCCTTCGCGCAACGCTTGCACCGTGATGATGAAACGCAACGGCGAAGCGGGCGAGAACACATCCACCCCATCCAGATCGCGCTGGCTGCCGGTGGCGATGGCAATCTGCTCTTCGGGAACATGCAGCTCGTTAATCAGGTGCTGGCGCAAAGCGTCCGGCGGCACGGCATCGTTCACGTTCTGCGCCTGAAACAAGATAATCGGCCGCACGTAGGCATCACCGGCAGCCTGAGCTTGCTGCGCCTCCGTCTCCAGCCACTGGCGCGTCTGCACCGCGCCGAACACCGCCGCCTGCCAGCCCTCCGCATGTTCGCGCAGCGTGATCGGCAGCTTGATCATGTTTTCTGCCTGCAACTCCTGCGCCGAAACGTGATACAGCACATTGCTCTGGTGCGGCAGTGGCGTAGCAGTTAGCTCAAGAATCGCGGACGGATTCAGCCGCTTCAGCGCAACAAAACTTTTCTCCGTCCGGGTGTTGTGCGCCTCGTCCACCACGATCAGCGGATTTTGCAGCGCCAGCCAGTTGGCGAGCGAATAACGCGGCTGCCCGACGTAGGCTTTGAGTATCGAGGTGGCATCCGTCACCTCCTCCGCCTTCACAGTGGCATCCGGCACGGCAGACAAGCGCGCCAGCATTGAAGCCGACAGCGATTTGAAGTGCCGCTCGAACGCCTCGGAAAAGGCATACACGTTGCGCGTGTCCGTCTGCTCCACGCGGAAACTCTGGATCGTCGCCACCACCACGATGGTTTGCCGCCCCCAATCGGTTGGCGCCAGCGTGCTCAAGCGATCGAGATCACATACCTGCAAGCGCTGGCCGTAGGCCTCTTCCAGCGCCGTGCGGTACGGATGCCCCGGCGTCTGCAAAGCATTCAGCGTCTGCGAGCGAATCGCATCCGACGGCACCAGCCACACCGCCACCGGCGCATCGTTCGCCTGCCACTCGCGTCCCATCTGCACGATGGCGTGCGAGGCCAGCAGCGTCTTGCCGCCGCCGGTGGGAATACGCAAACACACGCAGGGAATCTCGCCGAACGCCTCGGCCTGGTACGGCCTGCCCGCCTGGTTCTGGAACGCGCTGGCCGCGCCCACCTGGGTCGCATCGCGAAAAAAGCTTGAGAGCGCCGACAGCGCGGCGGACTGGTAACTCTTGAGAATCAAGTCGGCCATCGCTATCGCGCCTTCACATCGTAAGGAATATGTTTGAACGTCACGCCCGCCGCAGCCAGCCGCGCAGCACCCAGGCGGCACGCCTCGCCGTAAACGATTTTCGCCCCGTCATGCGGACAGATGCGCTCTATCGTCGCCAGCACCTCATTCGTCAGCACGTTGCCCGAAGCCGGGCGCTTGTCGCCGAGTATGCCGTTGAACAATAGATAAATTCCGCGCCCCTCATGCACCCCCAACAACGGCGTCTTATTCCCCTCTCCCGCAGAGTCGTAGGATGTGGTGAGCTTGCGAACCGCATCAATCGCGAACGATGCGGTTCCTTCGTCACCACATCCTACGATGGCTTTGGGGGGGATTTCTGCCGGACGTCCCGTCTCCTGCATCCACACAAAACCCGCCAGCGTCGCGAAGCGCACCGCCGGATGAATGCTGCCATCGGCATTGAACATCGGCTCGCCCAAACGCAGAAAGCGGAAGCCGCCGCCGCCCTGCCAGTTCACCGCTTGCGAGATACCGCCCTGTTCGCCCGCTATCACCTTCTGCAAACGCGGGATGCAATGCGTCGCGGCATGTTCGCCCATCTCTATGCCGATCCAGCGCCGCCCCATCTTGTGCGCCACGGCGGCGGTCGTGCCACTGCCGAGGAAGCTGTCGAGCACGAGGTCGCCGGGGTTGGTGGCGATGTGAATGATGCGCTGAAGCAGTCGCTCTGGCTTGGGCGTATCAAAGGCATCATCTGCACCAAAAAGCACATTGATTTCTTTTTTTGCTTCTTGGTTATGCCCAACTTCTGCATTAGTCCACCAAGACCAGGAGCTAATCCCATCGCTTTCGGAGAGAAAATTTTTTACTCTTGGACGTGCGGTGCCATCTTTACCAAACCACATTCGTCCTTCTGCAAGCAGCCGCCTATATTCACTTTCGATGTTCGACCAACAACGCCCCGGAGGGGGTTCAAACTCAACGCCACTTGGTGCTTGCAGCTTGTACATTTGATTGGGTCGCCACCCTTGAGCCGTAAAGTCTGTTGATGCCCAAGCGCCGCGCGAATCATTATCTGGGTTCTTAAAATTCTTTGCTTGGTCAGAAGAAATAGTGAGTTTATTAAAACCTACGCGTTCGATTGTCTTTGCAAAAACCATCACATGATCGTGAGCTGCTCCAAGCTGAATACGTGCATCTGGAGAAGTTCTTTTTTGCCACAGAACATTTGATATAAAATTTTTCCGCCCAAACACCTCATCCATCAGCACCTTCAGGTAGTGCCCTTCATTGTCGTCTATGGTCACCCAGATGCTGCCGTCCTCGGCCAGCAGTTCGCGCAGCAGCACCAGGCGCGAGTACATCATGGACAGCCACTGGCTGTGTTCGAGGTTATCGTCGTAATGCTCGAACGCGCTCTTGGTGTTGTACGGCGGGTCGATGAAGATGCACTTCACGCGACCGCGATAGAACGGCAGCAGCGCCTTGAGCGCATCGAGGTTGTCGCCCTGGATCAGGAGGTTGTCCGGGTTGCCGCCGCCATGTACGGACACGGGTTCGAGCACGCGGTACGGCACTTTGTCTGCCGAGGTCAGCGCCTCGGCGCGGTTGAGCCAGTCTAGCGTGGGCATGAGTTAACGACTTTCAATTGCAGCACTGTTTTATCCATGCTGCTTCAACCAGGCAGCCGGGGTTACGCTGGTCACTATCTCTTTCGCGCGCTCCAGCATTTCACGATCCAGCGTGACCAGCGTCAGCGCGCGCTGCGCCGCCAAAGCCACATAAACTGCATCGGCACCGCGCAAACGCTGCTGTGCCGCTGAGGTTGCGGCTTCTGTCGCGAGATCGCCGGTTAAAGGCACAAATTGAATCCAGGGTTGTGTATGCAGAAAAGCCGTGATCTTTTCAGCCAGTTCGGAGTCGTCGGTCTGGCGGGCGATGGCGCCGACCACTTCGGGTAGCGCCAGAAGCGGTGTAGTGACCATGATGCCTTCTTCAATCAGGCGACGCAGCAAAACAGCCGCGTCACGGTGGTGCGCATCACGAGCAAGGAAGGCTGCCACCCAGACCGAGGCATCAATCACCATCAGCCGCGTCTCTGTTCGCGCACGGCATCCGTTGCGCTCAATCCGGTTTTCCATTCTTTGCCGACTTGGGTTGCAAGGGCTTCCAGTTCCTGGCTAAAAGCATCAGCCGCCTTTTTCCGCGCGTTGGCCGTAGGCGCGAGTGGAGCGCCAATTTCCCGCGTAAGGAGTTGGGTAATGAGATCCTTCATGCTTTGCCCGCGCAGGGCGGCTACAGCCTTGGCCTTGCGAAACAGGTCGTCTGGCATCTCGATAGTGGTCTTCATGTCGATCTCCGTAAATATGGGAACCCATAAAGTTTACCGCTATGTGAATGCCGGATCAATTTTTTTCTAATTCCCCTGTGAGCTCTGTGGCTGGATTTCATTTTGTCGAGGCTCTAAGCGCTTCCAGCAACGCCGCCATATCTTCCGGCAGGTCTGCCCACCATTCCATCGCCACTCCGCTGACCGGGTGGATCAGCCCCAGCCTTTCCGCATGAAGAGCTTGCCGCCCCAGATTCTTGACTGCAACCTGCAAGAGTGGCGGCATGTTCAACGGTTTACCGCCATAAACCGGATCGGCCACCAAAGGATGACCGATGGACAGCATGTGCACCCGAATCTGGTGCGTGCGGCCGGTTTCCAGGCTGCACCGGATCAGGGTGTGGCGCTCGAAGTGCTCCAGCACGGCGTAGTGCGTTACCGCCGGCTTGCCGTTGTGGACTATCGCCATTTTGACACGCTGACTGGGATGCCTGCCGAGCGGCGCATCCACCTTGCCGTCACGAGCCACCAGCCCCTGCACCACCGCCAGGTAATCGCGCTTCACGCTGCGAGCCTGAAGCTGGCGCACCAGATCGGTCTGCGAGGTCAGGGTTTTGGCCACCACCAGCAGGCCGCTGGTGTCCTTGTCGAGGCGATGGACGATGCCGGCGCGGGGAATGCACGCAAGCTGCGGTGCATGATGCAGCAAGGCATTCAGCAGGGTGCCCTGCCAGTTGCCGCTGCCGGGGTGAACCACCAGTCCGGCCGGTTTGTTGACCACCAGCAGCGCATCGTCTTCATACATGATGTCGAGGGCGATTTCTTCCGCTGCATAGGGCGTTTCGGACGGATGCAATTCCGGCTCCACCCTCACCTTCCCGCCGCCCCACACCGCCTGTTTGGGCGCGACACACTGGCCATCGAGCGTGACGCGTTTCTCCTTGATCCAGGTTTGCAGGCGGCTGCGGGAATAATCCGGCAACAATTGCTGCAAGGCCTGATCGAGGCGCAATCCGGTCATTTCAGGCGGAATCGTCAAGTTGATGGGGGCCGGATTTGAGTTATAATCGAGCGGATTACCACTTGCGCCCTGCTGGGCATCGGATATTGTCATGAGGTTTAGTTTAGCGTTAATTCTTGCGTTGTTGATAACCGGCTGCGGCTTGCTGCCGGAAGTCCAGGATGAAACCAAGGCCTGGTCGGCCCAGAAACTCTACGCCGAGGCCAAGGAGCAAATGACCGATGGAGGTTATGAAAAAGCCATTCAGTACTTCGAAAAGCTGGAGGCGCGCTACCCCTACGGCCGTTATGCGCAGCAAGCCCAGATCGAAATCGCCTACGCCTACTACAAGGCGGGCGAGCCGGCCTCCGCCCTCGCCGCCTGCGACCGTTTTATCAAACTCCACCCCAACCATCCCAACGTGGATTACATCTATTATCTGAAAGGGCTGGTAAACTTCAATGACGATCTGGGGTTCCTCGGCGCCCTGTCGGAGAAGGTTGCCGAAACCTCGGAAACCCTGGCCCCCCTCGCCAGACAGGAAATGAGCGAACGCGACCCGAAGGCATCGCGCGAAGCCTTCGAATCCTTCAAGGAGCTGACGACCCGCTTCCCCGGCAGCAAATACACGCCGGACGCCATTGCCCGCATGAAGTACCTGGTCAACTCCCTCGCCTCGCATGAAGTTCACGTGGCCCGCTATTATTACAAACGCGGCGCCTACGTTGCCGCCGTCAACCGCGCCCAGATTGCGATGCAGCAGTACCCGCAGGCGCCCGCCACCGAGGAGGCGCTGACTATCATGGTAAAAGCCTACGATGCGCTCGGCATGAATGATCTGCGTGACGACACTCTGCGCGTCATGCAAAAGAACTTCTCCAACAGCCGCTATTTCGCCCTGGAGAAAAAGGCGGAAACGCCGTGGTGGAAAATCTGGTAATCAGATCGCCGCTTCGTCGGTTTCGCCAGTGCGGATGCGCACCACCTGCTCCACGCTGGTGACGAAAATCTTGCCGTCGCCGATCTTGCCGGTGCGCGCCACCTTGATAATGGCATCGATGGCGGCCTCCACCTGGCCGGCTGCAATCACCAGCTCGATCTTGACCTTGGGCAGAAAGTCGACCACATACTCGGCACCGCGGTAGAGTTCGGTATGCCCTTTCTGCCGGCCGAAGCCTTTCACCTCGGTCACGGTCAGGCCGGTGACGCCAATTTCATGCAGGGCTTCACGCACTTCATCAAGTTTGAACGGCTTGATAATCGCCTCAATCTTTTTCATTTTTCCACTCCCGCTTGTTGTGATCCCTATTCCAGCCAGGGACGATACTTCGATGTAATCGGATAGCGCCGGTCCTTGCCGAATCCGCGCGGCGTGACCCGTACTCCGACTGGCGCCTGGCGTCGCTTGAACTCGTTTTTATCGATCAGTTTCACTACGCGGCGCACATCCTTTTCAGCGTAACCCTGCGCGATGATGTCGTGCGGACACAGGTCGCGCTCGACGTAGGCTTCCATGATGGCATCCAGAATTTCATACGGTGGCAGGGCGTCCTGGTCGGTCTGGTCGTGGCGCAGTTCGGCGGATGGCGCGCGGGTAATGACCCGTTCCGGGATCACCTTGCCGAGACTGTTGCGATAGCGCGCCAGGCGATACACCAGAGTTTTCGGCACGTCCTTCAGTACCGAGAATCCGCCGGCCATGTCGCCGTACAGCGTGGCGTAGCCCACCGCCATTTCGCTCTTGTTGCCCGTAGTCAGGACAATCGAACCGTATTTGTTGGACAGTGCCATCAGCAAGGTTCCCCGGATACGGGCCTGGATGTTCTCTTCAGTGGTATCCAGCGGCAAGTCGTCGAATTCTTCCGACAAGGTTCGGAGAAAAGCGTCGAATGCCAGCTTGATCGGCAACTCGCTGTAGCGAACCTGCAGACGATCCGCCATGATCTGCGCGTCCTGCAAACTCATGTCGGCAGTGAATTCAGACGGCATCATCACCGCCCTCACCCGCTCCGCGCCCACCGCATCCACCGCTATCGCCAGCGTCAGCGCGGAGTCGATTCCCCCGGACAGCCCCAGCACCACACCGGGAAACCCGTTTTTCATTACATAATCCTGCACGCCCAGGCACAAGGCCTTGTAAACGGACGCCTCGATCGGCAACTGCGGAATGACCTCTCCCTGTTGCGGCTGATCCTTCTTCAGCTCAACGATGCGCAACGTTTCCTCGAATGCCGGGAGCTGGTGCACCAGCACACCCGCGCCATCCATGACGAAAGAAGCGCCATCGAATACCAGTTCGTCCTGGCCGCCGACCAGATTGACGTAAAAAACCGGCAAACCGCACTCGCCAATCCGCTCACGCGCCGCCTGGTAGCGCGAAACCTGCTTGTCCATGTGATAGGGAGAGGCATTCAGCACCAGCAACAAATCAGCGTTTGCGTTGAGCGCGCAGGTAGCGGCGCCCTGTTCCCAGATATCGGCGCAGATATTGATGCCGAATTTGACGCCATCGGCTTCGAACACGCACGGCTCGGTACCGGGCGAGAAATAACGCACCTCGTCAAAAACGGAATGGTTGGGCAATTTCTGCTTGTGATAGGAACTGACAACCTTGCCGTCACGCAGCACCGAGGCGGCATTGTAGCGCCGCCCATCCACCTGCTGCGGATGACCAACCACCAGGGTGATCCCTTGTATCTCCCGTGCCAAGCCGTACAGAGCCTGGTCGCAAGATTCATAGAAACCATCGCGCAGCAGCAGGTCTTCCGGCGGATAGCCGGTCAGGGCCAGCTCCGGTGTCACCATCACCTGCGCACCCGCTGCCTTGGCTCGATTGGCATAATCGAGTATTTTCGCAACGTTGCCGGCGATGTCTCCGACGATGCAGTTGATTTGGGCAATGGCGATCTTCATGATTTTTTGTTGATCGCCTCGAGCACCGCCTCACCCAGCCCGGCAGGCGATTTCGCCACCACCACGCCGACCGCTTCCAAGGCGGCGATCTTGTCTGCCGCCAGGCCCTTGCCGCCGGCGATGATCGCGCCGGCATGGCCCATGCGCTTGCCTTTCGGCGCGGTCTGGCCGGCGATGTAGGCCGCCACCGGCTTGGTGACGTGAGCCTTGATGAATTCCGCCGCCGCTTCCTCGCGGTTGCCGCCGATCTCGCCGACCATGATGATCGCCTCGGTCTCTGGGTCATCCTGGAACATTTTCAGGCAATCGATGAAATCCAGCCCCTTGATCGGGTCGCCGCCGATGCCCACGCAGGTGGACTGGCCCAGCCCGAGTTTGGTAGTCTGGTAGACAGCTTCGTAGGTGAGCGTGCCGGAGCGCGACACCACACCGACCTTGCCCTTCTGGTGGATGAAGCCGGGCATGATGCCGATCTTGCACTCTTCCGGGGTGATGATGCCGGGGCAGTTGGGGCCGATCAGCACGGCGTCGCCGGCGCGGAGCGCGGCCTTGACGTTGAGCATATCCAGCACCGGGATGCCCTCGGTGATGCAGACGATGACCTTGATGCCCGCGTCCACCGCCTCCATGATCGAGTCCGCCGCGAAACCTGGCGGCACGTAAATCACCGAAGCCGTCGCACCGGTCTCGCGCACCGCGTCGCGGACGGTGTTGAACACCGGGAGATTGAGATGGGTCTGCCCGCCCTTGCCCGGCGTCACGCCACCGACCATCCGGGTGCCGTAGGCGATGGCCTGCTCGGAGTGGAACGTGCCCTGCTTGCCGGTAAAGCCCTGGCACAGGACTTTGGTATTTTTGTTGACCAGAATGCTCATGAAAAGTCCTTAAATTCTTTATCTCACCGCAAAGGACGCGAAGGAACGCGAGGTAAACCTATCAAGAATTCCTTTGCGAACCCTTGCGTCCTTAGCGGTTAAATTCAATCTTCAATCAAGCCACCGCCGCCACTGCGCGCTTCGCCGCATCGGTCAGGTCGCTGGCGGAAATCACGCCGACGCCGCTCTCGGCCAGCATCTTCTGCCCCAGTTCGACGTTGGTGCCTTCCAGGCGCACGATCACCGGCACTTTCACGCCCACCTCCTTGATTGCGGTGATGATACCCTCGGCGATGATGTCGCAGCGCATGATGCCGCCGAAGATGTTGACCAGGATCGCCTTGACGTTGGCGTCGGAAAGAATGATCTTGAACGCCTTGGCCACCGTATCCGCCGTGGCGCCGCCGCCGACGTCGAGGAAATTGGCGGGCTGGCCGCCGTGCAGCTTGATCAGGTCCATGGTCGCCATTGCCAGCCCGGCGCCGTTGACCATGCAGCCGATATTGCCGGCGAGGGCGATGTAGTTGAGGTCGAATTCCCTGGCCGCCACCTCCTTCGGGTCGATCTGGGTCGGATCGCTCATCTCGGCCAGTTTCTTGCGCCGGTACAGGGCGTTGTCGTCGATGCCGATCTTGCAGTCGAGCGCAACCAGGCCGCCTGTCGCGGTGATGATCAGCGGGTTGATCTCCACCATCGCCAAATCACTTTCCTTGAACAGCTTGTACAAGCCCTTGGCCAGTTTGCCGAACTCGCCGATCTGCGTGCCTTCCAGCCCCAGACCGAAGGCCAGGGCGCGACATTGAAAATCCTGCAAACCCCACAGCGGATCACACGTCTCGCGCAGAATCTTTTCCGGCGCAGCCAGGGCGATCTCCTCGATCTCCATGCCGCCGCTGCCGGAGGCGACCAGCACGATGCGCTCGGATTCGCGATCCACCGTCAGGCTGAGGTAGAGCTCGCGCGCGATTGGCAGCGTTTCCTCGATCAGCAGGCGCGACACCCTCTGCCCGCCGGGTGCATTCTGGTAGGTCACCAGTTGCTTGCCCAGCAGCGCATTCACCGCTTCCAGCAGCGCCTCGCGCGACTTCACCAGCTTCACCCCGCCGGCCTTGCCGCGTCCGCCGGCGTGGATCTGCGCCTTCACCACCCAGGCGCAGCCACCCAGCTCGGCGATAGCGCCTTCAGCCTGGGATGCGCTCTCGATCGCAATGCCACGCGGCGTGGCAATACCGTATTCACGCAACACCTGTTTGGCCTGATATTCATGCAAGTTCATACGAGTTCTCTACCTTGGGGAAAATAGGCACGATTATAGCAAGTCCGCTGCGGACTTGGCGGAGGCCAAGAGCTAAAGGTCGACTTCTTCCGCCCAAACCAGAACAAACATGTAGGTTGGGTTGAGCGGTTCTTTGCGAAACCCAACAAACCCAAACTTCAAGAACAGGTTTTGTTGTTCAGGTTTGTCGCCTAGAGGCGCCTACTTCTGGTGGGTTTCGCGATAAGGCCGCTCAACCCA
>CAMTYG010000063.1:0-6198 GCA_947085875.1 uncultured Sulfuricella sp.
AAGCTGAAGATACGGCAGTTGAACCTACCCGACACTGCCGAACCGTTTTACCCGATTCGGCGAGCGAAAAAAGCCCAGAATACATGACGAAGACATTGCCAGAAACGAGAAGACTACCGTATGAATACCCCGAAGAGCCAAACAAACAGCTGTAACACTCTATGGCTTGAACTGCGGTTTTAAGGTTTATCGGATTTTGCCGAAATAAGCAGCAAGCGCGACCGGATCGAGATGGTAATGGCAGATTTCCTCGCCGTTGCCGACCAGCACCGGCACTAATTCGCCGTATTGCTGCTCCAGGGCTTCGTCTTCGTCCACGTCGACAACTTCCAGCGAAAATCGGTATTCCGGCTGAAGCGCCTCAAGCGCCGCGATCATGTCATGGCACAGGTGGCAGTATTCGTTCCCGTAGACCGTCAATATGGTTTCGCTTGTCATCGCATTTTGAAAGGGATAAACAGTGCGCGCTCCCCGCGACGCACCAGCAGCGCCATGTTCTGCCCTGGCTTATAACCGGCAGCCAGAATCTGGTTGAACTGCTCGACACTTTTCACGTCACTATTGTTGACAGCCGTAATCACGTCACCGCGACGGATTCCCGCTTTTGCAGCCGCTCCTTGAACTTCCACCACGACCACGCCGTGCGAAATTTGCAGCTCTTTTTTCTGCGCCTCGGAGAGATCATTCAAACCCAGGCCCAGCCTGCCGGCAACACTTTCCATCTTGGCCGGGCGCTGCACCGCCTTCTCGGTCGGCGCTTCTCCCACGGTCAGTACCAGATTCTTGGCCGAACCTTTGCGCCACACCTGGACCGCCACCTGTTTTCCAGGCTTGGTCGCACCGACCAGGAGCGGCAACTCGCTGGCGTTGCCCACCGGTTTGCCGTCAAACTTCAGCACCACATCGCTCGGCTCCAGGCCACCCCTCTCCGCCGGGCCACCCTTCTCCACGCTCGCAATTAGGGCTCCCTCCGGCTTTTTCAAGCCGAATGGCTCGGCCAATTCCCTGGTGACGTCCTGAATCATCACGCCGAGCCAGCCGCGGCTGATCTTGCCGTGAATACGCAACTGGTCGGCAATATCCATCGCCACGTCGATGGGAATGGCGAAGGCCACTCCCATATAGCCGCCGGTGCGACTGTATATCTGGGAGTTGATGCCGACCACCTCGCCCCTGAGATTGAACAGCGGCCCGCCCGAATTGCCCGGATTGATCGCCGCATCGGTCTGGATGAAGGGTACGTAGTTTTCCTGCGGCAACGAGCGCCCCTTGGCGCTGACGATGCCGGCGGTGACGCTATTTTCGAAGCCGAAAGGCGAACCGATCGCCGCCACCCATTCGCCGACCTTAAGCAGGTTCGGATTGCCGATGACCACTCTGGGCAGTCCGGCCGCCTCGATCTTGATCAGCGCCACGTCCGTCCTGCGGTCTGTGCCGATCACCTTGGCCTTGAATTCACGTTTGTCAGTCAGGCGCACGGTCACTTCATCGGCCCCATCCACCACATGCGCATTGGTGAGAATGTAGCCGTCTGCACTGATAATAAAACCCGATCCCTGGGACTTCGACTCGAACTCACGCGGAATACCGCCGTGGGGTGGACGGAAACGGCGAAAAAAATCGAAGAGTGGATCATGCTCTGGAATATTGGGGATTTGCGGGAGCATTTCCTCCTGGCTGACGGCCTGAGTAATGCTGACATTCACTACCGCCGAGCCCTGCTTTTCAACCAGCTCGGTGAAATCAGGCAGATCCTTGGCATAGGAAAACACGGAAAAGGAAATCAGGAAAAAAGTGCACAGCAACTTCTTCATCTTATGGCAACCTCAACAAAGTTAATCACTGAAATAAAAAGCGTAAAAAACTCACTTCTTCAATCCACCCTCAAAATTGACCACCCGTACCGGTATATCGACCATCCGGCTCAGGATGACCGGTTGGAATTGTCTGCCCAACCCCATCTTCGACGACAGGAACTTCAATCCGAGAAAACCCGCGCCCAGCCCGATGAAGGCGCCTGCTACGGAATACCCATCCTTGACATCCGCAGCAACCGCCAGCGCACTCCCCGCTACCGCCCCGGCAAATAACAACAGCAGGGGAAACAGGTAAAGCAGCAGCGTCCCCTTGAACAGGGCTGACTCATTCATGCCGACCACGACCCGGTCGCCGACCTTTGCGCCGACTTCGTTGCTGGCGCGATAAAGTGGCATCTTCTGGCCAAAAAACTTTGCCAGTACCGAAGTGCCGCAGCTGCTTTCGCTGCAACCGCTGCAGCTCGACTTCCGTTCCGCCTGAACGTAAGCAACGGCATGCTCTATTTTCACGACTACCGCTTCAGTTTCTATCATGGCAGGCACCTAATTTTTGCTGACTGAATTCGCGATCTGCATCACGGTAATAGCCGGCACCTCGCCCAATACAGTGATCCGGTGGTCAGCCACGGTGCGCGTATAAACATGGATAGCACCCTGGCGGGCCACGCTTTGCATGGGCTTTCCCATGGCCGTAACAGGCTCGATGAAAACAGAAACCGTCGCCAGGCCATCAGAAAATACCAGATGTTTCACCGGTATATCTTTTCCCGGCAGCATGCGCTTCAACACCGTCACCTGGGTAAAACCCGGCGGGAGCGGCTTCACCGCCCAGCTCAAATCGCTTTGCTGCAGTTCCGTCGCGGCTGCCGGCTCACTGGGCACCAGCACCTTTTTACCGGCAATTTTCGGCTTGAGGGATTCCTTGTCAATCTGCCCGCCAATCTCTACCTGGGTAAAGGCAAACTGCCTGATCACCTCGTTCTTTTCGTTGAGCATACCGGCTTTCAGCAGCAAACCCGTGGCCAGGTCGATCCAGAGCTTGTGCTGGTATCGGTATTGATCCTTGGGATCGAGGACAATCACCTTGCAATCACGGCCGGCCGCGCGGTCGAGTTCGGCGGATCGAGCCCGGTAATTCTCGGCAATACCGTCAAGCTGCCTGGGCAACAGCGCAGGGAAGGATTTTTCGATCTTCCTTTTCTCCATCACGACGGAAGCGCTGTTGTCAGGTTTGAAGCACAGCACCTCTTCATTGTTGCGGATCACTTCCCGGGGAGTGCCATCCAGCGCCTCGAGCTTTTCGTGCTCGCCGCTTTCATCCTTGATATGGGTGATTTTGCTGGTTTCAATATGGGCGCCATGCTGATGGATGTAGGTGCCGCTGTAATTGAGCTGGTGTGCCGCAGCGGCGGCTTTATTCAACCAGTTCAGCGCATCCGTCTGCTGCGCCACATCCGCCGCCTGCGCCACGCCAGGCATGCCCACCAGCACGGCTACTGCAAGGAGTAGCGCTCTCATCGCCCCCCATCCCCTGATTTTTCGAGAGACGCGTGCTGGTAGTGCCGGGGCGGCTGGGCGGCATGTGAATATTCCTGGTGCGCCGCCAGGTAACCATTGATGTTTATCCCGGACGGGGCGCTCGCCGTGCTCGCCTCCGCAACAACGATATGGCTTGCCGAACCCGCGCCACTCTCATGATTGAATTGCAGCGCCACCCACGCCACCAGGGAAACCGCCGCGACCGACGCCGCGGCAGACAGCGCAATCAAGGGGGTACGGCGCGGAAGGAATCGCCGGGGAGCCAGAACCGTCGGCTCTTTTGCTAACTGCCCGGCGAATCGAACGTTGAAATCAGGTGAAAGCGGGGAAGTTTGTCTCAAGGAATCGCCGATCAAGTGATACATATTCCACTTCTGCTGCAATTCCGGTAGATCTCTGGCAGTGACGAGGATTGCATTCGTCTCTTCATGATCCAACTCACCGTCTGCCAGCGCAGATATTCGACTCTCCATCATGCTTACCACCTCGTATCTTTATCAGTTCCCAGCATCGGTCGCAATTTCTCGGCAATCGTTTCCCGGGCACGAAAAATTCTCGACCGCACCGTGCCAATCGGGCAATTCATCATGCTCGCAATTTCCTCATAACTCAGACCCTCGATTTCACGCAGTGTGATCGCGGTTTTAAGTTCCTCGGGCAGGCTATCCATTGCCTTGTTCACGGTTTCGGCAACCTGCTTGCTCATCAGTTCATTTTCAGGCGTATTGATATTGCGAAGCTGCTCGGCATCTTCAAAACCTTCGGCCTCTTCGCTGTCGAACTCCGTCGTCGTTGGCGGTCGCCTGCCTTCAGACACCAGATAATTCTTGGCGGTATTGATCCCGATCCGATACAGCCAGGTATAAAAAGCGCTTTCACCCCGGAATGAAGGCAGTGCGCGGTAAGCCTTGATGAACGCTTCCTGAACCACGTCTTCGACCTCGGACGGGTTACGGATAAAGCGCGACAGCAAACGCCCCAGCTTGCGCTGATACTTCGCCACAAGCAGCCCGAAAGCATGCTTGTCGCCGTGCTGTGCTCGCTCGACCAGTTGCTGGTCAATCTCGCGATCACCCATACGGGCCTTCCCTGAAATTCAGCGCCATTAACCTAGTCCCCATTGCTGGCAGGGCCTTTCCATGCCATCCAATAGTTTCAGTATAGCGCCCTCATCCATTTCAGGGAACGCAACCTCCTCCTTAAAGACATCTCTGTCTCAGAATAGTTCATACCCCGGCAGGGTTATGAACCGGTCGATTCCGCAAAAACACCGCCCCGCCTCGCACCCGCGTTGCGTGCTATCATTTCCACAGCATATTAAAAAGTCAAAGGAACAATGCACATGTCGCATTTTGACGTGATCATCATCGGCAGCGGACTGGCCGGCATGACGCTGGCGCTGAACCTCGCCGAAAGCAAGCGCGTGGCGCTCGTCACCAAGCGCGGATTGCTGGACGGCGCCAGCGCTTGGGCACAGGGCGGCATCGCCGCCGTGCTGGCGGAAGATGACTCGATCGAAGCGCACATCAGCGACACCCTGATCGCCGGTGCAGGGCTATGCGACGAACAAACCACCCGCTTCGTGGTGGAAAACGGCAAGGCCGCCATCGAATGGCTGATCGAGCAAGGCGTGCCCTTTACCCAAGATGCGGACAACGCCACCGGCTACCACCTGACCCGGGAAGGCGGCCACAGCCGCCGCCGCATCATCCATGCCGCCGACGCCACCGGCCATGCGATACAGGTCACCCTGGCAGAAAAGATCAGAAACCATGCCAACATCACGCCGCTGGAAAACCACATCGCCATCGACCTGATCACCGGCGGCAAACTCGGGCTTGAAGATAACGCCTGTCACGGCGTGTATGTTCTCGACAAAAACAACGGCAAGGTCAGAACCTTTGCCGCCCGGCATATCGTGCTGGCCAGCGGCGGGGCCGGCAAGGTCTATCTTTACACCACCAACCCCGACGTTGCCACCGGCGACGGCGTCGCAATGGGCTGGCGCGCCGGATGCAGGGTGTCGAACATGGAATTTGTCCAGTTCCATCCCACCTGTTTGTATCACCCCCATGCCAAATCATTCCTGATCACCGAAGCGGTGCGTGGCGAAGGAGGCATCCTGGTGCTGCGCGACGGCACCCGTTTCATGCCGGAGCACGACCCTCGCGCCGAACTGGCGCCGCGCGACGTGGTGGCGCGCGCCATCGACTTCGAGATGAAAAAACGCGGTCTGGATTGCGTTTATCTCGACATTTCGCACCAGCCGGCCGCTTTCCTCAGAGCGCATTTTCCCACCATTTACAGCCGCTGCCTGGAACTCGGCATCGACATCACGCGCCAGCCCATTCCCGTGGTTCCGGCGGCACACTACAACTGCGGCGGCATCGTCACCGACGGCGCGGCGCGCACCGATATTCCCAACCTGTATGCCATTGGCGAGGTCGCCTGCACCGGGCTGCACGGCGCCAACCGCCTGGCCAGCAACTCGCTGCTGGAGTGCCTGGTATACGCCCGGGCCGCCGCGAAGGACATCCTCAAGCAGCCGCAAACACCGCCCGCCGCCCTGCCGGAATGGGACGAAAGCCGCGTCACCGACGCCGACGAGGAAATCGTCATTTCCCACAACTGGGACGAGCTGCGCCGCTTCATGTGGGATTACGTCGGCATCGTGCGCACCAACAAACGCCTGGAACGGGCGCAGCACCGCATCCGCCTGCTCACCGGGGAAATCAACGAGTATTACCAGAACTTCCGCGTCAGCAATGACCTGATCGAGCTGCGCAACCTGGTGCTCACCGCCGACCTGATCGTGCAATGCGCCATGCTGCGCCACGAAAGC
>CAMTYG010000064.1:0-3970 GCA_947085875.1 uncultured Sulfuricella sp.
AACGGAATTGGATGCACCAACCTTCTTCCCCCTTTGTAAAAACGGAATTGGATGCACCAACCTTCTTCCCCCTTTGTAAAAACGGAATTGGATGCACCAACCTTCTTCCCCCTTTGTAAAAGGGGGATTGAGGGGGATTTGGGTTTTACCTTGCGAACCTTTGCGCCCTTTGCGGTAAAATGCCGTTTTTACATTAACCACCCATCGAGCCTTACTTGCCAGATTTTTCCCGCCCCACTCCACTCGCCCACTATGCCCTGCTCGCCGTCGCCGTGCTCGGCTGCTTCTTTCTCGGCATCGGCGGCTTTCCCCTGTTCGATCTCGACGAGGGCGCTTTCAGCGAAGCCACGCGCGAGATGCTGGCGAGCGGCAACTACCTGTCCACCACGCTCAACGGCGAACCGCGCTACGACAAGCCAATCCTGATCTACTGGCTGCAGGCGGCCAGCGCTTCCCTGTTCGGCATCAACGAATTCGCCTTCCGCCTGCCCTCTGCCTTGGCCGGCAGCGGCTGGGTGATTTTCACCTATCTGTTCGTGCGGCGTGCGGCCAATGACCGGCAGGCGCTGACGGCGGGCATCATCACCGCCAGCGCGTTGGCGGTTTCGATCATCGTCAAGGTGGCCACCGCCGATGCCCTGCTCAACCTGCTGATCAGCGCCACGCTGTTCAGCGCCTACCTGTTCCTGCGCTTTCGCGAACGCAAATACCTGTATTTCGCTTTTGCCGCCATGGGCCTGGGCTTCCTGACCAAGGGGCCGGTCGCGGTAATCATCCCGGGCGTGGTGACCTTCCTCTACAGCGCGCTGCGCAAGGATCTCAGGGGATGGCTGGCGCTGGCCCTGAATGGACGCGGCATAGCCCTGTTTGTCGCCATTGCGGCCCCGTGGTACGTGACGCAGTATGTGGTGGAAGGCGACGGCTTTTTCCGCGGATTTTTCCTCAAGCACAACGTCGGCCGCTTCTCCGCGCCGATGGAAAGCCATGGCGGCAATTATTTCTACTATGTTCCCGTGCTGCTGCTGAGCGTGCTGCCCTACACCACGCTCCTGCTCAAGGCTTTCGCGCAGTGGCGCCGTATCATCCAGGACGACTTGCAGCTTTTCCTCCTGCTGTGGTTCGCCACCGTCTTCGTGATTTTCTCGCTTTCCGCCACCAAACTGCCCCATTACCTGATTTACGGCTATTCCGGCGTTTTCATCCTGATGGCGGCTTACCTGGATGAACTGCGCTCGCGCTTTCTCGCTTTCCTGCCGCTGCTGCTGTTTCTTGCAGTGCTGCTGTTCCTGCCGCAACTGATCGAAGCCGCCATCCCTTATATCAACAAGCCCTATTACCGGGAAATGCTTGCCGCCACCCGGCAATCCTTGAGTGTCTGGTACACCCCCTTCTTTGCGGGATTCTCCTTGCTCACCCTGTATTTCATGGCGGAGAAGCGTTTCGCCCTGGGCGCCAAACTGCTGGCGAGCGGCGTCATCCTGGCGACCGGCTTTTCACTGCTGCTCCTGCCCCTGTTCGGCGGCATGCAGCAGGGGCCGATCAAGGAAGCCGCGCTGCTGGCGCGTGAACGTGGCTACACGGTGGTGATGTGGGGGCTCAACATGCCGAGCTTCAGCGTCTACAGCCAGCGCATCGTGGAAAAACGCGACCCGCGCCGCGGCGATATCGTGATCACCCAAACCAACCGCCTGGCCGAGCTGCGTGCCTATGAAACGCTCTACAGCAAGAACGGCATCGCCCTGGTCAGGGTCAGCGAATAAGCGGCGTGAATTTCCTCGCCCCCGCCCCCTGTCGCATTTCCTGGCGCGAGCCGCGCGTCTGGCTGGTGCCGCTGCTCGCGCTCATCGGCATGGCCGTGCTCGTCGCCAGCGACAGCAACCGCAGCCTGTTCCTGGTTCTGAATGGCCTGGGCACCCTGGCCGGCGATGTGCTGTGGCAAAACCTGACCGTGCTGGGCGGCACCCTGGCCGGATTGACTCTGTTTGCGCCGCTGATCGGCCGCCGTCCGGATATCCTCTGGTCGCTCGCACTTGCCGCCATCCTTGCCACCCTGTGGGTGCATGGCCTGAAAGACCCAATTGGCGCGCTCCGCCCGCCAGCAGTAATCCCACCCGAACTGCTGCATGTCATCGGCCCCGCGCACCAATACGGTTCATTCCCTTCGGGCCACAGCACCACGATTTTCACCGTGGCGGGCATCCTCAGCCTCTATCTCAGGCGAGGCTCCCTGACCTGGCTGCTGGCCTCTGCCGCCCTGCTTATCGGCCTTTCGCGCATCGCGGTCGGCGTGCACTGGCCGCTCGACGTGCTGGGCGGCGCTTTCGGCGGCTGGCTTTCAGCGGTGCTGGGCACCCTGCTCGCGCAGCACTGGCATTGGGGAGTCAGCCGTTCCGGAAAGTGGATCTTGGGGCTGGCGCTGGCCGCCTGCGCGCTGGCCCTGCTGATTTCGCCCGACACCAGCCATCCCGATGCGATCATGCTGCAGCGGGCGCTGGCGCTGGCCTGCCTGCTGCCCGTCATCCTGCTGGCCTTCGGCCGGTCTCGTTTATAATGCCAGCCAACGCTTTTTATACGGACATTGCATGGCTCCCGATACACTGAACATACGACGTGCCTGGCTGCTGCTTGTCCTGCTGATGACGGCAGTCTGGTTCGGCAATCTCGAATATCGCAAGCTGGTCAGGCCGGACGAAGGCCGCTACGCGGAAATTGCCCGTGAAATGGCCACCAGCGGCGACTGGGTTACGCCGCGCCTGAACGGCATCAAGTACTTCGAAAAACCCGCACTGCAATACTGGATCACGGCAGGCGCTTACCGCCTGTTTGGCGAACACCACTGGACGGCGCGGCTGTGGAGTGCGCTGAGCGGGTTTCTCGGCATCTTCTTCACCGCCTTCGCCGCGACCCGTCTGTTTGGCCGCGAGGCCGGCCTGTTGAGCGCAGCGGTGCTCGGCAGCAGCCTGCTGTATACCCTGATCGCCCACATGAACTCCCTCGACATGGGGATGACGTTTTTCATGGGGGGAGCGCTGATGAGTTTCCTGCTGGCGCAACAGGATGGGGCCAGCAAACCCGCCAACCGCCTGTGGATGCACGTTGCCTGGGCGGCCCTGGCGTTTTCCGTCCTGAGCAAGGGGTTGATGGGGATCGTTTTGCCAGGCGCGGTGATTGTTCTTTACACCTTGATCGAGCGGGATTTCGGCTTGTGGAAAAGGCTGCACCTGTTCAGCGGAATAGCGCTTTTCATGGCCATCGCGGCGCCCTGGTTCATCGCGGTGTCGATCGCCAACCCCGAATTTTTTCATTTCTTCTTCATCCATGAACATTTCGAGCGCTTCCTGACCAAAACCCATGGCCGCTACGAACCCTGGTGGTGGTTCATCCCGGTGCTTGCCGCCGGCATCCTGCCCTGGCTTGTCACCCTGGTCGATTCCCTGGCGCACGCCTGGAAGGTCGATCCTCAAGTTGGTAGGGTGGGCACGGTTTTTGTGCCCACGCGGTCATCCGAGGTTATTTCCGCGTGGGCACAAAAACGTGCCCACCCTACAACCGCTCCCTCCCTGGCCCTACCCCTGCAAGGGGGAGGGAATATATCCGGATTCAAGCCAAAACGCTTTCTGCTGATCTGGGCGGTGTTCATTTTCGTCTTCTTTTCCCTCTCCGGCTCAAAACTCGCTTCCTACATCCTGCCGATCTTCCCGGCGCTGGCGCTGCTGGTCGGCGAACACCTCAGCCGCATCGACGGGCGCCGCCTGTTCTGGCAGATTCTGCCGGTGGTATTTCTGGCCGCCGCAGGCCTGTTACTGGCTCCCAACGCGGTGCGCTTTGCCGACAACGAACTGACACGGGGACAATACGCCCATTTCGCCAACTGGCTGCTGGCTGCGTCCGCGATCTGGCTGGTCGGTACGGTAGTCGCACTATGCTTAAGTTACCGCGATAAAGTACGCGGCGCGATCCTCGTCCTCGC
>CAMTYG010000065.1:0-8156 GCA_947085875.1 uncultured Sulfuricella sp.
GCAGGCGCTGCCGGTGTACAAGATGCCGCATCTGGAAGGCTGGGCGGCGACCGGCAATGAGCTGCTGGTGCCGGCTGTGGGACGGCACGAGGTTTTGGTTGTCGATCAGGGTGGCTGGAAGGAGGCGGGCCGCATCCCCGTCCATGGCCAGCCGGTATTCGTCGTGGCGCGGCCCGACAACCGCCAGGTATGGGTGAACTTTGCCTTCCCGCATAACGACGTGGTGCAGGTGCTTGATGTGCCGAGCCGTGCCATCGTGAAAACCCTGAAACCGGGCAAGGCGGTGCTGCACATGGAGTTCACCCCGAGGGGCGAACAGGTTTGGGTGTCGGTGCGCGACGAAGACCGGGTGAAGATTTACGATACCGAAACATTCGAAAAAATCGGTGAATTGCCGGCTGACAAACCCAGCGGTATTTTTTTTACTCCGCGCGCCCACCGGACCGGCCTGTAACTGTAATTCAGTGGGGGCAAACTTGATCTAAAGCAAGGCTAGACTGTCGCGAGTGGGGCACACTGGTCGCAACCAGGGGGCAACCATGACGGAATTTGAACTGCATCTTCTCAATGATTACCAGCGCGATTTTCCGTTGGTAACGGCGCCTTTCGGCGTTATTGCCGGTCGCCTGGGTGTGAGCGAAGCCCAGGTGCTGGAAACATTTGCACAGCTTCAGGCGCGCGGGGCGGTAAGCCGGGTCGGGGCGGTATTCAGGCCGCACAGTATAGGCGCCAGCTCCCTGGCTGCAATTGCGGTTCCATCTGGCGAACTCGAAGAAGCGGCACGACTGGTCAGCAGCTTCACCGAAGTGAATCACAACTACGAACGCGAGCATCATTACAACCTGTGGTTTGTCGTCGCTGCCGCCGATGAGGCTCGGGTGCTCGAGGTGCTGGCCGAGATCGAGTGCGGCACTGGTTGCCCAGTGCTGCATTTGCCGATGCTTGAGGACTACCATATCGATCTGGGTTTTGACTTGATGCAACCTCATCAGGGGAAGCGCACAGAAAGCCAGCGTGCGCCGAGCCGGGATATGCTGTGCCATGGTCCGGCAGTACTGCGGCCATATGAAACCGCGTTGATTAGGGCGGTTCAGCAGGGTCTGCCACTGGTGTCGCGTCCCTTTGCCGAGATCGGCGAGGGCATCGGCCTCTCTGAAAGTGAAGTGATCGCCAGCTTGGCACAATTTCAGGAGCAGGGCGTCATCAAGCGCATAGGGGTGGTGGTGCGTCACCGCGAACTCGGCTATCGCGCCAATGCAATGGTGGTATGGGATATCCCGGATGACGTGGTTAGCGCGCTGGGACATTGCATCGGCAAATTCGATTTCGTCACCCTGTGTTACCAGCGACCGCGGCGCCTGCCTGCCTGGCGTTATAACCTGTTCTGCATGATCCATGGCCGGGATCGTGACGAGGTGCTGGGCCTGGTCGCGCAACTCAAGGAGCAATGCGGTCTCCATGACATTTCCCACGAAGTGTTGTTCAGCCGGCGCCGTTTCAAGCAGTGCGGTGCCCGCTATGTGGCGGAGGGGGCGCCGGAGCCGGCCAGGCTCCGCAGCGGCGCCGGGCGGAGCTGAAACTCCAATGGATGAGCTTGACCGGGCGATCGTCAATGGGTTGCAGGGCGGATTCCCGATCTGCGATCACCCCTTTGCCGAAGTCGCGGCAGGGTTCAAAATCACCGAGCAGGAACTGATCGCGCGCATCGACAGGCTTCTGGAAAATAAGGTTTTATCCCGCTTCGGCCCGATGTACCATGCCGAGCGCATGGGCGGGAGGCTGAGCCTGGCAGCGATGAAAATCCCGGAGTCCGATTTCGAGCGGGTGGCGGCGATCGTCAACGCGATGCCGGAGGTTGCACACAACTACGCGCGCGACCATGTGCTCAGCATGTGGTTCGTGCTGGCCACCGAAACGCCGCAGGAGCATGCGGCGGCGCTCAGGAAGATAGAACGGGAAACCGGTTACCCTGTTTACGATATGCCGAAGATCAAGGAATATTTTGTTGGGCTACAGCTTACAGCATGAATCCTGAACCTGTGATCGATGGGATAGACCGGCAGATTATTCTCGCCACCCAGTCCGGCCTGCCCCTGCAAGCGCAGCCCTACCACGCGGTTGCCCGGCAGGTGGGCGTTTCCCCCGAAGAGGTGATGGCGCGCATGCGCCGCATGCTCGAAACCGGCATGATCCGCCGCATCGGTGCGGTGCCCAATCATTACGCCTTGGGCTACAAGGCGAACGGCATGACAGTGTGGGATGTTCCCGATGAGAAGGTGGATGAACTCGGTGAACGTGTCGGGGCGCTGGATTTTGTCAGCCATTGTTACCAGCGGCCACGCCACTTGCCGGAATGGCCCTACAATTTTTTTGCCATGGTGCATGGCCACGACAAGCCCGAAGTGGAGGCGCAAGTGCGACAAATCGCCGAGCTGCTGGGCGATGCCGATCGCGGCCACGAGATTCTTTACAGCACACGCATCCTGAAAAAAACCGGGTTGCGGATAAGCGGGTGAGGAGTAATGAGTCAAGAGTGATGAGTGAAGGGCGGTTTGTACCCATCGGCCCTTACTCATTACTCATTTCCAGGGGTTAACAATGTTTCGTATTTCTCAATTCATGCAGGAAATCGCTCATCCCACCCCGCTCGGGACTAAGCGCAATCCGCCCGGGCCGGTGGTGATCTGGAATTTGATTCGGCGCTGCAACCTCACCTGCAAGCACTGCTACTCGATTTCGGCGGACAAGGATTTCCCCGGCGAGCTGTCCACAACCGACGTTTACACCGTGATGGACGATCTCAATCGCTTTCGCGTGCCGGTGCTGATTCTGTCTGGCGGCGAACCGCTGCTGCGGCCCGATATCTTCGAGATTGCCCACCGTGCCAAGGAGATGGGTTTTTACGTCGGCCTGTCGAGCAACGGAACCCTGATCGACGAAAGTAATATCGACCGCATCGCGGCAGTGGGGTTCGACTACGTCGGAGTGAGCCTGGATGGCATTCAGGAAACCCATGACAAATTCCGCCGCATGGCAGGCGCGTTCGACAAATCCATGCACGGCATCCGCCTGTGCAAGGCGCGCGGCATCAAGGTCGGCATCCGCTTCACCCTGACCCAGGACAATGCGCATGATTTGCCCGGCTTGCTGCGTTTGATGGAAGAAGAAGATCTGGACAAGTTTTACCTGTCGCACCTCAACTATGCCGGTCGGGGCAACAAGAACCGCAAGCATGACGTATTTCACCAGGCAACCCGGCAGGCAATGGACCTGCTGTTCGATACCTGCTGGCGCTACCAGCAGGAGGGCCGGCACAAGGAATTCGTCACCGGCAACAATGACGCCGACGGGGCTTACCTGCTGTTCTGGGTGCGGCAGCATTTCCCCCATCTCGAAGGCCATATTCGCGCCAAACTGGTGCAGTGGGGCGGCAATTCGTCCGGAGTAAATGTCGCCAATATCGACAATCTCGGCAATGTTCACCCCGATACCATGTGGTGGAACTACAATCTGGGCAACGTGCTCGATCGGCCGTTCTCGGAAATCTGGATGGATACCTCCGACCCGATCATGGCCGGGCTGAAGGCGATTCCACGCAAGGTTGGCGGGCGCTGCGGCGAGTGTGAGCACTTCGACATCTGCGGCGGCAATACCCGGGTGCGCGCCTGGCAGGTGAGCGGCGACCCGTGGGCGGAAGATCCGGCCTGTTATCTGGATGACGAGGAAATCGGCATCGCCAGTGCCGAAGTGATTGAAGGTTGAAGATGATCAGAAAACTCATTTTTCTTTGCATTTTTTCCATGCCATCGTGGGGTTGGTTGGCCCATGCCGATGTGGCAAAGAACTACACCGAGCATTGTGTTTCCTGCCACGGCAGCGATCGGCTGGGCGGCATCGGACCGGCATTGCTGCCGGAAAACCTGGCGCGACTGCGCCGCCCGGAGGCTTTCAAGACCATCGCGGAGGGGCGCAATGCCTCGCAGATGCTGGGTTTCGCCGACAAACTTTCCAAGGATGAAATTCATGCGCTGGTGGATTTAATCTACCAGCCGTTAGCCAGGATGCCGGTGTGGGGTGCAGACGAGATTATTACCTCGCACCTCCAGCATGTGCCATCCGGGAGCCTGCCGGGGAAGCCCGTCTTTGATGCAGACCCGCTGAATTTATTCGTAGTGGTGGAAGTGGGCGATCACCATGCGACCATCCTGGATGGCGACAAGCTTGAGCCGATCCACCGTTTTCAGACCCGCTTTGCCTTACATGGCGGACCGAAATTCAGCCCGGACGGGCGTTTTGTCTATTTTGCCTCGCGTGACGGCTGGATCAGCAAGTTCGATATCTACCATCTGAAAATGGTGGCGGAAGTGCGTGCCGGCATCAACACCCGCAACCTCGCCGTATCCGGCGACGGCAAGACGGTGCTGGTGGGCAACTATCTGCCGCATTCCCTGGTGTTGCTGGATGCGGAAGATTTGACGCTGATCAAGGTGATTCCTGCTCTGGATAAAAACGGCAAAAGCTCGCGCATTTCCGCGGTATATCAGGCCGAGCCGCGAGGCGGCTTTGTCGCCGCACTCAAGGATGTCAAGGAAGTATGGGAGATTTCCTATGTAGCCAAGGATTTCCCGATACGCCGCATTCAGGTGGAAGATTATCTTGACGATTTCTTTTTCGACCAGTCCTATCGTCACCTGATCGGTGCGACACGCGGCGGGCAGAAAGGGCAAGTGATCGATCTCGACGCTGGCCGGAAGGTGGCGGAGATCGATCTGCCGGGCATGCCGCACCTTGGCTCAGGAATTACCTGGGAATACCAGGGCAGGCCGGTGATGGCCACGCCCAACCTGAAAGAGTCGCTGGTGAGTGTGATCGACATGAACACCTGGCAGACCGTGAAACAGGTCAAGACACTGGGGCCGGGCTTCTTCATGCGCAGCCACGAAAATACGCACTACGCCTGGACTGACGGTTTTAACAGCAACAACCCGGCGAGCCGGGATGTCATGCATATCATCGACAAACGCACCCTGGAGGTGGCCCGGATTCTTCGCCCGGCGCCCGGCAAGACTGCTGCGCACGTGGAGTTTACGCGGGATGGCAAATATGCGTTGGTGAGCATCTGGGAAAACGATGGGGCACTGGTGATCTACGATGCGGCCACTCTCGAGGAGATCAAGCGATTGCCGATGAACAAGCCTTCCGGCAAATACAACGTCTACAACAAGATCACCCGCTCGGCGGGGACCAGCCATTAATTACTACGGTTACTGCTGGCCGTAATCACCGTAATCGCGCAGTTTCTTCATGTCGAGGATGGCGACTTCCTTGCCCTTGACGCTGATCAGCCCGGCGGCGGAAAGTTCGTGCAGGACGCGGGAGAAAGTCTCCGGTGAGATGTTGAGGCGCGATGCGATCACGGTTTTGCTGACCGGAAGGTTGACGTGAAGATCCTTGCCATCGTCGGCATGGTCCCAGTCGTGTTGCAGCAGGTAGCCGACCACCCGCTGGGTGCAGGAGCGCAGGCTGTAGGCTTCGACGTCGGCGATCAGGTTGTGCAGCCGACCGCTCAATCCCGCCAGCATCTTGCGGCAGAAGATGGGGTCGCGTTCGATTCCCTCGAATACTGCCGTCCTGGAAATGTGCAGCAGTAGCGAGTCGGTTAGCGCCTGGGCGTAGACTGGATAGGGCATGCCCATGAACATCACCGCTTCCCCGAAAGTCTTGCCGGGGCCGACCAGATGCACCACCTTTTCCACCCCCTGCGGCGAGGAAAAAGCCAGCTTGAGCTGGCCGTGAACCACCATGTAAAACCCGTGCGACGGGTCTCCGCGCTGGAATACTATTTCGCCGCGCGAGGCATGCGTTTCTCGCGTGCATTGCGCGATGCGCTCGATCTCCTCCAGGCTCATTTCCTTGAACAGGGGGAGATTGGCCAGGATTGCGTGAACCTTGGGGCTACTCAAGTCATTTCCTCTCGGGAGTTGTTCGGTTTGGCTGTGTTATTTAGCAGCCAAAGATACTACCTATTTGCCTATGGGAAAGCAATTTCTGCGCGGACATGAAGTTGGTATTTTCATTCGCCCGGTGTTGGCTTGCTAACCTACAGCAAGTGAGCCGGTGTTTTGTCCGGGCAAATTTCAAGTGGCAAAATTAATATCCCTGCTATCCTGTGGTTAATTATGTTAGATTATCGTGGGAACTTCTTGGAGAGGAAGTTTTCGCGGTTGTGTTGTTGACTTGATAAATAACCCAAAAAACGGAGGGGCAATGAAACTCAAACTGTTAAATCTTGCTTTACTTGCGGGTGGGCTCGCCGTCAGTTCGTCACTGTGGGCAGCCGGGCCGACTTCAGCTGCAATGCTTTCCAATACTTGCAACGGCTGTCATGGCACCAACGGCGCCAGCGCGGGTCCCAGCATGCCTACTATCGGCGGACAGACGCCGGGGTATATCGAAGACGCCATGAAGAAATTCAAGAGTGGGGAACGCCCTTCCAGCATCATGGGGCGACTGGCCAAAGCCTATTCCGATGAAGACTTCAAGACGATGGACAAATTCTTTAGCGAAAAGAAATTTGTACGTCCCAAACAGGAGACCCTGGCAGCCAAAGTGGCGCACGGCAAGACAGTGCATGAGCAGAATTGCAAAAAATGCCATCTGGAAAATGGGCGTGAATCCGAGGATGGCGGCGTAATTGCCGGGCAGTGGGCCGAATACCTTCAGATCGCCATGAATGAATTCCAGGATAAGACGCGCCCGATGCCAAAAAAGAAGGCGGAAAAAATCGAGGGCTTGAGCAAGGATGATGTCGATGCCCTGATTCACTTCTATGCAAGCCAGCAATAACGGTATCTGGAGGATAACAACATGACTATGAATCGCAGAAGTTTCATGAAGCTGATGGGTGCTGCCACGGGTGTTGGGTTGGCTGGCGTGCCTTACATTTCAACCGCGGCTGAAATCATGCCGAAGAAGGGCCGCCGTGTGGTGGTGGTCGGTGGCGGTTACGGAGGCACGATCGTTGCCAAGTATATTCGCATGAACGACCCTACCATCGAGGTGGTGCTGATCGATCGCGACAAGACCTACATTTCTTGTCCGCTCAGTAATATGGTGATCGGCGGTAGCCGCAAGCTGGACGAAAACAAGATCACGCGCGAGAAATTGGCTTCCAATTACGATGTCAAGCTGGTTTACGATGAAGTGACCGCAGTGGATACTGCTGCCAAGAAAGTCGTGCTTACTGGCGGCACTATTAGCTACGATCGCCTGGTACTCTCCCCCGGCATCGATTTCCGTTTTGAGGAAATCGAGGGCTACGATCCTGTGGAAACACCGAAAGTCATTCCCCATGCCTGGAAAGCCGGCGAGCAGACCCTGTTGCTGCGCAAGCAGCTTGAGGATATGCAGGCAGGCGGCACGGTGGTGCTTTCCATTCCGCTGACCCCGTTCCGCTGCCCGCCTGGGCCTTATGAGCGGATCAGCCAGATCGCCTGGTACCTGAAGAACAACAAGCCGGGCTCCAAGATCATCGCCCTCGACGCCAATCCGGATATCGTGTCCAAGAAGGGCCTGTTCCTCAAGGGCTGGAAGAAACACTACGACGGCATGATTGACTACCGTGCGGCCAACAAGGTGGTCAAGGTTGATGCCGGCAAGCGTAGCGTCGATACCGGCGTGGAAGAGATCGCAGGCGCCGTGGTCAACTTGATTCCGCCGCAGAAGGCCGGGTTGATTGCTCACAAGGCAGGCGTGGTGGGCGAAGACAAGAAATGGTGTCCGGTCAATCAGGTGACCTTCGAGTCCACCATTGCCAAGGATGTCCATATCATCGGCGACGCCTCGATTGCCGGCGCAATGCCGAAGTCTGGCTACTCCGCCAATTCGCAGGCGAAAGCGGCTGCGCTCAACATCGTTCAACTGATGAACGGCAAGGAACTGATCGATCCATCCCACGTGAACGTTTGCTACAGTTATCTTACGGACAAGGAAGCCGTCACGGTTTCCGCCGTTTACAAAGTGGCGGAAGGCAAAATCATCGCTGTGCCGAATTCCGGTGGCGTATCGCCGGATTTGTCCGAGCTGGAAGGGATCTATGGACGTAGCTGGATCAAAAACATCCTGGTCGAGATGTCCACCTGATCCTTCTTGAAAGA
>CAMTYG010000066.1:0-7782 GCA_947085875.1 uncultured Sulfuricella sp.
CAGCCCGAACTGCTCAAGCGCCTCCTGCTGCCTGCCCTGCATGGCATAGATCACACCCAGCCCGTTGCGCGCCTCGGCAAACGCGCCATCGATGGCCAGCGACTTCTGGTAGGCCTCCAGCGCCTGCTCATAGCGATTCTGGCCCTGATAGTAGCGGCCCAACTGGTAATAGGCATCCGGCGTCTCGGAGGAGTGCCGGACATTGAATGCCGGCTTGATGCTCCACGCCGCGCTGTCGGCGGGTTTTTGGTAAGACGCGCAACCGCTCAGCAGAGGAATAACGGAGGCCGCTGATAAAATCATGTAACCGGTTTTCATGGCTTAGCTCCTTTTGGAAATCCTATGGCGTCCCAGCTAACGCCGGGAACAGTACCCGGGAAAAGCTGATGGCCGATGGCCCCAGCAGCACCAGCATCAATGCAGGAAAAATACAGAATAGCAAGGGAAACAGCAGTTTCACCGGGATCTTGGCGGCTGCCTCTTCCGCCCTGAATCTGCGCTTGGTGCGCAGACCGCTGCGGGATGCCTCGCACAGACGCTCCGTGCGCATGAAAGCCAGCAGGGGCTCCAGCACCGAGACCGAAAGCCTGGTGTGCTCGGCCAGATCCACCAAGCGCAATTGGCCGCGCAAGAACAGGAGTTTGGCGAGAAGCTCGATCAGAAACAGGAAGTTGAGGCCAGTCTCCCCAACCGTATGAGGCTGGAATGGCAAGGACGTATTTTGCGGTTCCCGCTCCGGTTGGGCGGATTCCACCAGTTTTGGGTAGGCGGTCTGAGTTGCCACAATGCTACTCCCTAAACCTTATTATTGAGTTACCAGCAGCGACGCTTGCGGTCTTGTTTTCAACATAGCAACTGTTCTGGCATTTGTCCAGGTAAGGAAGGGCTGACTTGCTTATTCAGTGAGACGTGTTGCTTAATCTGTTGGAATAGGCCAGCAACTCACCCGTAACCGTGAAGGCCGCCAAGTCCACATAAGGCGTAGGGCGTCAATAAGCGAAGCGCATTGCGCCGCATGAAAATCCCCTCGATACTGTCGCCATGCCTGATTACCGTCGCGCCTGGCATCCGGGCGGCACTTACTTCTTCACCGTCAATCTGCTGCAACGGCAGGAGTGCGACCTGCTGGTCCGGCATGTGGACTTGCTGCGTGAGGCGGTGAGATCGGTGCGGCAACGCCATCCCTTCATCATCCATGGTTGGGTGGTGTTGCCCGACCACCTGCATTGCGTCATCGAACTCCCCGCCGATGATGCCGACTTCGCAACCCGATGGCGCTTGATCAAAACAGGATTTTCCAAGGCGTTGCCAAAAACCGAACGACGCACCCGGATTCGCGTGGCGCGCGGCGAGCGGGGTATATGGCAACGCCGTTATTGGGAGCATTTGATTCGCGATGATGCGGATTTTTGTGCTCACATGGATTACGTTCACATCAATCCGCTCAAGCATGGCTTGGTCAGGCGTGTGGGTGATTGGCCGTATTCGACGTTTCATCGGCTGGTGGAGCGGGGCGTTTATCCGGCGGATTGGGCGGGAGGCGATGAAGATGTGCTTGAATACAAAGATTGACATGCGGCGCAATGCGCTTCGCTTATTGACGCCCTACGCCTTACGCGGGTTACGCCTTACGCGGGTTGGAACCGTCTCAGAGCAATGCCTTGCCCGCTCCGCGCCTCAGTAAGAACTCTGCGAACAGCGGGTCGTCAACCGTTGTGCCGATCGCGTTCTTCGACAGGATGCCGTTGCGTTTCAACTTCTCGATGGACGACCTGACCTTGGATATCGTCGGCTTCGAGCCGGGAATCGCCTCCAGAGCCTTCAACGTGGACTGGCTCAACGGAGGTTGGCCATTGGCAACCGCGATCAACACTCCCTGGTCGAAAGCGTCGACCGAGTTCAGGAGCGCCATCCAGATTGCGACCTGATGGTCGCTAGCCATATAGTTTTCGACCCCACGCTTAACATCGGTGAGCCCCTCCGCCGACATCGCCTTGACCACATCCCGCATGAGCGCCGGCTTGAAGCCGATTTTCTTGAACCCCTCGCGTAACTCGTCCAGCCCAGGTTTTTTGCCCGGATGAACCTTCCTGAAATGTTCTGCGAGCAACCGCAGAAATTCATCGCCGAGAAAGGGGAAATCGATAATCTGTGCAAACTGATACATCGGCGCTCCGGCGGTATTCATGAGCCGGGCCAGCCCTTCCTGTGAGGAACCGGTAAAGACGGCACAGACCTCCTTGCGTCGTTTGTGAAGCACAGCCCGCAAGGTCGCAATCATGGACACACCGTCCGGCGCATCGACGAGGGTTTGAACCTCGTCGAGCATCAACAAAACCTGCCCCTTGTGCTGCCCGGCCAGCCGCGTGACCAGAGCATCCAACCGTAGGGCCGGAGACTCCGGCAAAGCCCGGCGATGCGGCTCATCGCCAAGATCGATGCTGGCACCGAGAACACCGATCTTCTTCACCGGGGTCTTTGCCACCTTCCCGACATTGCCGGCAGGAACAAGCAAATCATCCAGCGCCTCTTCCAGTGCGTGGTTCATCGCTTCCAGCGGGGCCGACTTATGCAGCCACAGGTCGGCATACACCGGCAACATCCCCGCCTCCTTCGCCTCGGGGGCCAGGTCGTGGTCAAGAAAGAATGTTTTGCCGACACGCCGAGGGGCAAACAGGGCCAGGGGCCGCCCGGGTTGAGCCCCAAGCAGTGCGAGATAGCTCTGAGCGAGGTCGGGGCGCCGGACTTCAATTTCGTCGAATGTTTTCATGACCCCATTGTCGTGCATTGTCGTAAAATTAGCAATTGCCAATTCTGTGGCAATGAACAGCAACAGCCAGGGCAGCTGAAACTTGTCGTAAAGCGTCCGCATGTTGGCGGAGAGCAACGCGAACCCCAGCATGTTCGAGGCCACCAAACGCTGGGGTTCGTGCCTCACCGCCGGCCTACAGCATAGCGACCATTTCAATCTGTTTGATGGCCGACTCAATAATCCCAGATAATCCATTAGCCCCAAACCCGTTCGCCCTGAGCCTGTCGAAGGGCCGTTCATGGTTCGACAAGGCTCTCCTGAGTTTATCGAAGGGCTCACCACGAGCGGGTTTTTGTGCACGATTTCGCCTAATGGATTTTCTGGGATAATCGCACCCGCCGGCGTTTTGACAAGCCGCCCAACGTCAGCGGATAAGCACCTCAACCTGGGGTTGCGAGACTCCTGTCCAGCTTATCTGGTAAGCCGACCCTTTGCGAACATTGCCAACCAGTGCCGGTCGGAAACAGGATAGATTGACTCCCCCCGTATGCCGAACGCTGGGATAGATAACGCCAAGAGAACCGCCTTCCAGCAAGTTGATCGCCAATTCTTGCGATGCAATGTAACTGTCCGGGGCAAGGCAATCAGCGTATTCCGGTTGGTCACGCAAATCCTGAAACTCGCTCGTAAAATCGGCGAGAAATGCTTGATAGGTAATACTGTCTTCAAACCATCCGATTTCGTGATATTCAACTGTTTTGTGAAATATCACTTCCGACATGGCGGTGTCGAGATCAAAGGAGCAGTACCAGGCTCCACGCTCTCCGTTGTTGAACCGGCTGCCCTCTGGGCGCGGGCAGGTAAACGCCGCATTGACGATTCGAAAGTTTGGGACTCCAAAAACCAATTCATCGACCCCGATGCCGGGTAAGCCGCCATATTCTCCAATCAAGCGTTGGTTCGTGGCGTTGTCCAGGTCGAACAAGTCTCTCAGATGGCTCTCGTCCTCAGAAATGTCCAAAAGCACGGAGTTTTCAGTTTCAGCAAACCGCGTTGGAATCAGGCGATGGGTGTCAAACTGGCGCAGTGGAGTCAGGGGCGGCATCCGCAAGGTCACAACCCCCCGCGTCGAGCATCCAGAAGCATGCGCACGGTTTGCATCGCAATCACCCCCCCCGCCGATATGAATACTAAAGGCGTGCGCCCGGCGAATATCACATTCTTGTTGGGCAGGTTTATCCACTTATCAGCCAGCTTGTCGCCGTAGATGATATGCAATGCCTTGTAAATGCCAATCAGATAGGAGATGCGGATAATGCGATCTACTTCGAGAACACGGTCGGGATTCTTTTTCCAGTCATAAAAGGCACTACTGGAGAGCCCCCCGAGCAGTTCGCGGGCATCCTCATCTCGGATCCCCCATTTCTCTACCAGGTTAAAAAACCCTTTCAGCGCTGATTTTGACAGGCGTTCGCGTTCAGACCTGGAATTCAAGTCGATTAGAACTGCCGGTTCAAACCGACTTTTAGGATAAGCATAGGCTGGATTCATGGCGTCACTCCGTTTTCGTATAGTTTATGCTCCTGATTCGGAATTGCAAGACTTTGCTGTCATCTGATAGAAAAGCAGATTGAACTAGCCCAACATTTGATTCGCGATGATGCGGGTTTTAGTTATGGCCACTGCGTTTAACGCCGATAAAGCCGGCGTTAGCCTCCACTGAAACTTCGTTTTTGTTCGCACATGGATTACGTTCACATTAATCCGCTCAAGCATGGCTTGGGAAGCGCTGATTAATTCGTCACACCGGCGAAAGCCGGTGTCCAGGATGTTGATTTTTCTAGATTCCGGCTTTCGCCGGAATGACGAAATTGGAATTAATCCGCGTTTCTCTTGGTCAGGCGTACGGGTGATTGGCCATACTCGACGTTTCATCGGCCGGTGGAGCGGGGCGTTTATCCGACGGATTGGGCGGGAGACGATGAAGATGTGCTCGGATACAAAGATTGACATCCGGCGCAATGCGCTTCGCTTATTACGCCCTACGCCTTACGCGGGTTGTTCTGCCATTTGTCCAGGTAAGGGCTGATTTGCTTATTCAGCGAGACGTGCCAAAATACAAACAAGGTTGTATTTTAAAAATCAGGATGGGCCAAGGAGACGCATCATGGGATATTCCGACATCATTGCACGTGAAGCTGAAGCTCTGCCTCCTGAAAAGCAGGCTGAGGTGCTGGATTTCATCGCCTTCCTCAAAGTTAGGCGGCTGCCATCGGAGCTTGCGTCAGTCCCAAAAACAGCCGAGGAAATCGAAACTTTCTTCCGCAGCTTCAAGGTGGACATCAGCGGCTACAAATTTGATCGGGAAGAAGCCAATGCCAGGTAAGTCCTTTATCGACACCAACATTGTCATCTACGCGCTCGGCCCTGCCTCCACCAAAGCACCCTTGCCGCCCCATTATTTGTTGGGAATCCCTCCATCTCCACGCAGGTGCTTTCCGAAACCGCCAACGTTGCATCCAAGCGCCTAGCGCTCGCTGTATCGGAAATCCGCACGCTCATCACCTCCCTTGAGGCGATGTGCCGGGTGGAAATCATCTCGTTGACAACCATCCATACCGCCCTCGATATCCGGGAGCGGTACGGTTTTTCCTGGTATGACAGTCTTATTGTCGCCACGGCGCTGGAAGCAGGTTGCGATACCCTCTATTCCGAAGATATGCAGAATAGCCAAGAGATTGAGGGCCGTTTGCGCATCGTCAACCCGTTTGCCTGACCCATGCCCCCTATTTAAGTCATGTAGATTGGGTTGAATGGCTTTAATGCGAAGCGCTACAATCCATAGCTTTTGATTTTGCCCCCTCTCCCCTTGTGGGAGAGGGCTGGGGAGAGGGGCTTGTGTGTTGCATAGATTGATTGAATCTATGCCCAACCAGTTTTCCGCACGGTTTTCCAAACGAGATAACCCAAGGTGCCCACGGCAATCGCCACGGCGTAAGGGAATTTAGCTGCCGTTTCCGGCGCGCCGTCAAGCGTGGGAACACTGCCGCCGGCAATCTTCACCGCGCTGGAATACACAATAAAGCGGATATTTTGCAGCGTGCGGCGCAACACCCCGATTTTCCAGGCATACCCGAGCGACAATACCCCGCCGGCGAGGAAGGTGCCGAGTACTGCGCCAACCACATCATCGGGCCCCAGAAATGCGCCCACCATGGCCATCAGCTTGACATCGCCCACCCCCATGGCCCGAAGCAAGTACAGCGGCAACAGCGCCGCCAAACCGATCGCCAAGCCTTCTATGGCACCCAGAAACCCCAATCCACCGGGCAGTTGGCTCACGAAACCCTGCCCTTCCGGCCAGAAAGTATTCAGCAACACTCCCAAACCTGCGCCCCAGAACACCAGGCGGTTGGGGATACGCTGATGCCTCACATCCTCCCGAACCACGGCCAGCAAGAGCAGCGCCATGGGCAACAAGGCCAGCAGGCCAGCAACCCGCGGCGTCACGCGCCACCTGCCATCGATTTGACCCTTCTCAAGTACATGTATGAACGCTCAAGTCAAACGTCGATTTCAAGAGACTCAGTGGCGGCACCGAAACACCGCCTCCTCCTTCGCTTGAACCATCAACACCGATCGGTAGGGGCTCCCGAGTCAACATCACGCCAACCCAAGAGCCTTTTAATCAGCGTTACTAGCAAGTGCCGTTGCCCAGGCCGGCGCAGACCCTGTTGTATAAATTCTCCACCTTTATGCCCACCAAAGTAACTGTGGCGATAATTGCCACCGCGATGAGAGAAACCAGAATGGCGTACTCGACGGCAGATGCGCCTTCTTCTTCCTTGAAAAACCGGGTGATGCCCGATACAAATTTTTTCATGATTTTCTCCCTGCTTTTTTTGTTGAGTCCCCTGGAATTACTGGCAAGAACTGCTGGCGGCCATTTTTTGTGGTCAGCGGAAACTCCCGGGCCAGCGTCACGCCAACCCGAGAGCCATTTCACCGGCATTAGGTGGTGCAAGTGCCGTTGCCCAGCTTGGCGCAGACTTTGTTGAACACATTCTCCAGTTTCACGCCCACCAAGGTAACGGTGGCGATGATTGCTACGGCGATGAGCGCAACCAGAATGCCGTACTCGACGGCAGATGCGCCTTCTTCTTCCTTGAAAAAACGGGCGATGCCCGATACAAACTTTTTCATGATTTTCTCCCTGCTTTTGTTGATCCCACTGAAATTACCGGCAAGAACTGCTGGCGGCCATTTTTGTGGTCAGCGGAAACTCCCGGGCCAGCGTCACGCCAACCCGAGAGCCATTTCACCGGCATTAGGTGGTGCAAGTGCCGTTGCCCAGCTTGGCGCAGATCTGGTTGAAGACATTCTCCAGTTTCACGCCCACCAAGGTAACGGTGGCGATGATTGCTACGGCGATGAGCGCAACCAGAATGCCGTACTCGACGGCAGATGCGCCTTCTTCTTCCTTGAAAAAACGGGCGATGCCCGATACAAATCCCCAGCCCTCCCCCATCAAGGGGGAGGGAGAAACAGGTGTTTCCGGATGAGAATTAACCAAGGAATCCTGGAAAAATGACATGTCAACTTTTTTAAAATCGCCGGGGGAAGCTTTGGTAAACGAGTGCAAGGATCACATTTCCGAAAGCGAGCAACCCGATCTGCTTTCGGTGGTCGTACCCGCCTTCAACGAAGCGGAGGTGCTGCCGGAGTTCCACCGGCGCTTGTCGCAAACTCTGAGCAAGCTGGATCTCGACAGCGAAATCATCTACGTCAATGACGGCAGCAAGGACGCCACAGCCGACATCCTTTATACATTACGAAAAGATGACCCCAGGGTGGCCATCGTGGACCTGAGCCGGAATTTCGGCAAGGAGATCGCCATGACGGCGGGGCTTGATTATGCCGCCGGCGATGCCGTGGTGGTCATCGACGCCGACCTGCAGGATCCGCCCGAATTGATCCCTGAACTCGTCAAGCATTGGCGGGAGGGCTACGACGATGTCTATGCCAGGAGA
>CAMTYG010000067.1:0-11856 GCA_947085875.1 uncultured Sulfuricella sp.
GCTTGCTGACCCATTCAGTATTCAGGCCGCAAGCGCCTGCCCGATTTATACATGTCGCAATCGACGTGTATAGAAATCACGATTTTCTATACACATCGCACCAGAGGAGTCGCTGAGATGACGCCACGCAATGTCCCCCTCACCCTGCCCGATGGCTACGCCGACTGGCTGAATCAACTCAAGCAGGACATCGCTCGCGCCCAGCAACGCGCTGTTCTGGCGGTTAATGCAGAACTGGTGCAGCTTTACGGGCGTATCGGTCAGGAGATTCTGAACCGGCAAGAAACGCAAGGCTGGGGCGCAAAAGTCATCGACCGGCTGGCCCATGATCTGAAGGATGCCTTCCCGGACATGCGCGGCTGGTCGGCCAGCAATCTCAAATACATGCGCTTCTTCGCCCAGCATTGCCCTGACGGACAAATTGGTCAGCAGCCTGCTGACCAATTGCCGTGGTTCCATATCGTGACCCTGCTGACCAAGTTGGAAAGCCCCGCCGAGCGTGAATGGTATGCCGTGCAAACCGTGCAGCAGGGCTGGTCGCGCTTGACGCTGGAACTGAATATCAAGAACCGTCTGCTCCAGCGCCAAGGCGCGGCAGTAACCAATTTTGTGGCACGCTTGCCATCCCCCGATTCGGCCTTGGCCCACGACACGCTGAAAGACCCTTACCTGTTCGACTTTCTCGGCTTGGGTGACGACGCGCACGAACGGGAGATCGAGGCGGAGTTGGCGGGCGAGATCGGCGATCTGGGCGAACTGAAATGACCGAAGACCAACTCGAACAGGAAGCGCTGGGCTGGCTCGCTGATGTCGGCTACACGGTATTGCACGGCTTGGACATCGCACCCGATGGCGGCAGCCCGGAACGCGCCGATTACCGGCAGGTGGTGCTGGTGGAACGCCTGCGCGCTGCGGTCGAGCGGCTCAACCCGGCCATTCCAGCCGCCGCCCGTGCGGATGCGATCAAGCAGGTACTGGATCTGGGTATTCCTTCTCAACTCTCTGCAAACCGACGCTTGCACCAATTGCTGGTAGCTGGGGTGCCGGTTGAGTACCAGAAGGAGGGGGAGACACGCGGCGACTTCGTGCGGCTGATCGACTGGAACAGCCCCTCTCCCCAACCCTCTCCCGCAAGCGGGCGAGGGGGTTCTTTGAACGAGTGGCTGGCGATCAACCAGTTCTCGATCAAAGGCCCGCACCATACGCGCCGGCCGGACATCATCCTGTTTGTGAATGGCCTGCCGCTGGTGTTGCTGGAACTGAAAAACCCCGCCGACGAAAACGCCGACATCTGGAAAGCCTTTGATCAGATTCAGACCTACAAGGAACAGATTCCCGACGTCTTCCACTACAACGAGGTGCTGGTCATTTCCGATGGCAGCGAGGCGCGGCTGGGGTCGCTGTCCAGCGACGACGAACGCTTCATGCAGTGGCGCACCATCGATGGGGTTGCGCTGGATCCGCTGGGCCAGTTCAACGAACTGGAGACGCTGATCCGTGGCGTATTGGCACCGGCCTATCTGCTCGACTACCTGCGCTTCTTCGTGCTGTTCGAGGACGACGGCACACTGGTGAAGAAGATTGCCGGCTACCACCAGTTCCACGCCGTGCGCGCGGCGATCCATCAGGTGGTGACGGCCTCGCGCCCCGGCGGTAGCCAGAAAGGCGGCGTGGTCTGGCACACGCAGGGCAGCGGCAAGAGCATCACCATGACCTGCTTCGCCGCACGGGTGATGCAGGAAGCCGCGATGGAGAACCCGACCATCGTCGTTATCACCGACCGCAATGACTTGGACGGGCAGTTGTTCGGCGTCTTCTCCATGGCCCAGGGCCTGCTGCGGGAACAGCCAGTGCAGGCCAACACCCGGCAAGATTTGCGCGCCAAACTGGGCAACCGGCCCTCCGGCGGCATTGTCTTCGCCACCATCCAGAAATTCATGCCAGGGGAGGATGAAGACACCTTCCCAGTGCTGTCCGACCGCCACAACATCGTGGTGATCGCCGACGAGGCGCACCGGACTCAATACGGCTTCGAGGCAAAGCTGAAGACCGTCAAGGCACCCAAGGCTGCGGCCAACGATGGCCAGGGGCTTCTGGCGGCAGAACCCACATCCACTTATCAGGTCGGCTACGCACAGCATCTGCGCGACGCGCTGCCCAACGCGACCTTCGTGGCCTTTACCGGCACCCCCGTGTCCAGCGAAGACCGCGACACCCGCGCCGTGTTCGGCGACTACATCCACGTCTACGACATGCAGCAGGCCAAGGAGGATGGCGCAACGGTCGCCATCTATTTTGAATCCCGGCTCGCCAGGCTGGCGCTGAAGGCCGAGGAACTGCCGCACATCGATGCCGAGGTCGATGAACTGGCCGAGGACGAGGAAGAAAGCCAGCAGGCCAAGCTGAAAAGCCGCTGGGCGGCGCTGGAGAAGATCGTTGGTGCGGAACCGCGTGTTGCCAGCGTGGCCGCCGATCTGGTCGCTCACTTCGAGGAACGCAACCAGGCGCAGACCGGAAAGGCCATGGTGGTCGCCATGAGCCGCGAGATTTGCGTTCATCTCTACAACGAGATCGTCAAGGTGCGCCCGGATTGGCACGTCCCCGACCCGGAAAAAGGCGCCATCAAGATCGTGATGACCGGCTCGGCGAGCGACAAGGCGCTGCTGCGCCCCCACATCTACAGTGCACAGGTCAAGAAGCGGCTGGAAAAGCGTTTCAAAGACCCGGCCGACCCGCTGCGGCTGGTGATCGTGCGCGATATGTGGCTGACCGGCTTCGACGCGCCCTGTGTGCATACGCTCTACGTGGACAAGCCGATGAAGGGCCATAACCTGATGCAGGCCATCGCCCGAGTCAATCGGGTGTTCAAGGACAAGCAGGGCGGCCTGGTGGTGGACTACATCGGCATTGCCAACGAGCTGCGCAGCGCCTTGAAGGAATACACCGCCAGCAACGGGCGCGGCCGCCCAACGGTGGATATCCGCGAAGCCTATGCCGTGCTGGAAGAAAAACTCGACGTGCTGCGCGCCATGCTGCACGGCTTCGATTACAGCGATTTCCTCACCGCCGGCCACAAGCGGCTGGCCGGAGCAGCCAACCATGTGCTGGGGCAGAAAGACGGCAAGAAACGCTTTGCCGACACGGCGCTGGCCACATGAGCAAGGCATTTACGCTGTGCTGCACACTGGACGAAGCCAAGGCGGTGCGTGAGGAGGTGGCCTTCTTCCAGGCCATCAAGGTGATCCTGACCAAGCGCGACATCAGCCAGAAGAAACGGATCGACGAAGAGCGCGAACTGGCGATTCGCCAGATCATCGGCTCTGCCGTGGTATCGGAGGAAGTGGTCGATATTTTCAACGCAGTGGGGCTGGACAAACCGAACATCGGCATCCTCGACGACGCCTTCCTGGCCGAAGTGCGCAACCTGCCCGAGCGCAATCTGGCAGTCGAACTGCTGGAACGGTTGCTGGAAGGCGAGATCAAAACCCGCTTTGCCGGCAACGTGGTGCAATCCAGGAAATTCTCCGATTTGTTGAGTGATGTGGTGAAGCGCTACCAGAACCGGGCCATCGAAACGGCACAGGTCATTGAAGAGCTGATCGAGATGGCCAGGAAGTTCCGGGCCGTTGCCGAACGTGGCGAGGAATTGGGGCTAACAGAGGATGAAATACGCTTTTACGACGCGCTGGCCGACAACGAATCTGCCGTGCGCGAACTCAGCGACGAGACGCTGAAGAAAATTGCCCACGAACTGACCGAAAGCCTGCGCCAGAACCTGAGCGTGGATTGGTCAGAGCGAGAAAGCGTGCGCGCCAAGCTGCGCCTGATGGTCAAACGCATCCTGCGCAAGTACAAATACCCGCCGGATCAGCAGGAGGCGGCAGTGGAACTGGTCTTGCAACAGGCCCAGGCATTGGGCGAGGCGTGGATGTAGGAAATGACGGAACGGGTGTTGGCTCAACAAATGAAATGCCACGAAAGTGGCGCTGTGCCTATGTATTTGGCGGAGGGTGTGAGATTCGAACTCACGGATCCTTTCAGATCGGCAGTTTTCAAGACTCCATCAGAAATAAGCACAATCAACAGCTTGGCAATATTTCGTCCCCGCAACTCCGCAGTTTATGCCCCCTATCCAGCCAATAACGGCGTGGGTTCAGTATTACGTTACGGAGAGGGTGTCACGCCAGAACAACAAACATAAATGTTGCATTCCACCTTGACAAACACAACATATCTGTTTACTATTTGCTCCATGAACTCGAAGCAAATGAAAAAGTGGCTGGAACAACAAGGCGCGACCTTTCAGCCTGGCAAGGGTTCGCACTTGAAAGTTTTCCTGAACGGCAAGCAGTCCGCCCTACCCATGCACGGCACAACGGAACTTGGCAATGGACTTGAAGCCGCCATTAAACGCCAGCTTGGTTTGAAATAAGGAGAAAACATGTTTGATTACCCCGTTATCTTGACAACCGACGAAGGCACCGTGTTGGTGACTTTCCCTGATGTGCCGGAGGCTATCACTTTTGGCGCGGATGAAGACGAAGCCTTGCTACATGCTGTAGATGCATTGGAAACAGGCTTGTCGTTCTACGTGGATGCTCGTAAATCGTTACCTGCTGTCAGCCAGCCTGCACCCGGACAAAAAACGGTGCGCCCGTCGGCGCTGGAGTGCGCCAAACTGGGCGTGTATCAGGCGATGACCGAACAGGGCATCAAGAAGGCTGAACTGGCTCGCCGTTTGGGTTGGCATATGCCGCAGGTGGATCGGCTGTTTGATTTGCGCCATGCCTCCAAACTGGAGCAGATCGAGGCGGCGGCTACTGTGCTTGGGCGACATATCGAGATAACGGTGGCTTGATCGCCAGATGGAACACAGTGAGTTCTTCATCGGGCTGGAGTTTTGGACGGAAACCGGGCGGTGGCGCTGCACCGATGTTGGTTCACGGACAATCTGCGCTATCAAGCTCGATGGTGATCCGCTAGACTGGAACGGTCCACCCTACACCGTTGTCGAGCATGCGTTCGACGAATACGACTTCGGGGCGCTATATGCCAGCGAGGCAGAAGTCCCGTAATCAATGGCACAGTTTTCATTTGGCGGAAGGTGTGAGATTCGAACTCACGGATCCTTTCAGATCGGCAGTTTTCAAGACTGCTGCCTTAAACCGCTCGGCCAACCTTCCGATGGCCGTCATGATACCGTTTGCCGCCTGCATTGACCAGTGCTTGAAACTTTAACCCGAATTGCGTAGTCTTACTCATGTCTTTTTTGTAACGAGGAGTTAACGGATGCAACCTGAACTGCGAATGGCGTCACAAACCACTGAACTGGCCCTTGCTGCCAACAAGGTATTGCGCAACACCTACATGCTGCTCGGTTTGAGCATGGTTCCGACGGTGATCGGCGCGGTGATCGGCATCAACCTGAACTTCTCGTTCATGGCGCAAAGCCCGTTTCTGGGCTTTATCCTCATGCTGGCGGTGATGTTCGGCCTGTTCTGGGGGATCAGCAAAAATCGCGATAACGGCCTCGGTGTCGCGCTCCTGCTTGGACTCACCTTCTTCATGGGCCTGATGCTCGGCCCCATCCTGCAAGCCGCCCTGCATCTGAAAAACGGCGCGCAGCTGGTCGGAATGGCGGCAGGCGGCACCGGCTTGATCTTCTTCTCCCTGGCGACCATTGCCACGGTGACCAAGAAGGATTTCAGCTTCATGGGCAAGTTCCTGTTCATCGGGTTGATCCTGCTGATCGTCGCCATGATCGCCAATATGTTCTTCCAGATTCCGGTGATGCAGCTGACCATCTCCGCAATCGCCGTGCTGATTTTCTCCGGCTTCATCCTGTATGACGTGAGCCGCGTCGTCACCGGCGGGGAAACTAACTACATCATGGCCACCCTGGCGATTTACCTGGATATTTACAACCTGTTCGTCCACCTGCTGTCCCTGCTGATGGCGCTTACCGGCGAACGCGACTAGCTTGGTAGGGTGGGCACGTTTTTGTGCCCACGCGGAGTAAACTTTGCTGACTGCGTGGGCACAAAAACGTGCCCACCCTACACAACTACAGAGGGCGGCCGATTGGCCGCCCTTTTTATTTCTCGAACAGGGCGATGGATTCGACGTGCGCGGTGTGCGGGAACATGTTGACTACGCCGGCGGCTTTCAGCGCATAGCCCTTGTCATGCACCAGCACTCCGGCATCGCGCGCCAGCGTGGCCGGGCTGCACGACACGTAGATGATGCGCTGCGGCCCGTCTTCCGCCAGCGCCTTGATCACTTCAAGCGCGCCGTCGCGCGGCGGGTCGATCAGCATTTTGTCGAAATGCCCCAATTTTTTCAGGCCGATCGCATCCGTCTCAAACAGATTCGCCTCGACGAACCGTGCCCGCGCCGACAGCCCGTTGACCTCGGCATTCGCCTGCGCCCGCTGCACCAGGGCGGCGCTGCCTTCGACCCCCACCACGTCGGCGCCGCGCCGGGCGATCGGCAGGCTGAAATTGCCCAGCCCGCAGAACAGGTCGGCGATGCGCTCGCCCGGCCTGGGGTCAAGCAGGTTAATGGCGCGCCGCACCAGCACGCGGTTGATATCCGGGTTGACTTGGGTAAATTCGGTGGGCCGGAACGGCATCACGATGCCGAAATCCGGCAAAGTGTAGTTGAGCTCGGGCGCATCCAGCGGATAAAACGGCTGCACCGTATCGGGCCCCTTGGACTGCAGGAAGAACTGGACCCGATGCCGGTCCGCAAATGCCCGCAGCAGCGCCTCGTCCTGTTCATTCAGCGGATCCATGATGCGCAACACCAGCACGTCGACATTCTGGCCCAGCGCCACCTCCACCTGCGGCAACCGCTCGCGGATGGAAAGCTGCTCGACCAAGGCGCGCAGCGGCATGAGCAGGGCGGAGATGCGCGGGGGCAGCACTTCGCAGCTCTCCATGTCGGCGATAAAGCTGCTGCGCTTTTCATGGAAGCCGACCAGAACGCGCTCTTTTTTCCGCACATATTTGACCGACACCCTCGCCCGGTGGCGGTAACCCCAGGGCGGACCGTAGATGGCGGGCAGCATTTCCTCCGCCCGCACCTTGCCGATGTGCCACAGATTGTCTTCCAGCACGCGCTGCTTGGCGGCGACCTGCGCCCCGGCCTCCATGTGCTGCATGGAACAGCCGCCGCACAGTCCGAAACTCGGGCAGCGCGGCGTGACGCGCATGAAGCTGGGCTTGAGGATTTTCGTCGCCGTGGCCTGCTCGTAGCTGGGTTTCTTCTTGAAAGTGGAATACTCCACCGTTTCACCGGGCAGGGCGCCTTCGATGAAGATGGTTTTGCCCTCGACATGGGCGACGCCGCGCCCTTCGTGGTCGAGAGATTCAATAACTGCATTCATCTGGTAATTCCAATTTTATTTAAGTAGCCTGGATTTGCCGCGCCGTAGCGTAACCCAGGATTCCCATGCGGCCTGGAGCGGTAACTCACGGCAAGGGTTTATGATGGTAAAGATTGTCCGCCAGTGACCGAATTTCGTCGGCCATGACCAATTGCTCTCGCCAGCGCTGCGGAATGCCCGATTCACCATAGAAAGCACCTGCCACCTGACCACAAATCGCCGCTGTGGCATCGGCATCCCGCCCCAAGTTGGTAGCGCGGAGAATGGCATCCCGAAAGTTGCTGGTTTGCAGGAAGCACCACAGGGCGGCCTCCAGGCTTTCCACAACATAGCCAGATCCCTGGATATCATCCTCGGATTTGGATTTGTAATCCCCGTGGGCAATCGCCAGAAGCTTCTTGGATGAGATGGACTCAAAGCCATGTCCGAACAGTATTTCTTCCTTGGTGGCGCCATTCAGCGCTTGGAAAAGCATGGCGCCAAAAAGTTGGCTGGCCTCGATACACTCCACCGCACCGTGTGTTGTGCGCGAGCTTTCGCCAGACATGGCAATGACCGCTTCACGGTCTGGATGGAAGAACATGGGCACCGGCGCAAGCCGCATGATGCAGCCATTTCCTGCCGAATTTTCGTCGGTGGGGCCGCTGAAAGACTCACCGGTTTTCTCGAACTTGTTCAGTGCGCGGCTCACAGTTCCACCAATATCGAAGCACGTCCCGTTGCTGCTCAAATAGCCTTCATCACGCCAGCGGCAGTATCGGGATATCTGATCCCTCGCATCGAACCGGCCTCGCTCCACCAGGCTGGTGGCGAGACAAAGCGCCATCGACATGTCGTCAGTCCACTCACCGGGTTTGAGGCGAAACGGTCCGCCGCCAACCATGTCGGTGACCGGGACGAATGTCCCCCGCTTCTTGAATTCAACGGTTGTCCCAACGGCGTCGCCACAGGCAAGGCCTAACAATGCGCCACGAAATCGAGCTATTTGTTCCATTTTCTCCTCGCATACTTGTGCTGATTCAAATTCGAAGTGCACCATTGAGTAACGGCGTGCGAAGCGGGCGAGATGCGTTAACATCCAGCGATATATAGTCTGCTTCCAGATCGGAAAGCAATCCCTTCAACTGATCCTCAGTCAACATAGCGCCTCCGATTCCTTCGGCAATTCATTCAAATCCAAGCAAGGTTTTCATTTCCACAAAGCCAGGAACTCCTGCCAGTGCGGCGCATCGGACTTGCTCAGGGTGGCGCGCACCAGGTCGCACTCGGACTGATACGCTACACGCGTCAACGCGCCGCGCATCAGCTGAAAACGCAGGTAAACCAGGTAAGTGTTGGCGACGTCGGTTTCGCAGTAATTGCGGATGCCGTCGATCTCGCCGTTCTGGAAGGCATCCCAGACTTTCGAGCCATCCATGCCGAGTTTGCCGGGCAGGCCAACGAGTTGCGCGATCTGGTCCAGCGGCGCATTAGCGCGCGGCTGGTAGAGCGCGAGCAGGTACATCAGGTCGAGATGGCGGGAATGGTAACGGCTGATGTAGTTGTTCCACTTGAATTCGCGGTCGTCCTCGCCCATGTCCCAGTAGCGCGGCGCTTGGATGCCGTGGATCATGGCGCGGTAGTGCAGCACCGGCAGGTCGAAGCCGCCACCGTTCCACGACACGATCTGAGGCGTGTATTTCTCGATGCCCTCGAAGAAGCGGCGGATGATTTCACCCTCGTCGTCTTCGGGGCTGCCCAGCGACCAGATGCGAAAGCTGTCGCGCTCGCGCAGAGCACAGGAGATTGCCACCACGCGCTGCACGTGCAGTTGCAGGAAGTCGTTGCCGGTTACCTGGCGGCGCTGGTGAAAAGCCAGTTCAGCCACCTGGGCCGGGCTGATTTCATCCCCAAGCCCGTTGAGTTTGCGCAATCCCTCGATATCGGGGATGGTTTCTATGTCAAATACCAGTACCGGCGCCATGCTCTTCTAATTCCATTGCTGATTGTGGACGTCGCGAAGCGACACCTCCTTAACGACGCTTCATCGCTTTCTACGCCGCCGGTTTGTTCTTCCCCGACAAGCCCCAGATATCGGTGGCCCCTTCATTGGCCCCCGCTACAGAGGAGAGCATCATCAACTCGGAAATGATATCCTCAGCGAAGCCTGCGCGACCGCCGCGATCGTCGACGAGGAGGCTTTCCAGGTAATGATGCAGCACTTCCGGCTCACCCCATATCAGGGTAATTTTCTCGGCAATTCTGAGATAGCGTATTTCCAGCGCGGATCTCGGATCTGCCACAGGCGAAAATTCGGGCTTGGAAGGCGGTGCTGGAGCAGGCTGCATCGACAACAATGCAGGGCCGCTAACAGGCTCCACTGCTGGAAGCATGTCCAACTCCAGTTCGGGCAGGGCGAGATCGAATTTCTCTGGTTCAACTGGCGCTCTTGGCTCAAAAGTGAACTCCAGGGCTCCAATTTCTTCGGAAGCCGTTTCGACGGCGGGCGGGGCGGCGGGCAGGACGGGCGGGACGAGCAGGGCGGCGGGCGGGACGGCAGACTTGCCGAGCGCCGCTTCCAGAAGATGAATAAGCAGGAGAATATCGCTCGCCATGCCGAGTTCGAACCCATCCCGAAGCCCGCCCCTGTTGTCCAGCAAAAGATGATGCAGGTATTCGAGACAGGCGGGGCTGCCCCAGGTGGAGGTTATCTTTTCAATCAGGTGCGGAAACTGCTCAATACCGCGGGAATGGTTTTCACCAGGCTCCATCGTTTCCCAGTTTGGTTTCACAATATTGAAATACTGGCGAAACTCGGTCGCCAATGTTTCAAATTCCGGCCGCATATCGAAATTATGATAGATTTCCAGCAGTTTAAGCCAGAGATCGACCGTTGCCCTGGGCTGGGAATCAATATGATATTTCAGGTTGGCGATGGCCCTGTCCTTCTCCCCCAGGGCAAGGTAAATGTCGGTCTCTTCAATCGCGCTCTCGATGCCGCCCAGCGTAATAATCTCCAGATCGGGGTCGAAAACGCCACGCGGTTCTTTAGGTGCTTCAGAAGAGGAAGGCTCCCTGTCTATTTCCGGGGCGCGTACAGGTTCAACAGCCCGTTCCATTGGCTCACCCGCGTTCACTGACTCTGACGGAAAATCTGCCAAACCCGGTTTTTTGGCCTCCGGGCCCGCTTCCCAAGCTCTGCCCAGGTCCACATCGAGCCCCATCAGGGCTTCGGCTTTGGCCAATTTTCTTTTCCGCTTCAAATATACCGCCATCAGCAGCCCGGTAGCAGCGACAAGGAAGGCGACAATACCGGCATAGGCCGGCCATTCTTGCTCCGCCTGGCTTGGCTTGGGGGCGACCGCGGGAGCTGGCGAGACAGGGTGGCCGGATGCCATTTCGCTGCGCTGACGATCCAGCCCTTCCAGCTTGGCCTGCAATCCCTGGATGTGTTCCTCCATCTGCTTCAGACGATGATTAAGCGACAGGTTGCGGGCAGCCATATCATCGATGTCCATCAGGATGCGCTGCTTCTCGCGCAACAATTCACGCTCTCCCTCGGTGATCTTGCCGCTGGCGGAAATATCCAGATCGCCCGTGGTCAGCTTGAGGCGGACATCAGCTTCAGCGTCCGTTTTTTTGGCCTTTGCGGTTTTTGGGCTGACGGGGGGTTTGTCCGGCTTCGTATCTGGCTTTGTATCCGGTTGCGCAATGGGCTCCGCAGCCAAACGCCTCCCTGATTTTTTTGCTACGGGCTCACGCGCCAATTCTCGCAAGCCCGGAAAATGGAGCACTGTCCCAGCAGGCAGAATCGCATCAGGGTTTTTATCAGCAAAGACTTCAGGATTGGACTCTATTGCATGACGAACGAACCGTCTTTGCATGCGCCGGCTATCCGGGTAAATATTTGCGGCAATGCCGGTCAGGCTCTCCCCTGCCCTGACTTCCCATTCCAGGCCGCCTGGGCGATGATCGCGAGGGCCTGCGGGTGAAACGGGTTTGGGTGCAGCAATCAGCGCCGCATTGACAACGGCCTGATCAGACACGTTATCGGCCAGATCGAGCAGGGTTGTGTATTCCCGGGTTATTTCGCTCTCGCAGCCCACCCTGATCGCCAGCCTGACTGCCAGATCGTTAATTCTCTTCTGGCCGGAAACCCTGAGATAAGGCACGCCACTCCCGCCATTCACTGTCAGTCTGGCGGAATCGATAAGGGGAATACCATCCTGGCGGGGTGATTCCGTCAACAGCTTGAAGCACGATGGCTCGACGGATTCGCCGGGCGTGGCATAAATAGGAATCCAGCCGCTGAAATGCTCGCCCAGTTTCGAGGTGACGTGAAGCTCGCCCAGGCCCAGCGCAACAATGCCGGGTGCGAACGACATCAGGACAAGCCCAAGGCAAATACCCGGCCAGGACCTTCGGTTGGAAAAATAATCCCGCTTTGTCATCAAATTTTCAGTTTTTCTTTCCTGCATGAAGCGGAAAAA
>CAMTYG010000068.1:0-11211 GCA_947085875.1 uncultured Sulfuricella sp.
CGGGCAAGCCGCCAACAGACGCCGATATCGCCGTAATTATCGACTACGGTACTGAAGATATCCCAGCTTGGCCGGGAATTATCAGATGTCGAGGTTTCTTGCTCCAAGTGCGTTTGTTTCGATAAAAGCACGTCTCGGCTCAACCTGGTCGCCCATCAATGTGGTAAAAATTTCGTCTGCGGCTATCACATCATCAATCTGCACCCTAAGCAACCGTCTTACCTGGGGATCCATGGTTGTTTCCCAAAGCTGCCCGGGGTTCATTTCGCCCAAACCCTTATACCTCTGGATACCCAGGCCGCGTTTCACTTCTTCCAGCAACCAGTCCATTGCAGCCTTGAACTCGCTAATCGGCTGGGATCGTTCTCCACGCTTGATGCTTGCCCCTTCTTTAAGCAAACCGTGCAGCACTTGGGCTGTTTTCGACAGCTGCGCGTAGTCCCCGCTTTGCTGGAAATCCTGGTCCAGATAGCTGATCTGTAAATTTCCATGCACCATCTTGCTGATTTTCAGTCGGCAGTTTTCCGTCGCTTCATCGTAGTAAGCCAAAACAGTATACTGCTCGTTAGCCAAGGCTTTTTTAAGCTGCTCCGCGCTCTCGTTAGCGGATGCAAGGTTACTCAGGTCAAGCACGATATTTTTAAGCAGGGCGTAGAGTATCGGTTCTGCGATTATGCGGCTCAAGCGCTCGACGATCGCTTCAGCCAGCAGGAATTCCTTGGCCACTTCCTCAAGAGCGGCCTTGCTGATCGGCTCCTGGCCACCCTCGGTAACCAGTTCAGCCTCGCTCAACGCCATTTGCAGCATGTATTGCTTCAATTCATGGTCGTCCTTCAGGTAACGTTCCTGCTTGCCATGTTTGACCTTGTACAGGGGGGGTTGGGCAATGTAGATGTGGCCACGCTCCACCAGTTCCGGCATTTGCCTGTAGAAGAAGGTGAGCAGCAGAGTGCGAATATGGGAACCGTCCACGTCCGCGTCGGTCATGATGATGATGCGGTGATAGCGCAGTTTTTCTGCCGAGTAATCATCCTTGCCGATGCCTGTACCCAGCGCAACGATCAGGGTGGCGATTTCCTGGGAGGACACCAGCCGGTCGAAACGAGCCCGCTCTACGTTGAGAATTTTACCCTTTAGGGGAAGAATCGCCTGGAATTTCCTGTCCCTTCCCTGTTTCGCCGAGCCTCCGGCAGAATCTCCTTCTACCAGGTAAAGCTCAGACAATGCCGGGTCTTTTTCCTGACAGTCGGCCAACTTGCCTGGCAACCCCATGCCATCCAGCACTCCCTTGCGGCGCGTTATTTCACGCGCTTTGCGAGCTGCTTCACGAGCGCGTGCAGCATCGACAATCTTGCCGCAGATAATTTTGGCGTCATTCGGATTTTCCAGCATATATTCTGCCAGTTTCGCGGACACGATTTCCTGAACTATTGGCATCACTTCGGAAGAAACCAGTTTTTCCTTGGTCTGTGAGGAAAATTTGGGGTCCGGGATTTTTACCGACAAAACGCATGTCAGCCCTTCGCGCATATCATCGCCCGCAGTTTCCACCTTGGCTTTTTTTGCCTGCTCGCTTTGTTCTATATACGTATTTAATGTACGCGTCATCGCGTTACGCAGACCGGTCAAATGACTTCCCCCGTCGCGCTGCGGAATGTTATTAGTAAAACATTGAACTGATTCCTGATAGGAATCGTTCCACTGCATTGCCACTTCCACGGTCATGCCGTCTTTTTCACCCAAAGCATAAAAAACTTTGGGATGCAGGACGGCTTTGGTGCGATTTACATATTCCACAAATCCTTTTACGCCACCACTAAAAGCAAAGTTATCGTTCTTTCCTGTGCGCTGGTCGATTAGTTCAATGCGAACGCCATTGTTGAGGAAAGACAGTTCGCGCAGCCGCTTGGCAAGAATCTCATAATGAAATTCGACCAAACCAAATATCTCGTCATCTGCGAGAAAATGTACATCCGTGCCATGTTTTTCAGTCTGGCCAGTGAGCTTTAGTGGCTCGACCGCAACTCCGCAACGAAATTCCATGGAATGAGCTTGCCCATCTCGGCGAATGGTTAATTTCAGCCATTTTGAAAGGGCATTGACGCAGGATACGCCTACGCCATGCAAGCCCCCGGAAACCTTGTAGGAATTGCTGTCAAATTTCCCGCCAGCATGTAATTCGGTCATCACGATTTCTGCTGCAGACCGCTTGAATTCGTCGTCTTCCTTGATTCCGGTGGGAATCCCCCTTCCATTGTCATGGACGCTGATGGAATTATCCGGATGAATAACAACTTTTATTTCATTGCAATGTCCGGCAAGCGCTTCATCTATGGCGTTGTCTACTACCTCGAACACCATATGGTGCAACCCTGAGCCGTCGCTGGTATCCCCAATGTACATGCCAGGCCGTTTACGTACGGCTTCCAGCCCTTTCAGTATTTTGATGCTATCGGAAGTATATTCAGACATTATTTATGGGTTCCACGTGAAACAATTTTAATTTAAATGCGCATTGGCATGACAACATACTTGAAGCATTCATTACCTGGAATGGTAAATAGCCCGCTACTGTTGGCATCACCAAACGAGAGTGTAATGGAGATATTATTTAGATTGGTTAGCACATCCAGCAAGTAATTGACATTGAAACCAATATCCAGCGGGGCTCCAGTATAGTTAACTTCGATTTCCTCTTGCGCTTCTTCCTGCTCGTTATTGTTACAAATTATTCGCAGGCTGTTTTGTGTTAATACTAACCTGGCACCTCGAAATTTTTCATTGGAAAGAATAGATGCGCGCTGCAGAGATTGTAGCAAAAGTATACGATCAATCTGAATGTGGTTCTGATAGTCAGCGGGGATGACTCGATTAAAATCCGGAAACTTTCCTTCTACTATTTTTGATACCAAAATTATATTGGAAAAAGAAAAACAAGTTTGGTTCTGGCCAATTTCTATCGTTACTTCTTCATCGTTATCGCCCAGCAGTTTGATCAACTCTATAACCGTTTTTCGCGGCAGTATCACCTCCTGGGGTGATCCTTCCGCAGTCCCTTCAATGTTTTCCAGGGGTGAACACGCCATACCAAGCCGATGGCCATCTGTTGCCACAACGCGAAGTAGATTGCTTTCTACCACTAGCAATAAACCATTCAAGTAATAACGTATATCTTGCTGAGCCATTGCATACTGAACAAGATTGAGTAGATGTTTCAGGGTTTTCTGGGTGGTTTTTAAATAGGATATATTTTTTCCGGAGGGTACCAATTTAGGGAAATCATTTGCTGGTAATGTCTGAAGGTTGAAGCGGCTTTTTCCTACTTTTATTTGCAGTCTCAACTCATCTTTCTCCAGCGAAATTTGGGCACCCTCTGGAAAGGCACGGCAGATATCCTGAAGTTTTTTTGCTGGAGCAGTTATCGAAAAATCCTGGAATTCATCCGGACAAACAGAAGTCGCTGTAATCTGTATTTCCAAGTCTGTGGCTAGAATAGAAAGATTTTCCCCATTTTTTTCAATGAGAATATTGGAAAGAATAGGAAGAGTATGCCGCCTTTCTACAATACCAATTACGGATTGAAGTGGTTTTAATAGGGCATCCCTGTTTGTTTGAATTAATAACATATATATATTCCTAAGACTAATAGTAAGCCTACGCAATTATCGGTATAGTTGATATTTTGATTTATTAATCAATATGATAATGTATCAGAAAAGTTGTGGACAACCTTGCTGAGGGTTGTGGATAAAATGGTGTCAATTTTTCTCTGTCTGAAGAAAACAGGCTTTATCCACATTGGATCCACATGATTAGCTGCGCAGAATTTGCAACAATATTTCAAAGTCCCTGTTAATTGTGGGATCGGTGCTTTTTAGTTCTGTAATTTTTCGGCAAGCATGGATAACGGTCGAGTGGTCACGCCCACCAAACGCATCGCCAATTTCCGGATAACTCAATTGTGTCAGCTCTTTTGCGAGCGCCATAGCAACTTGTCGCGGTCGCGCAACATTTCTGGAACGTTTCGGAGAGAACATTTCAGCAACTTTGATTTTATAGTAATCCGCAACGGTTTTTTGGATATTATCCAGTGAAACCTGACGATTTTGAACGGCAAGCAAATCCTTTAGGGCTTCTTTGGCCAATTCCAGGTTGATTGAATGTCCGGTGAATCGAGAATAAGCGAGAACGCGTTTTAGAGCACCTTCCAGTTCGCGCACATTGGAGCGGATTTGTTTGGCGATGAAGAAAGCGACTTCTTCCTGTAATTTTATTTCTTCAGCTCGAGCTTTCTTTAGCAGGATTGCCACTCGCATTTCCAGTTCGGGAGGCTCAATAGCAACGGTCAGCCCCCAGCCAAAGCGGGATATAAGTCGATCTTCCATTCCCGCAATTTCCCTGGGGAAAGTATCGCAGGTGATGATTACCTGTTTGTGCGCTTCGATCAATGCATTAAAGGCGTAAAAAAACTCTTCCTGGGTACGATTCTTGCCTGAAAAAAATTGAATGTCATCGATCAACAGCAAATCCAGGGAGTGGTAATAGCGCTTGAAATCATCAAAAGCTTTATGCTGGTAAGCGCGCACTACATCAGAAACATAGCGCTCTGCGTGCAGATAGCTGATTTTTGCCTTGCTGTTTTGTTCCTGAACCAGATTGCCGATGGCTTGTATTAAATGGGTTTTACCCAGCCCAACCCCGCCATAGACAAACAAAGGATTGTAAGCAGTACCGGGATTTTCAGCGACTTGTATGGCGGCAGCCCGGGCAAGTTGGTTAGCTTTGCCGGTGACAAAATTGGAAAAAGTGAACAGCGGGTTGAGGCGGGATTGATCAGGTTTTGAATTTTGTCGAACGGGTGTTGCTGCTGCAACTATTGCGGGAGTTGTCGTAATCTTTTCTGGAGCATCAGGTAAGGAAAGCACCAGCGATAGAGGCTCGGAAAAATGGGCTTCAGCCATTTCTTCGATGCGAGCCAGGAATTTGTCTTTGATCCACTGAAGGATAAAGCGGTTTGGTGCGATCAGGCGAGGGGTGCCGTCCGATGAATCGAACTTAAGCGGCTTGATCCAGGTATTGAATTGCTGGGGAGGCAAGTCCTCTTTAAATCTATTTACGCACTCAAGCCAAAAACTTTCCATTGGGTGATCAAAAAGCTTCCATAAAGATATTCGTTGGAGTTGTTTCGGTTAGGCGTCAAAAGACAGAGGAACCCAACAGCAATCAGGCATTCTATTCTTTTTGGCTAAACTTATCCACAGGATGGAAGTATAAATATCATTTGACAAAAACACCGTAAAGATAGTCTAATTGCGCGTTTTAGCCAAATCAAGTTTTGAGGTAACAAAATGAAACGGACTTATCAACCTTCGGTTGTCAAACGCAAACGCACTCATGGCTTCCGTGCGCGGATGAAAACAAGCGGCGGTCGCGCCGTGATCAGGGCACGGCGCGCCAAGGGGCGAGCGAAACTCAGCGTATAGTCGTTGCTTGGCAGTGCCTGCTATCCATGCTTTTCAGAAAAGCAAACGGTTAAAAGAAACGGATGAAATTTCATCCGTTTTTTCTTTTAAATGCCAGGTATATGGGGATTACTTACGCATACTGGCAAAGCCGAACGGGCTGAATCAACCGCGATTTACCGGGATTGTCAGAAAAAAAACGGCGGCGCACGCAGTAACCAGGAATTACATCAAACGTAGCCTGCGAGAAATTTTCCGACGACACCAGAACCTATTTGACAGCCTGGATATTATTGTCCTGGCGCACAGGAGCTTTACCGGTAATGCGTTCCACCAGGTAGAAGATGAGTTCTTGCGGTTAATGGATAACCTGCAAAAAAGGTTAGTACGAAGATAATGACACGTTTTTTTATCGGATTGATCAGGATTTACCAATACTTGGTCAGCCCCTTGCTGGGGCCGCGTTGTCGATTTACCCCAACTTGTTCCGAGTATTCATGCCAGGCATTAGTCAAGTTCGGAACCTTCAAAGGCGGCTGGCTAGGAATAAAAAGGCTTTGCCGCTGCCACCCCCGGCATCCGGGCGGATACGATCCGATACCCTAATTATTATTTGAGGCAACATGGACACGCAACGTCTGATACTTTTCATTGTTTTTTCCTTTTCCATTATGATGTTATGGGATGCATGGCAAAAGGAACAGCATCCTGCCCCGGTTGGCCAAGTCGCGCACGAAAAAGCGGGGGGGGTACAAATACCCGCCCCCACGATGCGGGCGGCTGACTTGCCTGCCAAGGATTCTGGCGGGCCACTGCAAACGGGAGAACGGGTTAAGGTACGAACAGATTTGATTTATGCCGAAATCGACACGCTCGGTGGTGACGTGCGCAGGCTGGAGCTGCTGAAGCACCGTGACACCCAGGATAAAAACAAAAACCTTGTCTTGCTGGAAGACGACCCGAAACACCTCTACATTGCCCAATCTGGCCTGATAGGTAATGGTTTGCCAACACATAAAACGCTATTTTCTACGGCGGCAACCCAGTATAAACTCGCTGAAGGGGCGAATGAAGTACAAGTAAGACTGACCTGGGCGGGTGCAAATGGTATCAAGGTGGACAAGGTTTTCACCTTTCGCAAGAGTGGGTACGTGGTTGATGTGGCTTATGAGATCCACAATGGCAGCACAGCTCGACTGGAGCCCCATTCCTATTTCCAGTTGGTAAGAAATGGTCAGCCTCCGACCGGAGACCCGAAATTCATCATGACCTATACCGGGGCCGCAGTTTACACCGAGAAGGAAAAATTCCAGAAAATCAACTTTTCTGATATCGAGAAGGACAAAGCGAGCTATACCAAGCAAAGTAATGATGGCTGGGTCGCCATGATCCAGCTTTATTTCCTGAGCGCGTGGTTGCCCGCCAATGATCAACCACGTGAATATTATGCGAAAAAGCTGGGTGACGATCTTTACGGCGTAGGCGTGGTTCTGCCGGTGGGTTCGATTGAGCCGGGAAGCATGAAAAAGATAACCGTGCCTTTTTATGCCGGGCCACAGGAACAGGATCACCTAAGCAAGGTTGCCCCAGGACTGGATCTGGTGGTTGATTACGGCGTGCTGACAGTGATTTCGGCACCACTGTTCTGGGTGTTGGCGTGGCTTAACAAGCTGGTTCATAACTGGGGGGTGGCCATTATTCTGCTGACCGTCCTGATCAAGCTGGTTTTCTACCCGCTGTCCGCAAAAAGCTACCGTTCCATGGCGCAAATGCGCGTGCTCGGGCCTAAGCTGCAAAAGCTCAAGGAGCAATACGGCGACGACCGCCAGCGGATGCATACGGCCATGATGGAGCTATACAAGACCGAGAAGGTCAACCCGCTAGGGGGTTGTCTGCCGGTCGTGGTGCAGATCCCGGTATTTATCGCGCTTTACTGGGCGTTGCTGAACAGCGTCGAAATACGCCAGGCGCCTTTCATGCTATGGATTAACGACCTATCCGCTCCGGATCCTTATTACATCTTGCCGATTGTAATGGGGCTCACCATGATCATCCAGACCAAGCTTAATCCGACGCCACCTGACCCCATTCAGGCCAAGGTGATGATGATCATGCCGATTGCCTTCAGCGTTTTCTTCTTTTTCTTTCCAGCCGGACTGGTTCTGTACTGGGTGGTGAACAACGTGCTGTCGATTGCGCAGCAATGGTATGTCACGCATGGTGTCGAGCAGGAAAAAGCCGCCGCCAAGGGGCATGGCAAGCACTGATGCCATCGCCGCAATTGCCACGGCCCTTGGGCGCGGTGGTATCGGCGTGGTACGGGTTTCTGGCGAAGACCTGAGCGGGTTCGCCCGGCGTCTCCTAGGGAAAATTCCTGCCCCCCGCGCCGCTACGCTGAGCAATTTCCTGGCGGCGGATGGAGAGATAATCGATCGGGGTATCGCCCTGTATTTTCCCGCCCCCAACTCCTATACCGGCCAGGACGTTCTCGAGCTGCAAGGCCACGGTGGCGACGCGGTGTTGCGCCGGTTGCTGGGATGTTGCCTGGAATTGGGCGCGCGCCCAGCTGAGCCGGGTGAGTTCACCCGGCGCGCCTTTCTCAATGACAAGATGGACCTGGCTCAGGCGGAAAGCGTTGCCGACCTGATCGATGCGTCCACCGCCGAGGCGGCCAAAACCGCAATGCGCTCGCTGCGCGGGGAGTTTTCCCATGCCATCCACCAGCTGGTGGATGCGCTGATCAACCTGCGTATGCTGGTGGAGGCGACACTGGACTTCCCGGAAGAGGAAATCGTTTTTCTTGATGAGTCCAACGCCATAAACCAGCTGACCGCCCTCAATGCTCAGCTGGATAAGGTGTTCCGCCAGGCAAAACAGGGCAGCCTGTTGCGTGAAGGCCTGCATATTGTCCTCATTGGTCAGCCGAATGTGGGCAAATCCAGTTTGCTCAACCGGCTTGCGGGCGAGGAGGTGGCGATCGTCACCCCTGTGGCGGGAACGACCCGTGATGCGATCCGTCAGCATGTCGAAATTGAGGGCGTGGCGCTACATTTCATCGATACCGCAGGGCTACGCGACACCGATGATGAAGTAGAGAAACTCGGCATTGCCCGCGCCTGGAGCGCGATTCGGCAAGCCAACGCGGCGCTGCTCCTGATCGATGCGGCGCAAGGAGTAGCGCCGGCGGACCTGGAAATTATTGCCAAACTGCCGGCAGGCCTGCCGTTGCTCCGTATTTTCAACAAGGTCGATCTCCTCGGCCAAGAGCCCAGAGCGGTTGCCGTGGGCGGAGTTGCGGATATTTATCTCTCGGCCAAGACTGGCGGGGGGATCGATCTGCTGCATGAGCATTTGCTGCGAATCGTTGGTTGGCAGACTGACGGCGAGGGGGTATTCATGGCGCGCGAGCGCCATTTGAGCGCGTTGCGTGTAGCCCAGGAACGATTGGCTCTGGCGGCGGCGTGTGAAGGCCGGGTCGAGTTTTTTGCAGAGGAACTCCGGTTGGCCCAGAACGCGCTTTCCAGCATAACTGGTGAATTTACGTCGGACGATTTGCTGGGCGAGATATTTTCCCGTTTCTGCATCGGGAAATAGCGTTTCACGTGAAACAATGGCCGTTTTGGGTTATGATTCGCACTCGTTTCATACACCCGGTTGACCATGTTTTATCCCTCCCAATTTGATGTCATCGTGATTGGCGGCGGCCATGCCGGAACGGAGGCCGCGCTGGCCAGCGCCCGCATGGGCCTGAAAACGCTGCTGTTGACGCACAATATCGAAACGCTCGGTCAGATGTCGTGCAACCCCTCGATTGGCGGTATCGGCAAGGGTCATCTGGTGAAGGAGGTCGATGCCCTGGGCGGGGCCATGGCCGCGGCGACGGATGAGGCGGGCATCCAGTTTCGCATTCTCAATTCCAGCAAGGGGCCGGCGGTACGGGCGACGCGCGCACAGGCGGACCGCGTTCTTTATCGGCAGGCGATCCGGCGTCGGCTGGAGAATCAACCCAGCCTGTGGCTGTTCCAGCAGGCGGTGGATGACCTGATTCTTGAGCAAAATCGCGTGGTTGGCGTGGTTACCCAGCTTGGCCTGCGCTTTCAGGCCCGGGTAGTGGTGTTGACGGCAGGTACGTTCCTGGCGGGGCTGGTACATGTCGGGCAGTCGAATTATCGGGCCGGGCGCGCCGGAGACCCCCCCTCGATCACCCTGGCGCAACGGCTACGCGAGTTTCGATTGCCGGTGAGGCGCTTCAAGACGGGCACTCCGCCGCGCATCGACGGCCGTAGCCTGGATTATTCGGTGATGGTGGAGCAACCCGGCGACGACCCGGCGCCGGCATTTTCCTTCCTCGGTGATGCCGCACAGCATCCGCGTCAATTGCCGTGCTGGATCACCCAGACCAATCCGCGCACTCACGACATCATCCGCGGCGGGTTGGACCGATCGCCACTTTACACGGGCGTGATCGAGGGAGTGGGCCCACGCTATTGCCCGTCGATCGAGGACAAGATCATGCGTTTTTCCGGCAAGGACTCACACCAGATTTTCGTCGAGCCGGAAGGGTTGAGCACCCATGAAATTTATCCCAATGGCATCTCCACCAGCCTGCCTTTCGATGTGCAGGTGGATTTGGTGCGCTCGATCCTGGGCTTTGAAAACGCGCATATTACCCGTCCCGGCTACGCGATCGAGTACGATTTTTTCGACCCGCTCGGGCTGAAAAACTCCTTGGAAACCAAGGCAATACAGGGGCTGTTCTTCGCCGGCCAGATCAACGGCACAACCGGCTATGAAGAAGCCGCCGCGCAGGGAATTCTGGCGGGCATCAATGCCGGATTATCGGCACAAGGGAAAGAAGCTTGGCATCCAAGCCGGGACCAGGCCTATCTTGGAGTGATGGTGGATGACCTGATTACCCGTGGCGTGGCCGAGCCTTATCGTATGTTTACCAGCCGTGCCGAATACCGGTTGATGTTGCGCGAGGATAATGCCGACCTGCGATTGACGGAAGCGGGGCGGCGGCTAGGCGTGGTTGATGATGTGCGGTGGCAGAGTTTCGTGGAAAAGCGCGAGGCTATCGCGCGCGAACAGGAACGCCTGAAAAGCGTCTGGGTGAACCCGAAGCTGCTGCCCCAGGAAGATGCTGAAAGGGTGCTGGGCAAGGGCATCGAGCGGGAGTATTCGTTATTGGACTTGCTGCGCCGGCCTGATGTCAGCTATCGCGACTTGATGACATTGCCGGGCGCCGGCGTAGGGGTCGGAGACTCGAAGGTGGCCGAACAGGTTGAGATCCAGGCGAAATACCAGGGTTACATTGCTCGCCAGCAGGAGGAGGTCGCCCGTCACCAGCATTATGAGGCCATGGCCCTGCCGCTGGGGTTGGATTACCGCGGGGTGCATGGGCTATCCATCGAAGTGCAACAGAAGCTTAACCAGCACAGGCCTGAAACGCTGGGGCAGGCAGGGCGCATTTCCGGGGTGACACCAGCGGCGATTTCGGTGCTGCTGGTGCACTTGAAGCGTGGCCAGAACATGAGTGACGACAAGAAAAGCGCATGAGCCTGGAAAAAAAATTAGCCTGTGGCCTGGAGGAAATGGGCCTGCATTTAGACCCGGCGACGCAATTAAGCTTGCTGAACTATGTTGCGCTCATGCAAAAATGGAACAAGGTTTACAACCTGACGGCCGTGCGAGACCCGCAAAAAATGGTAACCCAGCATTTGCTCGATAGCCTGGCGGTTTTGCCGCA
>CAMTYG010000069.1:0-9175 GCA_947085875.1 uncultured Sulfuricella sp.
GCCACCGCCGCCCAGGCGGCACTGCCGATCCAGCACTGGCAGATGGACAACGGCGTGCGCGTGTATTTTGTAGAGAATCACGATCTGCCGTTGCTGGATGTCAGCGTCGAGTTTCCTGCGGGCAGCGGCCGGGATGACATGTCCAGGCCGGGTCTGGCGAGCATGACGCATCATCTGCTTACCTTGGGCGCAGGCGGGATGAGCGAGGAAGAGATTTCCCGCCGCATGGCCGATACCGGCGCCAGCCTGGGCGGAAGCTTCGACCGGGACAGGGCCGGGCTGCGCCTGCGCACTTTGAGCAGCGAGCGGGAACGCGACCAGGCTCTGGATATCATGGCCAGAGCGCTGTTGTCTCCCGACTTTCCCGAAGCGGTGCTGGAGCGGGAAAAAATCCGTTCCATCGCCGAGCTCAAGGAAGCCATGACCCAGCCGGAGTTCATCGCCGGGCGGGCCTTCAATTCGCTGATCTATGGAACCCATCCTTACGCGTTGTCCTCCCTGGTCGAGCCGGAATCGATCGCCGCACTGCGGCGCGAAGAGCTGGTCGGTTTTTACCGCACCCATTACCGTGCCGATCACGCCGTGATCGCTCTGATCGGAGATGTCACCACGGCCCAGGCAAGGGAAATCGCCGCCCGGCTGACTTCCTCCCTGCCGCGTGCCGAGGGCGAGCCGCAGCCCTTGCCGGTGGTGTCCATGCCCAAGGGGGAAACGCGTAAAATTTCCCACCCCGCCACGCAAAGCCACATCCACATCGGTCAGCCGGGCATGGTGCGCAACGATCCGGATTATTTCCCGCTTTACGTCGGCAACTATGTCCTCGGCGGCGGTGGCTTTGCTTCGCGCCTGACCGAGGAGGTGCGGCAGAAGCGCGGTCTGGTTTACAGCGTGTACAGCTATTTCCTTCCGCTGCAACAGCGTGGGCCTTTCGAGATTGGTTTGCAGACCAAGCGCGAGCAGGCAGACGAGGCGCTGGCGGTGGTGCGCAAGACGCTGGAGGATTTTATCGCCAAGGGGCCCACCGAGGACGAGCTGAAGCGGGCGAAACAGAATCTGGTGGGCGGTTTCCCGTTGCGGATCGACAGCAACAAGAAGATCCTCGATCACCTGGCCGTGATCGGGTTTTACCGGTTGCCGCTTTCCTACCTGGATGATTTTTCCGGCAAGGTTGAAAAAGTGACGGTCGCCCAGATCAGGGATGCCTTTACCCGCCGCGTCCAGCCGGACAACATGGTGACTGTGGTAGTCGGCGCGGATGAGGCGAAATAGCGATGTAGGGTGGGCAACGCTCTTTTGCCCACGCGGAAACAACGCATGATCCTCACCGCGTGGGCACAAAAACGGTGCCCACCCTACAAAGACTGATAACCCATCATGACACAGCAGAGCAAGGTCAGAATCATCGCCGGCGAATGGCGTGGCCGCCTGATTGATTTCCCGCAGGCAGAAGGCTTGCGCCCGACCCCGGACCGGGTGCGGGAAACCTTGTTCAACTGGCTGGGGCAAACACTGGACGGCAAGACCTGTCTTGATCTGTTCGCCGGCAGCGGGGCGCTGGGGTTCGAGGCGCTTTCGCGCGGTGCGCGGCGGGTGGTGATGGTTGAGCAGAACCCGCAGGTGCTGAAGGCCCTGCAGGAAAATGCGCGCAAACTCGGCGCTGACGGGCATAGCAAGAAAGCCGCTACTGAAGATGAAGCCCGTCATGCCCGTTTCCCTCTCCCGCTTGTGGGGCGCCCTCTCCTCAATCCTCTCCCGCAAGCGGGAGAGGAGGCAAACGTGGAGGGCGCTGGTTTTAATCGGCTGGATCTGGTGGCGGGGGATGGGTTAAAAACCCTTTACCGAGAAGGGGAAAGGTTCGATGTGATTTTTCTCGACCCACCTTTCCACCACGGAATTTTACCGTTATTATTGCGCCTTCTTCCGGATCGGCTTGCGCCCGATGGCTTTGTTTACGCTGAAACCGAGCAGGCGCTTGAACCGGATGAAGGATGGGAAGTGTGGCGCAGCGGTCGGGCGGGCAAGGTGTTTTACTGTTTGCTGAAGCGAAAATAGTGATGAAGAGCCCCAATGGCGCTTAGAGCGGTTTACCCCGGCACGTTCGACCCGATCACCCTCGGCCATGAGGATCTGGTGCGGCGCGCCATTCGCCTGTTCGACGAGGTGATCGTCGCGGTGGCGGACAGCCAAATCAAGAAGCCCTATTTTACCGTGGAAGAACGGGTGGAGATGGCGAGGGAAGTGCTGGCCGATGTACCCAAAGTAACCGTGGTGGGATTTTCCGGGTTGCTGATGAATTTCTTGCGCGAGCACGATGCGCGCATCGTGCTGCGGGGCTTGCGCGCGGTTTCGGATTTTGAATACGAATTCCAGCTGGCGGGAATGAACCGGAGCCTGTACCCCGAGGTCGAAACAGTGTTTCTGACGCCATCGGATCAATACATGTTCATTTCGGCCGGCATGGTCAGGGAGATTGCGCTGCTGGGCGGGGATGTCAGCCAGTTCGTGCAACCCTCGGTCAAGGCGAGGCTGCAACACAAAATTTTTTCTTAATATTTCAGAAGGAAACTGCTATGGCTCTGATGATTACCGACGAGTGCATCAACTGTGATGTGTGCGAACCAGAATGTCCCAACGGCGCAATTTCACAGGGAGATGAAATCTACGTGATCGACCCCAGTCTGTGCACCGAATGCGTCGGGCATTACGACGAGCCTCAGTGCGTCAGCGTCTGTCCGGTGGATTGCTGCATCCTCGATCCCTCGCACCAGGAAACCAAGGAAGAATTGCAGGCCAAGTACGAGGAACTGCAAGCCAAGGGTTAAATTAACCTGGGCCCGGACGAAAAAACGGCGGCATGGAACTCCATGCCGCCGTTTTTTTATGGGCGGAAAGCTCAGGCGCTTGCTGCGGCAGGCTGTGTTTCTTGCTCGTAGTCAAGCGAGTTGGCCATGCGCTGCTGCAACAGGGACAAATCCTGCATCTGCTTGAGGATGCCGCCTTCCATGTGCTGCAGTTCGGTGATCCGGTCTTCCAGGGTGTCGGTCGCCTTGTGGATGCGTTTGATGCTTTCCAGGCGGCGGCGCAAATGGAGTTGATGTTCGCGTACCTGGGTTTCCATCGGCGCCATGATCGCCTTCAGCCAGTTTTCCACATCCTGGTTTGCGACCTCGTAGACATGCACCACCCGGTTTGCCAGCGTTTCGAAAAACTTCGTGGTGATGGTCAGTTTTTCGTGGGTCAGCATGTTGAGCACGGTGTTGAAGTGCTCGTTGTAGGCTTTCTCCAGCCGGGCGATTTCCTTGTGATATTTCAGAGTCGAGAATGGGGCGGGAGCCGCCTGGCCTAACCCATGCTCCTCGTTGAATTTCTTGTACATCGCACCCATCATGCCCTTGATTTCCTCGATCTGCCTGGCGGATTGGACAATGTTCTCGTTGGCATCCCTGAAAAATTGGTTCATGGCATCGCGCATGCCCTTGGTGAACCTGGCTTCGACCATGGCGACGCGGGTGTTCCTGACCTCGGTCTTGAGTGCATCCATGCCGAGGTGGGCGAACAGGATATTGGTCTGCTGGGAGAATACGCTGCGCAGAGCCTGGAAGCGTTGCAGGCCTTTTTCGAAGTCCTCCTTGTCCTTCTTCACCTTGGACATCATGTGCTCGATCACATCCTCATTCTTGCCGCGCAGCCCGAGCAGTTCATCCAGTTGCTCGCGCACGCCCGAAAGCCGCGCATTCAGAATCGAGCGAATGTTTGCCTCCATGTGCTTGATTTCGCCCTGGGTGTTGTCCCGCACGATTTCCTGCTTGGAGGGGATGAGCTCGTCGCTGAGCGATTTTTCCAGCGCCAGCAAACGGCTTTTTTCGAGTAGCGGTTCGTCCTGGTTGATCTTGGCGAGCAATCCCTTCTGTGCGGAAACCGGGAACACATAGGCGGGCTTGATGCCGAGCAGGCTGGCGCTGGTGCTGACCTGCTTGTCGATTTCGCGTTCGATTTCCTCGGCGCTTTTCAGCTCGTCCCACAGGCCGTCGATTTTGTTCAGCACCACCAGGCGGCCCTTCTGATGCCCCTGCTGGTTGCCGATGTGATCGCGCCAGACCTCGATGTCGGACTTGGTGACGCCGGTGTCGGCGGCGAGGATGAACAGCACCGCATGGGCATTGGGTAGCAGGTTCAGGGTCAGTTCCGGTTCGGTGCCGATGGCGTTGAGGCCCGGCGTGTCGAGGATGACCAGGCCCTGCTTCAGCAGCGGATGCGGGAAGTTGATGATGGCGTGGCGCCAGCAGGGGATGTCCACCGTGCCGTCTTCGTGCACGGTGACGATGTTGTTTTCGTCCTTTTCATTGTACAGGCCATAGCGCGCAGCTTCGTTCAGGCTGACCCGCTTGGTCTGGCTCACCTGCAGGAAGGCATCGACCATGGCATCGCTCGACTCGATGTCGAGCGGCACGATTTTCCATTCGTCGAGGTAGCGCTTGTACTCCGTGGTGGAGGTGTCGGCAGCGCGGGTTTCGATGGGCAGCAACTGGAGGCAGGGTTCGCGGCCTTCCTCGTACATCAGTTCGGTCGGGCACATGGTGGTGCGCCCCACGCTCGAAGGCAGCAACCGCTGGCCGTAACCGGCGAAGAAAATGGCGTTGATCAGCTCGGATTTGCCGCGCGAAAATTCGGCGACGAAAGCCACATTGAGCTTGTCGTCGTGGAGCCGGTCCAGCAAATGCTGGATGCGCAGGTCGGTCTGGGTGTCGTTCAGTTCCTGCTCGTTGAGCCATTTGCGGAAGTCGCCGACGTTGTCCGACAGGCGGCTGCGCCAGGCGCTGTAGGCTTCGAAGTGCGCGACCAGATCGTCGTGTGCCATGATTCCCCCGGGGGATGGTTTATTCAAGTGGATTAAACTTTATCACAAAATACAACATATCAACGTGACTTATCAATATTTTAAGGCGTGTATTGAACGTCACTTCTGGCTGCCGGAGCATCCAGCAACTGGTCGGTGGATGACGGGCATCCGTCCCGGCTTGTCTCACGCACTACCGTGAAGGGCAACGGAATGGGCTCCTCTCATGCCCGGAGGCTACTGCTTGAACTGCCTGCTTTATGAGTCGGCGCGTGCCGTGCGCGGGAAATAGCAGTTCCGGGATTACTGGTTTTTCAGTCGCTTGCGGTGCTTGTGCAGGCTTTGAGTCAGCTCCGAGATGATCTCCGTGGCGGCGTTAATGATCTGGCCTGAGCCGAAGCCGGCTTTGGTCATTTCGCGATAGAAAGATTTGGCGACAATCTTCGCCATCTGGTCCGGATTCTGAGCGGCGGCGAACAGGGCGTTGCCGAAAGTTTTATCCGTTCCGGCAGCCAGGGATATCTGGGCGAACCGGGAATTCAGGATACTTTGCAACTGGATGACCTGGATTGATCGGCCGATGAACAAGGCCACGATGTCGAGCAGATTGAGATCATCCAGGTTGAATGGGCGCTGATGCTTTGGGCCATTGATGTTGACCACGCCGATGATCTTGCCGTTGATCAGGATCGGAGAGGAGATCATGCTCTTGCGCGGGTCGTGAAGCTGGCGAGCCACTTGCGCAAAATCCGATTGCGTGATGTCGTCGATCAGGAGCGACTTGCCGGTGGCGGCGACATGCCCGGAAATGCCTTCTCCCCGTTTAACGGGGCCTTGGTAGGCGCTGGCCGGCAAATCTCCAAAGTTGGCGCAGACGCGCAGGCGCAACTCTTCGAATTCGTCATCGTTCAACAGCATGATGGAGCAGTTTTCCGCGTTGAGGATCTTGGCCGCCATTCTCGCGAGCTGATAGAGATTCTCGTCCAGGGTACCCTCGGATTCGAGGAAATTGGACAGGTCTTGCAGCTTGGCTAAAGGATTCTCTTCATTGCCCATGGCCGTTTTCTTGCTTCCCCTAAAGTTGCCCCCTCAGTCAAGACAATATTGAGCAGCAAGCCTTGGGGGTGAATTTAAATTAATAGCATAATCCCGTTAAAAAAATCAAAATTCATATTCGCGAGTTTATTTGCACAGGGCCACCACCTGCTCGCGTATGAAGGAGAAGTTGCTCAGCTCGCACCGGTCGCGATCTGCTGCCGTGAGAACCACGCTGCGCTTGCAGCAATAGCCGAAGAATCGGTATGGCCTGCGCCAATCCGGAAATTCGAGCGCCATCGAGCTGGTCAGGTCGGAGATGTTGACCGCAGTATCCGACTTGGACACGACGGCCTGCTGGAATTCCTTGATCTCCATCGGCTGCGGCCGCTTCAGGGTAAGCTTGCCTCGCAGCACGACAATTTCCGTTTGCTCGGTCGTAACACGCACGTTGGCCAGGCTGGTGCTCAGTGCTTCAAGGTGGGGAGTTTCTAAACAGAATGGATCCTTATCCAGGAATGCCTGACCGTTCAGCATGTGAGCCATGTTGCAGGTGCCACGGCGGAGCTGTTTCTTGACAAAGATAGCCTTGCTGTCCTGGTCCAGATGGATATAGCCGCCGTCGATGAAATCAATCACCGCACTGCTGTAAGGCCCGGTGACAACGGTGTCGCCTTCGGTTACGGCATCGCCGCTGCCCGCCATTTCTCCGTTGATGCGAACGTCTTCGCCGGATACGCCCACCGTGCCGATCAGCGTCGCCGGCACCTGCGACTTGACCGTCAAGGGAGCCGGCAGGGATACGCACCCGCTCGCGAGCGCGACCACTGACATGAACAGCCATGAACGGCATGCACGCCAACCACCCATCCCCAGCTTCCTCGCTATCTTTAGTTGTTGCTGCCGATGCAGTGGCGAAATCTCAGAGTCTAAATTTACAGTATAAACCCTTGACATCCTCCCCGGCATGAATGCCGGGGATTCCTACGGCGCTACACAAGGGCAAGCCCCTGTGTAGTCGCTTCGGCGGGTTCCTGCTTCACGGAACGGCCTGACTGCGCCAATTCTCCACAGGCTAACAAGCGATGCCCTCGCTCTAAAACATTAATAGCACCGACCAGGTCGGCGTTATTCTCGTAGCCACAATCCATGCACGCGAACTTGGCTTGTGTCTGGCGATTATCTGCCGACACATGGCCGCAAGCCGGACACGTCCGGCTGGTGTTGCGTGCGGAAACCGCCAGTACGTCGCCGCCCAGCCAAACCTGTTTGTATTCCAGCTGCCGCCTGAACTCGAACCACCCTTGATCGAGAATGGATTTATTCAGGCCAGATTTGGCTTTGACGTTACGCCCAGGCGAATCGCTGCTGCCTGCTGCCGACTTGGACATATTCCGTACCTGCAAGTCCTCGATGCACACAATCGCGTGGTTTTTGCTGATTGTGGTCGTGGCTTTATGCAGGAAGTCTTTGCGGACATTGGCGATGCGCGTGTGAATCTTCTGGACACGGGCTTTCGCCTTTTTCCAGTTGCTGCTGAACTTCGTTTTGCGAGACATTGCCCGTTGATACCGGGCAAGCCTTTGTTGGTGTTTCCTGAAGGTGTTGAGCGGTTCGATATGACTACCATCGGACAGAGTTGCAAAGCGGGTGATACCCACGTCGATGCCGACGATGCTGGTGGCCGGATGCACCTGCTGCTCAATCTCACGCTCGGTCTGGATGGACACGAACCACTTGCCGCAGGACTGGCTGACGGTGACGTTCTTTGCAACACCGAGAATGTCCCGGCTGTTGCGGTAGCGAAGCCAGCCGAGTTTCGGCAGGAAGATGCGACTGTTTGGCTGGTCTATTTTGAATTGCTTGGCATCGGGATACCGGAAACTATCGTGCTGCCCTTTTTTCTTGAAACGCGGGAAGTCCGCACGCTTGGCAAAGAAGTTGGTATAGGCACGCTCCAGGTCTTTTAGTGTCTGTTGCAGCGGATGCACAGGAGCATCGGCCAGCCACGCAGTATCGGTACTATTGCGCCATTCTGTGAGTGTTTTGCACAGCCCGGCATAGCCCAACTTCTTTTCGCCACCCTCGTAGATGGCTTTCTGCATCGCAAGCGCCTTGTTGAACACGAAGCGACATGACCCGGCGAAGCGACGCATGGATCGTGCTTGTTCGCCATTGGGATGCACCTCGAATTTGAATGCTTGCAAGCGTTTCATGGCTAAATTATACTTGGCCTATGGAAAAAGACAACGAGATTAGACATGGCAGGCATTGCGTTTTTAAGATGCACGTCCATTTGGTCTTTGTGGCGAAATACCGCCGCAAGGTGTTTGATGGTGATGCCATAGACCGGATGCGCCGGATGTTCGGTAAGGTGTGCGAAGACATGGAAGCATCCCTGGTGGAAATGGATGGGGAAGACAACCATGTGCATCTGCTGGTGGAATATCCGCCGAAGTTGGCGGTATCGACATTAGTGAACAGTCTGAAAGGTGTGTCCAGCAGATTGCTGCGCAAGGAGCGGCCAGACCTGAAAAAGCGGTATTGGAAAAACGTGTTGTGGTCGCCCTCATACTTTGCCTCTTCATGTGGTGGTGCGCCAATCGGCATCATCAAGCAATATATTGAACAACAGCAAACGCCAATCTAGGGAGCAACCCAAGGATGCCTACGGCATCCGCGCTATCCTTCCCCGCCCTGAACGGCGGGGCTTGTCGCGTATCTGGTCAAATTAATCAACGTGGCCTGTCGATATTTCAAGGCGTGCCCTGAATGTCACTTCTGGCAGCCAGGGCAGTAGAAGGCGGAACGCTGCCCCTGGCGCAACTGGCGCACCGTCGCGCCGCAACGCTGGCAGAGCTGGCCGGCGCGGCCATAGACGCCATATTGTTGCTGGAAATAGCCTGGGTTGCCAGCGCTGTCGACGAAATCGCGCAGGGTGCTGCCGCCTGCGGCGATGGCCAGATTCAGGATGCTCTTCACTAAAGCCGCCAGTCTGGTGCAGCGCTCTTTGCCCAGTCTTCCGGCTGCGGTTTTCGGGTTGATGCCGGCGGAAAACAGCGCTTCGTTGGCGTAGATATTGCCGACACCGACAATGATGTGGCCATCCATCAGGAATTGCTTGATCGGGGTGCGGCGACCGCGCGACACCCGGTAGAGGAATTCGCCGTCGAACGCTGCCGTCAGCGGCTCGACGCCGAGGCTGGCCAGCAGCGGATGGCTCTCCGGCGGCGCCGTCGTCCACAGCACCGCCCCGAAGCGGCGCGGGTCGCGCAGCCGCATGCACTGGCCGCTTTCCAGCAC
>CAMTYG010000070.1:0-12581 GCA_947085875.1 uncultured Sulfuricella sp.
CACAGGCCCTTGCCGAACTTCCTTTGGGTCACGCTGCAACAATCCCAGCACCCCGCCCAGCGCCCTGAGCAATCCAGCCAGGTGGGCGTCGCGTGTTTTATTGACTTCATTGGCCAGATCGAACAGCACTGCAACCGCCTCGGCCGTATTGAAGTCGTCCTCCATCGCTGCCTTGAAGGCAGCGGCATAGGGGTCGTGCCAATCGATGGCTTCGCCGTGAGGGGTGAGGGGTGAGGGGTGAGGGGGCGCATTTTTCAGAGCGGTGTAGAGTCGGGTCAGCGCGCCCTTGGCGTCGTCCAGATGCTGGTCGGAATAATTAAGTGGGCTACGGTAGTGGGCGCGCAGGATGAAGAAGCGCACCACTTCCGGATCGTATTTATATTTACCCCACTCATCTCGTTTATCCAGCACCTCGCGGATGGTGAAGAAGTTGCCGAGCGATTTCGACATTTTCTCGTTGTCCACCCGCACAAAGCCGTTATGGATCCAGTAATTGACATGCTGGTGGCCGTGCGCGCCCTCGGATTGGGCGATCTCGTTCTCGTGGTGGGGAAACTGCAAGTCCGCTCCGCCGCCGTGGATGTCGAAATGCTCGCCGAGCAGGGCATCGCTCATTACCGAGCACTCGATGTGCCAGCCGGGGCGGCCCGGCCCCCAGGGAGAATCCCACTGCGGTTCGCCGGGCTTGGCCGATTTCCACAGCACGAAGTCGAGCGGGTCGTCCTTGCCCACGGCGACCTCCACCCGCTCGCCGGCGCGCAGGTCATCCAGCGACTTGCCGGAAAGCTTGCCGTAACCGGGAAACTTATGCACCGAATAGCACACGTCGCCGCTCTTCGCCACATAGGCCAGGCCATTCTCCATCAGCGCCTGGATCATGGCGATCATGCCCGGCACATACTGGGTGGCGCGCGGCTCGTAGGCGGGCTTCTCCACGCCCAGTTTCACCGCATCCTCGTCCATCGCCGCGATGAAGCGGCCGGTCAGGGCATCGATAGTCTCGTGGTTCTCCGCCGCGCGCTTGATGATCTTGTCGTCAATATCGGTGATGTTGCGCACGTAGGTGACGTCAAGGCCGGAAGCCTTGAGCCAGCGCTGGATCATGTCGAACACCACCATCACCCGCGCATGGCCGAGGTGGCAGTAGTCGTACACCGTCATGCCGCAGACGTACATGCGGACCTTGCCGGGGTCGATGGGAATGAAATCCTGCTTGGAACGGGAAAGAGAATTGTAAATTTTCAGCATCTTAAAACCCTTTAACCACAGAGACACAACTCATGCAAGGCGTAGGGCGTCAATAAGCGAAGCGCATTGCGCCGTATGTTGCTCAAATACGGCGCAATGCGCTTCGCTTATTGACGCCCTACATGACTGAATTATCCTTGCTCTTTCGCCCACGAATCCTTCAGCGTCACCGTGCGGTTGAACACCGGCTTCCCGCCGGGCTGGTGGTCGTGGCGGTCGGCGCAGAAGTAGCCGAGGCGCTCGAACTGGTAGCGGGTTTCGGGTGCGGCATCGCGCACGGCGGCCTCGACCCAGCCCTGTACCACGGCAAGCGATTCGGGGTTGATGAATTCACGAAAATCTCGCGCCTTGTCGCTGTCCGGCTCGGCTACGGTGAACAGGCGGTCATAGAGCCGGATTTCCGCAGGCAGGGCATGTTCGGCGGAAAGCCAGTGGATCACGCCCTTGACCTTGCGCCCCTGCGGGTTCTTGCCGAGGGTATCCGGGTCGATCGAGCAGCGCAGTTCAACCACGTTGCCGGCATCGTCCTTGATGGCTTCGTCGCACTTGATCACATAGCTGTAGCGCAACCGCACCTCGCCGCCTGGAACCAGGCGCTGCCAACCTGGCGGCGGGGTTTCGGTGAAGTCGTCGGCCTCAATCCAGATTTCCTTCGTAAACGGCACGACCCGGTTGCCGAACTCGGGATGGTTGGGGTGGAAGCCGGCTTCGCGCGATTGCGTTTCGCCCTCGACGAAATTGGTGATCACCACCTTCAGCGGTTTGATCACCGCCATCACGCGCGGCACGCGCACTTCCATGTCCTCGCGGATGCAACCTTCGAGCACGCTCATGTCGACCACGTTGTCGCTCTTGGAGATGCCGATGCGCCGCGCGAATTCGCGGATGCCCTCGGGCGTGTAGCCGCGCCGCCGCATGCCGGTGATGGTGGGCATGCGCGGATCGTCCCAGCCAGACACCAATTTTTCCGTCACCAGCTGGTTCAGCTTGCGCTTGCTGGTCAGGGTGTATTGCAGTTCCAGGCGGGAGAACTCGATCTGCTGCGGATGACACGGCACCGGCAGCTGATCCAGCACCCAGTCGTAGAGCGGGCGATGATCTTCGAACTCCAGCGTGCACAGGGAATGGGTGATGTTCTCCAGCGCATCGGAAATGCAGTGGGTGTAGTCGTACATCGGGTAGATGCACCACTTGTCGCCGGTGCGGATGTGATGGGCGCGGCGGATGCGGTAGATCGCCGGGTCGCGCATATTGATGTTGGGCGAGGCCATGTCGATCTTGGCGCGCAGCACCTTGCTGCCGTCGGGAAATTCGCCGGCGCGCATGCGGGCGAACAGGTCGAGATTCTCCGCCACCGAACGATCGCGGTATGGGCTGTTTTTCCCCGGCGCCGTGAGCGTGCCGCGATATTCGCGCATTTCCTCGGCGCTGAGGTCATCCACATAAGCCTTGCCCTGCCGGATCAGCTCGGCCGCGTAATCGTACAGCGCCTCGAAATAGTCCGACGCCCAGCGCACCTCGCCGCCCCACTGGAAACCCAGCCAGCGCACGTCGTCCTGGATGGAGCGGGCGTACTCCTCGCTTTCCTTCTCCGGGTTGGTGTCGTCGAAGCGCAGGTTGCATCTGCCCTGGTAGTCCAGAGCCAGGCCGAAATTCAGGCAGATCGACTTGGCGTGGCCGACGTGGAGGTAGCCGTTGGGCTCGGGCGGAAAGCGCGTGACGATGCTCTGGTGCTTGCCGCTGGCCAGATCGGCCTCGATGATGTTGCGGATGAAATGGGGAATGGGGGTGTTATCGCTGCTGCTCATACAATTGGGTCATTCTGAAAAAAATCGAAGCAAAGGGTTTGGTGAAAAGGGCGGTTCTGTTAGAATTCAGACTGTTCGCAATTATAGTGAAAAGTATACTACCAATGAGCCATTTCCGCATTGCCCCGATCGTAGCCTCCCTGTCCTGCGCCTTGTTCTTCGCCTACGGCCAGCCTGCACGCGCCGATGAGCTGCAGGACATCACCAAGCTTTACAAGCAGGGGCAGAGCGACAAGGCCCTGGAACGCCTCGAAAGCTACCTCACCAGCCGCCCCAAGGACGCCCAGGGGCCGAGAATCGCCCAGGGCCGTTTCCTCAAGGGGCTGATCCTGGCAGAGCAGGGCAAGGATGCGGAAGCAATCCATATATTCACCCGGCTCACCGAGGAATACCCTGAACTGCCCGAACCCTACAACAACCTGGCGGTGCTGTATGCCACCCAGGGTCAATACGATAAAGCCCGGCACGCCCTGGAAATGGCGATCAACACCCACCCGAGCTATGCCACCGCGCACGAAAACCTGGGCGACATCTACGCCAAGATGGCGAGCAAGGCCTATGACAAGGCACTGCAACTGGACAAGAGCAATGTCACCGCACAAACCAAGCTTACGCTGGTAAAAGAGCTGTTTTCCACCGGCGGCAAGGCAAATCGTGCCCCGGCAAAAACCGAAGCGCCCAAGGTTGCGCTTGCCCCCGCTGCTTCGGTGCCGGCAATCGCGCCAGCCAAGCCTGAGCCGCCCAAGCCCGCTCCGGCGCCTGTCGTCACGTCCGCTCCCGCGCCAGTCAAACCGGGAGCAGCCAAGCCCGCGCCCGAAGTCAAGCCGGCGCCCGCCCCTGTGGAGGCCAAAGCCGATGCCGAAGCAGCCGTGCTGAAAGCTCTCAACGACTGGGCCACGGCCTGGTCGAGCAAGAATACCGCCGGCTACCTCGGCTTTTACGCCAATGACTTCAAGGTTCCCGGTGGCGAGAGCCGCGCCGCTTGGGAAAATAGCCGCAAGGAGCGCATCGGCAAACCCAAATCCATCCACGTCGAGGTCGAATCGCCACGCGTTACTTTCAGCGATGCCAGTCACGCCAGCGTCACTTTCAAGCAGACCTACAAGTCCGATACCCTCACGAATACCACCCAGAAAACGCTTGTCCTGGTCAGGATTGGAGACAACTGGCTGATCCAGCAAGAACGGGTTGGCCGGTAGCTATTCTTGAGCGCTTTCGCAGGTCAAAAAGGAATTTTCTGTTTGTACGGCATGATCAGGTCAACTCCGGGCAGACTTTTCCTGCTGTGCGCCTTTCTGGCCTCCCTGCTGGCTCCACCTGCAATGGCGATGGGCAGCAAGCCGGCAGCACAGAAAAGCGAAGCATCGCAACACCCGAGACCAAGCGATCTCGAGGCTATGCTGGCCAAGAGTCTGCTCGAAGTCGGGCAGAACCGTCTGGATATCGCCATGAAGGATATCGAGGCCCTGCTCAAAATCTACCCCAATTTCAAGCTGGCCCACCTGATCCGGGGCGACCTGCTGATGGCGCGGGCGCATCCGCTCAGCACCATCGGCAGCGCCGCCGGCGCCTCCCAGCAACAAATCTCCGATCTGCGCGAGGAAGCCCGCGCCCGCCTGCTGCGCCACATGGAGCAGATACCGGTCAATCGTGTGCCCAGATACCTGGTCCAGTTCCAGCCGGAACAACATCACGCGATCGTGGTGGACACCAGCAAATCCAGGCTCTACCTGTTCCAGAACGACAATGGGACGCCACGCTATGTAGCCGACTACTATGTCAGCAGCGGCAAGGCCGGCGCCGAAAAATACAAGGAAGGCGACCAGAAAACACCGCTGGGCGTCTACTTCGTCACCGCCAGCCTGCCCAAAACCCAGCTTTCCGATTTTTACGGCTCAGGCGCCTTTCCCATCAGCTATCCCAATGAATTGGACCGTCAACAGGGCAAGAACGGCCACGGCATCTGGCTGCACGGCGTGCCCAGCGACACCTACAGCCGTGCGCCACGCTCCAGCAACGGCTGCGTGGTGCTGGCCAACCCAGATATGGACAAGATCGGGAAGAACCTGCAGGTGGGTCTGACCCCGGTAGTGATCAGCGATAACGTGGACTGGATCGACCCCACGGAGCTCGCCGCCCAGCGCAGCGAACTCAGCCGGCGTGTCGAAAACTGGCGGCACGACTGGGAAAGCGTCAATACGGAAAAATATCTGAAACACTATTCCAGGAACTTCCGTGCTCCCGGCCAAAATTACCCTTCCTGGGAAGAGCAGAAGCGCCAGGTCAACGCCGGAAAAACCTGGGTCAAGATCAAGCTGTCGAATATCAGCATTTTCGGCTACCCGGGCAGCGAAAACCTGATGGTGATCACATTCAATCAGGACTACAGCAGCAACAATCTGAAAAACCAGATGCGCAAGCGCCAATACTGGAAACTTGAAAATAACGAATGGAAGATCGTCTACGAGGGGGCCGCATGAAATTTCTCCTGATCTTGCTGGCAGCGGGGATGTTTTTCAGCGTTAGTGCGCAGGGCGCCAATCCGCAGGTGAAAATGCGCACCAACCTGGGCGAGATCGTGCTCGAGCTGTATCCCGACAAAGCGCCGAAAACCGTCGCCAACTTCCTGCACTATGTCGGCAGCGGCCATTACAATGGCACCCTCTTTCACCGTACCATCCAGAAATTCGTCATCCAGGGCGGAGGTTTCACCCCGAACTTCCAGTACAAACCGACCCTGGACCCGGTTCCCAACGAAGCCACCAACGGCCTCAGGAACGAACCCGGCACGCTCGCCATGGCGCGCGCCTATGACCCGGACTCCGCCACCACGCAGTTCTTCATCAACCTCGATGACAACAAGTTTCTCAACCATCACCGCCCCCACCCCGATTACTACGGCTACTGCGTCTTCGGCAAAGTGATCAAAGGCATGGATATCGCGAAAAAAATCGGCGCCGCGCCCACGTCTGCCGGCGGACCGTTTGCCGCCGACGTTCCGGTTGAGCCGGTGATCATCGAGGAAATGGTGCTGGCTACAGAATCCGCAGCGGCCGAGCCGGCAAAATCCCGCAAGAAAACCCCAAAGAGCAAAAAGGAAAAGACCCATGGTTAAGCTCCACACCAATTTCGGCGACATCACCCTCGAACTGGATGCCGAAAAAGCACCAAAGACCGTTGCCAACTTCCTGGCGTACGCGGGAAAAGGCTTTTACAACGGCACGATATTCCATCGCGTCATTGATGGCTTCATGATCCAGGGCGGCGGCTTCATGCCTGGCCTGATCCAGAAGGAAACCATGGGAGAGATCGAGAATGAAGCCGCCAACGGCCTGAAGAACGAAACCTACACCATCGCCATGGCGCGCACGCCCAACCCCCATTCAGCCTCCAGCCAGTTTTTCATCAACACGGCGAACAACAGCTTCCTCAACCACACCGCACCAACCCCGCAGGGATTTGGCTATTGCGTGTTCGGCAAAGTCACCGCAGGCAAGGAAATCGTGGACCGCATCGGCAAGGTCAAGACCGGCAGCCAGTCCGGCCACCAGGATGTGCCGCTGGAAGAGGTGGTGATCGAATCCGCCGAAATTTGCTGAAACAAAAATGGCAGGAGCGGGCTTGCCCGCGATAGCTGATCGCGGGCAAGCCCGCTCCTGCGCCCCCCAATGAAACACAGCCTGTTTATTGCCGACCTGCACCTTGGCCCGGAGCGCCCGCAAACCACACGGATTTTTGATGAATTCGCACGCCACACCGCATCCCGGGCCGAGGCGCTGTACATCCTGGGCGACCTGTTCGAATACTGGGCAGGCGACGACGACCTGGCCGACCCCCATCACGCCGCACTTGCAAGCACCCTGGCGGAATTGAGCCGGAGCGGCACGGCGGTTTTCATCATGCACGGCAACCGCGATTTCCTCATGGCCGAGGACTTTGCGCGCGCCGCCCGCGCCCGCCTGATCCCCGACCCCACCCTGATCGACCTTTACGGCACGCCGACCCTGCTGATGCATGGCGACACGCTCTGCACCGGCGATACGGCTTATCTCGCCTTCCGCGCCGGGGTCAGGCAACCGGCATGGCAAACGGAGTTTCTCGCCCGCCCTCTGGCGGAGCGCAAGACCGAGATCGAGGCACTGCGCCAGCGCAGCGAAACCGACAAACCGCTTAAATCCATCGTGGAGATGGATGTCCATCCGGACGCGGTCGCCGCCGCCCTGCGCGAGCACGGCTACCCGCGCCTGATCCACGGCCACACCCACCGCCCAGCCCGCCACCTGCACCGGGTGGATGGCCGCGACTGCGAGCGCTGGGTGCTGGATAGCTGGTATGATCATGGCAGCTATCTGCGTTGCGATGTGGCGGGATGCGAACCGATTCAACTGAAATCCGGAGTGAAACCATGATCCTGATCCTTTCCCCCGATACCCAGCCCGACAGCGCCGAATACCGTCAACTGCTCGATCACCTTGGCCAACTGCCCAAGATCAAGACCCGCATCCACCAGGAAAAAGGCATTCAGCAAACCCTGACGGAAATTTACCTGATCGGCGACACCGCCTCGCTGTCGCTGGAAGACATGCAAAGCCTGCCTTGCGTCGAGCGCGTGGTGCGGGTATCCGAGGAATACCGGGTGCTGGGGCGGCACAAGGACGACCATCGCCCCACTCATTTCGAATACAACGGCGTGCGCTTCGGCCAGGACAACCTCAACATTTTCGCCGGCCTGTGCGCGGTGGACACGCCCAAGCACGTCGAGATGATGATGAAGGCGCTCCAGGACCACGGCCAGGTCTGCACCCGGATGGGCGCCTACAAGCCGCGTACCAGCCCCTACGCCTTTCAGGGCCTCGGCAAGGCCTGCCTGCCCTGGGTGTTCGAACTGGCCGGCAAGTACGGCATCAAGGTCATCGCCATGGAGATCACCCACGAATCCCATGTTGACGAGATCCGCGAAGCGCTGAAACAGACCGGCAACCCCACCGGGGTCATGCTGCAGATCGGCACGCGCAACACCCAGAACTTCGAATTGCTGAAAATTGTCGGTCGCCAGCGCGAATTCCCGGTGCTGCTCAAGCGCGGCTTCGGCATCACCCTCGATGAATCGCTCAACGCCGCCGAATACCTGGCCTCGGAAGGCAACCGCAACGTGGTGTTCGGCCTCAGGGGCATGAAAACCAACATGGGCGACCCGCACCGCAACCTGGTCGATTTCGCCCATGTGCCGGTGGTCAGGCGCCTGACCCGGATGCCGGTATGCGTCGACCCGTCGCACTCGGTCGGCACTCGCAACCGCGCCCCGGACGGTCTCCTGGAAATCTTCCACGCCACCATGCAAGGCGTGATCGCCGGCGCCAACATGATATTGGTGGACTTCCACCCTGCACCCGCCAAAGCGCTGGTGGATGGCCCGCAGGCGCTGCTGATGGAGGAGCTGCCATTGTTCCTGGAGTGCGTAAGGAATGCTCGGGAGGCTTATGAGAAGAATGTCAGGCTGGCGGGGGAAGCGAAACGCAGCTAATGATGCAGACTTGGCTGTTCCCGCTATGGTGTTGCGATCGAGGCGGTGGGCATAGCGGCCAAGTCACGGTTGTCGCGTTTTGGGGTTCGGATTACGTAGCCACTGCACCGTCTGCACAGCAGGCTCTGGTTGCAGCGTGACATGCCTGATGCCGAAGCGCTCCTGCAACAGCTTGCGGCTGTCTGCTAGAACGACTTCCCAGCGCGCCATATCCGCGACGGTCAAATGCGCGCTAAGCATGATTTTTTCCGAAGCGACGCTCCACACATGGAGATCATGCACCGATATCACGCCGGGAACACAGGCCATCTCCTGTCCGATTTCCTCCAGCGACAAATGCAGCGGTACGCCTTCCATGATCCCGTGCAGCGCCTGGCGCAACAGGCGCAGGCTGGAAACCAGGATCAGCGCGCCAATGGCCAGGGACAGCAGCGGGTCGATGGGTGTCCAGCCGGTGAAGACAATCACCACCCCGGCAATCAGCGCCGCCACCGAACCCAGCAGATCACCCATGACATGCAGCAGCGCGGCGCGGGTGTTGAGGTTTTGCTCTCCCCGGAAGAGCAGCCACGCCACCCCGATATTGATCAAGAGCCCCAGCGCTGCGGCGAGCGAAACTGCCTCGCCCTGCACCGCCTGCGGCGTTTGCCAGCGCTGCACGGCAGAAACTGAAATCCACGCCACCAGCACCAGCAGGCCGAGGCTGTTGACCAAGGCGGCGAGAAACTCCGCCCGCCCCAGGCCGTAACTGTGCAGCCGCGAGACAGGCCGCCGGCCGACCCAGCTTGCGGCGGCGGCAATCGCCAGCGCCCCGGCATCGTTGACCATGTGCCCGGCGTCGGCCACCAGTGCCAGCGAACCGGCCCACCAGCCCACTCCCGCCTCAACGGCGGCGTAGCCCAGGGTCAGCGCCACGGCAAACCACATTAGCCGGCCCGCAGTTTCGCCGTGGCCGTGGCTGTGGTGATAATCGTAATCGTGCGTTGCGCTCATCCGGCCCTCTCATTACATTTCTATTTCAACCTAACGGACATGGCGAGAATCGCCGCTCCAAATGATGAACATCGCTTCTCGCCGTGTCCGTTCCCTCTCTCCTACCTCTCCCCCAGAAGGGGAGAGTGATGAGGTGTCGCTTCGCGATGTTCACGTTAAGCCGGACAGTAGTGTTCCCAAACCCGAATTGAACCGCGTCCGTCGATGTGTTTCGAGCTATTATCCTTAAAAACTCATTTAACCGCCGATAAACGCAGGTGAACGCCAATGATTCAAAGCGTTACAAGGAATTTTCTATTCACCTTTTGGGTGATGGCGGGAGCCTCAATAACATCATGTTCTATCTGCGTATATCGGTGTGCATCGGCGGTTAATCGCCGTATTTGGGATTATTCTCCGGATGGCCCGATGTCGGCGGCGGGGTCGGTCAGCCACCGTATCGTCAGCGCGGCACGTTGTTCGATGAGGGTGATGATCTGCTCGACCAAAGGGTGGCCGGCAAATCCGCTGTCCGGTGCCGATTGGATCTTGCGGGCAGTCAAAGGCAGCTGCTTGGCCAGTTGCAGGATGCGTTTACGGGCCTGCGCAACAGACAGGCCCGCCTCTTGAGCAAACTGATCCCAGTGCCGCGCCTGCACTTCGCTGAACTTGACCTTGCTGCCGAGTTTCATCGCCATCTTGGGGGTGAGGCTCGGATACACCGCTGTCGATAGCGTGTCGTAGAACGGAGCCAGTACGGGTGCTTTGCCCGCATACAGCAAGGAGAAATTCTTGGCATGGGCGTCATGGTTGCCAATCAGCGCATTGAATACCACGTAGTCGAGCAAACGCAGTACCTGCGGCGCGCTGGGCCGCGTGGCGCGGCGCACCAGCTCAAAGCATTGTGCGAGATCGGGGCCGCCCTCGTTCTGGTATTTCATTTCTGGCACCACGCCCAGCGCCTGGCAGAAATCTTCCTGATGCAGCCGCTGCAAGCGGCCCGCTGCATCGTGCGTTCTGTCGTAGCGTTCGACCAGCAGAAACGGGTGATTCCGAACCGAGTGAATACGCGAGCGAGCAGGCTTGAGTTGCATGGCCTCGGCCAGCGCCAGGCAGAAGCCCTCGTTGGTCACGCTGTCTTCGACGGCATGAATCGCCGGTTTCAGGATGTGCGAACTGGGCGTGCCGTTGCGTGGCAAGCCAATCCGATTGCCCTCCACGACCACCGGGAGTTTGTCCTGGGCACCGGCCAGCGAGAGGCGCAGGCCTTCCTTGCCGGCCAACATCGGACGGCGGGGCAGCTCATCCAGAATGGCGACGACTTCCTCATCGCTCAGCCATTCAATCTCGTCGCCCGCGGCGGGAAGGCGCAGAGACTGCCCCGGTTCCAGAAAGGTGACCGCCCCTGCACATTCGCCGCCAATGTGATCCAGGAGTGCAAAGTCGTTTTGCCCGGAAACCTGGAACTGCTGCGCGATCAACCGGCGCATCTGGCCTTCGGGCAACAGGCCGGCAAAGAATGGGCGAGTCTTGTGGTCGTCGAAAGGTTCAGTCTGCAAGGGCAGCGAGCACGACAGCGCGACCGCGTTCGGATGCTTCAGCCATTCGGGTGCGTACCAAAAGTTGAGTCTCCCTTCGACCAGCGCCAAAGTGCCGATGCGATCGGCAAACAGCCAGACCTCAAGCTCATGAGTCATGGCCGCTGCCCTCAGTGGCGACTGGCAAGCCGTTCAGGTTAATCTCGCCACCGAGTGCCTCGATGACACGCAAGACGGTTTCAAGCCGCAGCGTGGGTTTGCCGGCTTCCAGATCGACAATGAAGCGCAAGCCAACGCCAGCGGCCAGCGCCAACTGGGACTGCGTCAATTCGAGTTGTTTGCGCGCAGCGCGCAGTGCCTGGCCGAGTTGTTGAGTGGTGTGAATGCTGGTCATAAGTTTTCCCGTTCGGGAAATTATTGAGCATAACCAGCGATTGCGCAAGTTAAATTTACCGATCGGGAAATTATGCTGTAGCGATGGTGTTATGGTTTGCAATATTCCCGATCGGGAATATTGTGGTCGTGCCGATATCGTAGAGCCCCATGGGGGGATGAAACTGGAGCTCGATCAGGTCTTTCCGGAACATGGCCCATCCCCTCTGGGGGCAGAGCTAAGGAAGCGCTGATTTATTCGTCGCACCGGCGAAAGCCGGTGTCCAGTGCTTTGAATTTTCTAGATTCCGGCTTTCGCCGGAATAACGATTTGTCATTGTAATCAGCGCTTCCCCAAATTTATTATAGGGTTGAAACGGGGAAGGGTGAGGGTCGGAAGGGCGGTGCGAAGCATGGCGAACTAAAGGGCGGGTAGCTCAAGCTGAACCCATGATTTGACCCTACTCATCGATCCGTTTGAGGTCGCGGTAAAAGTTTTCGTGTGGGCCGAAAGTCAGCAGCTTCAGGCAGTCCTCGTCGAGAATGCGGTAGGCCAGCAGGCACAACTGGTTCGAGAGGCGAAACTTGTAAACCCGCACGCCGGCCAGGTCGCCGACCTTTGCTTCGCCGATTTCAGGATCAGTGCTAATAGTGCGCACTGCCGCGTCGAGGTCTGCCTTGTGCGACCGATGCAGTCTCTTTGCCGCTCGCATGAACGAGGGCGTGACAAGCAAACGCATCAGTTGAACTCGTACTCGCCGACAACCTCTTCCTGATCAGCAATCAAAATGTCACGGATCATGGCAAACGGCAGATCAGGGTTTTCCTCGGCGATCTTGCCAATCCGCGACCAGTATTCGATTTGCTTAGGCACCGAGCGATGCTGGATTCGCGCGTGGCTCTTAGCCTGATCGACCAAGCTTTCCGAGAGTTTTACATTGACGGACATGGCGGCCTCCGAATCAAAAGCTCATTATAATCCAATAGGTTCCTTAAGGTAACCTTTCTGTGGCGGCTAAAGAAGTTCAGCTTCAAATGATTTTTTCCAAAGGGGGCAACGAAATGAAAGAGGCTAAGAAATCCGAAGCTGCCTCCTTTGATTGGTGCGCTGCGCAGGTC
>CAMTYG010000071.1:0-3595 GCA_947085875.1 uncultured Sulfuricella sp.
CAGAGCGACCGCAAAGCCTTTGCCTGCCAACTGGACCGGACCGCTTTCTGGCCAGAAACCGGATGATTCTGCAGGAGCGGCCTTGGCCGCGATACGGTGCTTATCGCGGCCAAGGCCGCTCCTACAAAACCCTGTGCGCCAAAATGGAGCAGCACTACCCAAGAACGCCTCTGTTCTGGTGCATTCGCATCCTTGCCTCCCGAATGATCCATTGCCTTTGTTTTTCTGTAATCCTTTTAAATTCAAAGAATAAATAACTACTTTTGGATTGTGGCATACCTCTTGCTGTAAGCATGATGAACGACTCTCACATGCAAACCTCAAGGAGTATGAAATGCTTAAATTGCCCTGCACCACCCAGAACGACGAAGTTTCGCTTCAAGACCCTGCACGGCGCGATTTCGCCAGGAAAAGCCTGTCCCTGCTCGGCGGAGCCGCCCTGATGGCGCTTGTGCCGCCTGGCGTGCGCAACGGCGCCTGGGCCGCCGGATCGGACGCGCCGGAAAAGACCGAGATCAAGATCGGCTTCATCCCGCTGACTGATTGCGCTTCGGTGGTGATCGCTTCGGTGATGGGCTTCGACAAGAAATATGGCATCAAGATCATCCCCAGCAAGGAGGCCTCCTGGGCAGGCGTACGCGACAAGCTGGTGAACGGCGAACTGGATGCCGCCCATGTGCTCTACGGCCTGATGTACGGCGTGCAGATGGGCATCGGCGGCCAGAAGAAAGACATGGCCGTGCTGATGAATCTCAACCATAACGGCCAGGGCCTCACGCTTTCCAACCAGCTCAAGGCCAAAGGCGCGGTGGACGGCGCATCGCTGGCCAAGCTGATCAAGGCCGAACCGCGCGAATATACCTTCGCCCAGACCTTCCCCACCGGCACCCATGCCATGTGGCTTTACTACTGGCTGGCGTCATATGGCATCAACCCCTTTACCGAGGTGAAAAACATCACCGTGCCGCCGCCGCAGATGATCGCCAACATGCGCGTCGACAACATGGACGGCTTCTGCGTCGGCGAGCCGTGGAACGCCCGCGCCATCCGCGACAATGTCGGCTTCACGGCGGCAACCTCCCAGGACATCTGGAAGGATCATCCGGAAAAAGTGCTGGGCACCACGGCGGAATGGGTGGCGAAATACCCCAACACCGCCCGCGCCATGATCATGGCCATCCTGGACGCGTCCAAGTACATCGACGACATGAAGAACCGCTCCGCCGTGGCCAAGATCATCGCCGAGAAGTCCTACGTCAACACCGATTTCGACTCGATCGAGGACCGCATGCTGGGCCAGTACGACAACGGCAACGGCAAGAAATGGCAGGACGCGAACTACATGAAATTTTATGAGGAAGGCACGGTGAACTTCCCCTATCTGTCAGACGGCATGTGGTTTCTCACCCAGCACAAGCGCTGGGGCCTGCTCAAGGAAGACCCGGATTATCTGGTGGTAGCCCAAAAGGTCAACCAGATCGAACTGTACAAGCAGGCTGCGACGCAGACCAAGACGCCGATTCCCAAGGATCTCATGCGCAGCAGCAAGTTGATCGACGGCACGGTGTGGGACGGCAAGAATCCCAAGGCCTATGCCGCCGGCTTCAAGATCAGGGCTTGATGAATGGTGAGGCGTGAAGCGTGAGGGGTGAGGCGTAAAGTCAAAACCCGCCACCGCACCGCTTTTCCGCCTCACCCCTCACCCCTCACCCCTCACCTCACAATAAACAGGTAACGAGACATGAACACAATTCTCAAAACCCTGCTCCCACCGCTGATTGGCATGTTGCTGTTCATCGGCCTCTGGGCGCTGGTTGCGCAAACCACTCCGACCCTGCCGGGCCCGGTGAAAACATGGGCTTCGGCGGTGCAACTGTTCAGCGACCCGTTCTACCAGAAAGGCCCCAACGACCAGGGCATCGGCTGGAACATCCTGGCTTCGCTGCAAAGGGTCGCCATCGGCTTCGGCATGGCAGCGGCCATCGGCATTCCCCTCGGCTTCATGATCGGGAGATTCAAGTTCCTCAACGCCATGACCGCCCCGATCATCAGCCTGCTGCGCCCGGTTTCTCCCCTGGCCTGGCTGCCGATCGGCCTGCTGGTGTTCAAGGCGGCGAACCCGGCGGCAATCTGGGTGATTTTCATCTCCAGCATCTGGCCGATGATCATCAATACCGCCGTCGGCGTAAACCGCATTCCGCAGGATTACATGAACGTGGCGAAGGTGCTCAACCTGTCGGAGTGGAAGATTTTTACCAAAATCCTCTTCCCCGCCGTGCTGCCTTACATGATCACCGGCATCCGCCTCTCCATCGGCGTGGCCTGGCTGGTGATCGTGGCAGCGGAAATGCTCACCGGCGGCGTCGGGATCGGCTTCTGGGTGTGGGACGAATGGAACAACCTCAACGTCGAACACATCATCATCGCCATCTTCATCGTCGGCATCGTCGGGTTGCTGCTGGAACAGATGCTGGTGCTGCTGGCGAAGCGGTTTAGCTATGAGTGAGGTGAGAGGTGAGGCGTGAGGGGTGAGGCGGAAATTCAAAACCCACACCGCACCGGTTTTTCGCCTCACCCCTCACACCTCACCCCTCACAGGAGTTAATAATGGAAAAATATGTCCAGGTCGAAAACGTGCAAATGACTTTCGACACCAGGAAAGGCCCGTTTGTCGCCTTGCGCGACATCAACCTCAATATCGCGCAGGGTGAGTTCATCACCCTGATCGGTCATTCGGGCTGCGGCAAATCCACCCTGCTCAACCTGGTTGCCGGGCTGACGATTCCCAGCAACGGCATGATGCTGTGTGCCGGGCGGGAAATCGCCGGACCCGGGCCGGAACGCGGGGTGGTGTTCCAGAATCATTCCCTGTTGCCGTGGCTGACCTGCTTCGAGAATGTTCATCTGGCGGTCGAGCGGGTCTTTGCCCGGGCTGAAAGCAGCGCAACCACGAAGAAGCGCACCCAGGCGGCGCTCGCGCTGGTCGGCCTGAGCCATGCCGAGCACAAGTATCCGCACGAGATTTCCGGCGGCATGAAGCAGCGGGTCGGCATCGCCCGCGCCCTGTCCATGCAGCCCAAGGTGCTGCTGATGGACGAGCCGTTCGGCGCGCTGGATGCCTTGACCCGCGCCCACCTCCAGGACGAATTGATGAAAATCGCAGCGAAAACCCAAAGCACCGTGATCATGGTGACCCACGACGTGGACGAAGCCGTCTTGCTCTCCGACCGCATCGTGATGATGACCAACGGCCCGGCGGCCACCATCGGCGAGATTTTGACTGTAAATTTACTTCGCCCGCGCGAGCGTCTGGCACTGGCGAACAACCCGAAATACCACGAGTATCGCAGCGCGGTGCTGGACTTCCTTTATCGCCGGCAACTTCGCCCGGCAGCCTAAAAATGGAGAAACGTATGCATGACTGGATAAAAATCTGTGCCCTGGATGAAATTCCGCAACTGGGTTCGCGCGTGGTCGAAAGCAGGCACGGTCGCATCGCCGTGTTCCGCACCGGCGAAGACGAAGTGTTTGCGCTCGAAGACCGCTGCCCGCACAAGGGTGGACCGCTGTCGCAGGGCATCGTGTGCGGAAAGCA
>CAMTYG010000072.1:0-57718 GCA_947085875.1 uncultured Sulfuricella sp.
CAGCCCATCCACCTCATGCAGACGCACCGCCTGCGCCCGAAATTCCTGCGTGTAAATCCCTCTTGGTATCCGTTCCATCTCAGTCCTCCGTTCCTATCATTTTACAGAAACGTTGGACTCCATTTTTTCCAGCTTACCTCAATCGGCATTTCCTTAACGCTCCCACGCAACGCGCAGCAGGTTTTCCTGCTCGTTGTAGTGGAATTCCAGTTCGCCTTTGTAGGCATGGTGCAATGCTTCGCCGATGCCGCGGGCGAGATGGATTCCGGTGGTGGTGACCAGGGCGCCGTCATCCTGGTCTTCGATCTTGATGATCCTCTCCAGGGGATGCTCCGCCTTGGCCCTTGCTTCCTCGTTCTTCACCAGGTGCAGCAATTCCTCCCGGTGTTCCTTGAAGAACTGCCCGCCCACGGTCACAAATCCAGCCGGGAACTCATCATGGATGCGATGGCAGGCCGGGCACATTTCTTCGTGGGCCTGAGCGGGTCTGGCCGCCCATTGCCAGTGCCCATCATGAAATACGGCGCCGCATACCGGGCAAGCCGTGGGTTCGGGCAGTTTGTGCTTGGCTTTGTAGGCGTCATGCCGATATTCCTGCCCCCAAATCAGACGGTCGTGCCGGATTGGTTGGAAACCGGCGAATCGTGTTTTCATTTTGTTCTCCTTGGTTGTCGTGTCGAGATGAAGAAAAGGTCTGTTCCGGCTGATCTACAGTAAGTATAGTCAAACGTTCTGGAGGCGCCGGTGGAAGGCCAGGCAGGTATGGGTGTCGTATGGCTGACTCGTGTAGTGTTGCGCTCTTGATGGAGCTTATAATGATTCCGCATCTCCAATGCACAATACGTGCAGAGCAGCGGCGGCGGCGCGAAACCGCGCGCCAGCGGATGAAATCTCGGTCATGACTTACCCCTTTGTGGGAGCGCTATTGTTTTACAAAGCATAAATTCGAAGGATGGGTATAATGTGGTCGAAAAAGTATATGTCAATAATTAGCTTATGTAAGATGTCTTATACAAGACGGGATATTTTATTGATCATGCCAGGGTGGAAAATCAAGGGCAAGCCATGACCAAATCGCATTCGACCCCTACATTCAGACCACTCTATGAGCAGATCAAGATTCTGATCACGCAAAGCCTGGTGGCAGGCGAATGGCGGCCGGGCGAGGTCATTCCCAGCGAGATGGAACTGGCGAGCCGGTTCAAGGTCAGCCAGGGAACGGTGCGCAAGGCGATCGACGAGCTGGCAGCGGAAAACATTCTGGTACGGCGCCAGGGGAAGGGGACATTCGTCGCCACCCATACCGAGGGGCATACCCAGTACCGTTTCCTGCGTATCGTCGAGTTGAGCGGCAAGAAGGAATCCCCGGTTAGCGAGGTGCTGCATTGCGAGCGCGGCAAGGCCGACAGCACAGCCGCGGAGCGGCTCGGGCTGAAGCGCGGAGCGGCGGTCATGATGGTGCGACGTCTGCTGCGGTTTTCTGGAGAGCCGGTGATTCTGGATGATATCTGCTTGCCCGCCACCTTGTTCAAGGGACTCAGCGATGCTTTGATCACCGAGTTTCAGGGTACCCTCTACAGTCTTTATGAATCCCGCTATGGCACCCGGATCATCCGTGCCGAGGAGCGCATCCGGGCCGTCACGGCGGACGAAGCTGCCGCGGGCCTGCTCGGCATCCCGTCGAATGCGCCGCTGCTGGATATCGACCGGGTGGCTTATACTTACGGCGATCAGCCGGTAGAATGGCGCGTCAGCCGCTGCAACACGCAACATCACTGCTACCTGAACGAGCTGGGGTAAAAGCAGTCCTGAGTTAAAAGCAGTCCTGAGTCCTGAGTAAAGGGACTCAGCACTCAGGACTCAGCACTCAGGACTCAGGACTTTAGAACTTAGGACTAAAAGCATGACCACCTTGCATCAACAGGCGCTTGATTATCACGAGTTTCCCCGACCGGGAAAGATTTCGGTTGAATCCTCCAAACCCTGCGCCACAGCGCGGGACCTCTCCCTGGCATACACCCCCGGCGTGGCCGAGCCGGTGCGCGAAATCGCCAAAAATCCGGAAAACGCCTACCGCTACACCAACAAGGGCAACCTGGTCGCGGTCATCACCGACGGCACCGCCATTCTCGGCCTGGGCAATCTGGGGCCGCTGGCGAGCAAGCCGGTGATGGAAGGGAAGGGCATCCTGTTCAAGCGCTTTGCCAATATCGACGTGTTCGATATCGAGGTCAGCGCGCCCAGCATCGAGTCCTTCATCGAAACCGTGGTTAATATTTCGCCGACCTTCGGCGGCATCAACCTGGAAGATATCGCCGCACCGCACTGCTTCGTGATCGAGAAGGCGCTCAAGGAGCGTCTGGATATTCCGGTCTTTCACGATGACCAGCACGGTACTGCGGTGATCATCTGCGCCGGCCTGCTCAACGCACTGGAAATCCAGGGCAAGAAACTGGAGGACGTGAAGCTGGTGTGCCTCGGCGCCGGTGCTGCCGGACTGGCAGGAATGCGCCTGCTGATTTCGATGGGAGCGAAAAAGGAAAACATGCTGCTGGTGGACAGCAAGGGCGTAATCCACGCCGGACGCACTGACCTGAATGCCTACAAGCAGGAGTTCGCCAGGGATACCCCGCTGCGCACGCTGACGGATGCCATGAATGGCGCGGATGTGTTCATCGGTGTTTCCAGTTCCAACCTGGTCAGCCAGGAGATGGTAAAAAGCATGGCGCCCAGACCGATTGTATTTGCCATGGCCAATCCCGATCCCGAAATTCTGCCGAGTGAAGCCCACGCGGCGCGCGACGACCTGATCATGGCCACCGGGCGCTCCGATTTCCCCAACCAGGTCAACAATGTGCTGGGATTCCCGTTCATTTTTCGCGGCGCGCTGGATGCCCGCGCCAAACAGATCACCGAGAAAATGCTGATCGCCGCCGTGAAAGCGCTGGCCGAACTGGCTCGCGAGCCGGTGCCGGAAGAGGTGCTCAAGGCTTACAACGCCAAAGAAATGGCGTTCGGCAAGGACTACATCCTGCCCAAGCCATTCGATCCCCGCTTGATCGAGCGCATTCCAAAGGCAGTGGCCAACGCGGTCGAATAGTGGCGATTATGGCAAAGCGACGCCCCAGGAACCTCAATCTGTTCAGGATCAGGCTGCCCCTGCCGGGTGTCGTTTCCTTCCTGCACCGGATCAGCGGCGCGCTGCTGTTTGTCGCAATCCCCCTGTTCCTTGCCGTCTTTCAGCTTACGCTCGAATCTGCGGAAACCTTTGAGAAGGTCAAGCAGGGTTTCGGCAACCCGCTGACCAAGATGGTGCTGATTCTGCTGCTATGGGGTTTTCTGCATCACTTCTTTTCCGGCCTGCGCTTTCTCGCCATGGATTTTCATCTCGGACTGGAGCTGAAGGAAACCCGCCGGAACAGCTTTCTGGTCATGGCTCTCAGCCTGGGTCTGACCGCAATGTTAGGGATATGGTTATGGTAGATCGTATCGTCAGCGGCGCGCATTACGGCCTGCGCGACTGGTTGATGCAACGCGTCACGGCTGCCGTGATGGCGATTTACTCCGTGTTCATGATGGTTTTTATTTTGACCCATCAGCCGCTCCAGTCTGCGGACTGGAGCGGTTTGTTCCATAACCAGTGGGTACGGCTTGCCAGCCTGCTGTTCCTGCTCAGCCTGTATCTCCACGCCTGGGTGGGTGTCAGGGACATCTTGATGGATTATGTGCACCACACCGCGCTCAGGTTGACGGCAGAAGTGCTGGTCATCCTTGCCCTGGTCGGCTGCACGGCATGGTCGGTGCAGATTTTATGGAGTATCCGATAGTGACCATCGCCAAACGCACTTTTGATGCATTGATCATTGGAGGCGGCGGGGCGGGCCTGCGCGCCGCGTTGCAACTGTCCCACGCCAATCTGAAGGTGGCGGTGGTGTCCAAAGTGTTCCCGACCCGCTCCCATACCGTTTCAGCCCAGGGCGGCATTGCCGCGTCCCTGGGTAACGTCAGCGAGGACAACTGGCACTGGCACATGTATGACACGGTGAAAGGCTCGGATTACCTGGGCGACCAGGATGCCATCGAGTTCATGTGCCGGCAGGCCAACGAGGCGGTGGTAGAGCTGGAGCACTTCGGCATGCCGTTCGATCGCCTGCCCAATGGCAAAATCTACCAGCGCCCGTTCGGTGGAATGACGCAGAATTACGGCGGAGCGCCGGTGATGCGCACCTGTGCCGCCGCCGACCGCACCGGCCACGCCATGCTGCATACCCTGTACCAGCGCAACATCGCGGCCAAGACCCATTTTTTCGAGGAATATTTCGCGGTCGATCTGGTGATGGATGGACACGGCTATGCCCTGGGTGCGGTGGCGCTAGAGATTGAATCCGGCGAGCCGATCTTTATCGAGGCGCGCGCCACGCTGCTGGCGACAGGGGGCGCCGGGCGCATTTTCAGCGCCACGACCAATGCCCTGATCAATACCGGCGACGGCCTCGGCATGGCGCTGCGCGCCGGCATTCCGCTCGAGGACATGGAATTCTGGCAGTTCCACCCGACGGGTATAGCCGGGGCCGGCGTGCTGGTGACGGAAGGGGCGCGCGGCGAGGGCGGCTACCTGGTCAACAAGAATGGAGAGCGTTTCATGGAGCGCTACGCACCCAACGCCAAGGACCTTGCCAGCCGCGATGTGGTGTCCCGCGCCATGGCGGTGGAAATCCACGAAGGGCGCGGCTGCGGCAAGGACGGCGATCATGTCTATCTCAAGCTCGACCATCTCGGTCCGGAGGTGATCCAGCATCGCCTGCCGGGCATCCGCGACCTTTCCATCAAGTTCGCCCATGTCGACCCGATCGAGGCGCCGATTCCCGTGGTGCCCACGGTGCATTACATGATGGGCGGCATTCCCACCAATCTGCAAGGCCAGGTGGTGATGCCGACCAGAACCGCCCCGGAGGAGGCCGTGATCGGGCTTTACGCCATCGGCGAATGCGCCTGCGTTTCGGTGCACGGCGCCAACCGCCTGGGCAGCAATTCGCTGCTCGACCTGATTGTGTTCGGACGCGCCGCCGGCAACCACGTCATCGAATTCCTGAAGGAAAACCCGTTCCCCCGGCCCGTGCCGGATGGCGCCCTGGATCTGCCGATGGCGCGCCTGAGCCGCTGGGATGCCAGGCGCGACGGCATTAGCGTGGACGAGTTGCGCGAACAGATGCGCAAGACCATGCAAAGGCACTGCGGCGTGTTCCGCAAGGAAGAGGTGCTGCAGGAAGGGGTAAGGGAAATGCTGGAAATCGCAGCGCGCCTGCCGGATGTAGCGCTGCGCGATCACAGCAGGATCTATAACACCGGCCGGATCGAAGCGCTCGAACTGGAAAACCTGATGGGGGTCGCGCTGGCGACAATGATTTCGGCCGCTGCCCGCCAGGAAAGCCGCGGCGCCCATGCGCGCGACGATTACCCGCTGCGTGACGATGACCACTGGCTGAAGCATACGCTGTATTTCAGCGAAGGACACCGGCTGGATTACAAGCCGGTACGGCTGAAACCGTTGACGGTCGAGCCTTTCAAGCCGAAGGCAAGGGTTTATTGAGTAAGGAGTTGGCGTGAGGGGTGAGGCGAAAAGTCAAAAGCGGTGCGCTTGTGGTTTTACTCCTCACCCCTCACCCCTCACGGGAGAATTAAATGCGTTTCTCGATTTACCGCTACAACCCGGAAACCGATTCCAAGCCTCACATGCGGGACTATGAGCTGGATGTCGAAGCCGGCAACATGATGCTGCTCGACGCCATCCTGCTGCTCAAGGCGCAGGACGAAACCCTGAGCGTGCGCCGCTCCTGCCGCGAAGGGGTGTGCGGCTCGGACGCAATGAACATCAATGGACGCAACGGGCTCGCCTGCGTTACACCGCTGTCCGGGCTCAAGCAGCCGATCGAACTGCGCCCCTTGCCCGGCCTGCCGGTGATTCGCGATCTGGTGGTGGACCTGAGCCAGTTTTACAAACAATACCGCTCGGTCAAACCCTACCTCATCAACAACGAGCCGGAACCGGAAATCGAGCGTCTGCAATCCCCCGAAGACCGGGAAGAGCTGGACGGCCTGTACGAGTGCATCCTGTGCGCATGCTGCTCCACTTCCTGCCCGTCGTTCTGGTGGAACCCGGACAAATTCGTCGGCCCGGCTGGATTGCTGCAGGCTTACCGGTTTATCGCTGACACGCGCGACCAGGCTACTAACGAGCGCCTGGACAACCTGGAAGATCCCTACCGGTTATTTCGCTGCCACAGTATCATGAACTGCGTGGATGTCTGCCCGAAGGGCTTGAATCCGACCAAGGCAATCGGCAAGATCAAGGAAATGCTGGTCAAAAGAACAGTGTAAATCAGAAGTCCTGAGTGCTGAGTGCCGAGTCCTGAGTTCGAGGGGTGAAAACAGATGTTGCCTGGATACGACGAAGTAAAAAAACCCGCCGCCCAACTCAGCACTCAGGACTCGGCACTCAGCACTGAGCCGTCCTTGGGACGGCTGCGCTGGGACTGCCGGCGCGGCATGCTGGAACTCGACATTGTTCTGGCGCGATTTATGGAGCAGAATTTCGAACGGCTTACGCCGCAGGAAGTGGAAGCATTCAAGGGGCTGCTGGCTTGTTCCGACCCGGATTTATGGGGGCTGATCCAGAACAGCGGAACCTGTGGGGATGATGAAATAAAAACGGTGTTGCAGTTACTGCGCGGAAGTTGATGCCGGCGCTGTTAGCGGTGCCTTTAATCGCAATACTGTTTATTTTAAAGGATGCATCATATGTAGGTTGGGTTAGGCGCGGCTTTTTGCGCCGTAACCCAACAAACCTGAATCTGCCCTAATAAACACAGGCCTCGCCTAGAGACGCCTACTTTTGGTGAATGTTAGGGTTTGTTGGGTTACGCGATAAGGCCGCTAACCCAACCTACATGGGACGGTTGCTTAAATGAACAGCATTGCCAAAACAAAACATTGATCGAAGGAAATACGAGTCATGAGCGAACGCAAGGCATATCTCAGAATCGACGGCGGCGCGGAAATCGAACTGCCGCTTCTTTCCGGTACTCTCGGCCCGGATGTAATCGATATCCGCAACCTGGGGAAACACGGGGTGTTCACCTATGACCCGGGATTCATGTCGACGGGCAGTTGCAGCTCGAAAATCACCTTCATCGATGGTGACGAGGGGATTCTGCTTTACCGCGGCTATCCCATCGAGCAATTGGCCGAGCATGCGGATTTCATCGAGGTCTGTCACCTGCTTTATTACGGCGAACTACCCACCAAGGAGCAGAAACAGGAATTCGATTTCATCATCCGCCATCACACCATGGTGCACGACCAGGTGACCAGCTTCTTCAAGGGCTTCCGTCGCGATGCCCACCCCATGGCGGTGATGGTGGGAGTGGTGGGAGCGCTGTCAGCCTTTTACCAGGATTCCGGCGACGTGGCCGACCCGCGCCAACGCGAAATTTCCGCCCATCGCTTAATCGCCAAAGTGCCGACCATTGCGGCCATGAGCTACAAATACAACATTGGGCAGCCCTTCGTCTATCCGAAAAACTCGCTCTCCTACGCAGCGAACTTTCTGCACATGATGTTCTCCACGCCCTGCGAGGAATACGCGCTCAACCCGGTGATGGTCAGGGCCATGGACCGGATTTTCACGCTGCATGCCGATCACGAACAAAATGCCTCCACCTCGACGGTACGACTGGCTGGCTCCAGCGGCGCCAATCCTTTCGCCTGCATCGCCGCAGGCATCGCCTCGCTGTGGGGCCCGGCTCACGGCGGCGCCAACGAGGCGGTGCTGAAGATGCTGGAGGAAATCGGCGACGTTGCCAATATCCCGAAGTTCATCGAGCGCGCCAAGGACAAGAAAAATCCCTTCCGCCTGATGGGATTCGGCCACCGGGTGTACAAGAATTTCGACCCGCGCGCCAACCTGATGCGCCAAACCTGCCACGAAGTGCTGAAGGAACTCGGCGCCCATGACGACCGGCTGTTCCGGATTGCGCTCGAACTGGAGCGCATCGCCCTTGAGGACGAGTATTTCATCGCCAAGAAGCTCTATCCCAATGTGGACTTCTATTCTGGCATCGTGCTGCGCGCCATCGGCATCCCGACCAACATGTTTACCGCGATTTTCGCCATTTCCCGCACCATCGGCTGGAGCAGTCAATGGAACGAGATGATTTCAGACCCCGAGCAGAAAATCGGCCGCCCGCGCCAGTTGTTCCTCGGGGCGAAGAAAAGGGATTTCGTGCCGATATCCCTGCGCGAATAATCGATGAGGCGGTTGAGGGTTGATGGTTGATAGATAAAACAGCATGGAGGAGAAGAGAAGAACATGGGCGTAATGAAGGAGATGCAGGACAATTCGGCCCTCTATGACGGCAATGCGCCGTTCATCGAGGAGCTGTACGAGCAATACCTGAGCAATCCCGCCCTGGTCGGTGAGGAATGGCGGGAGTATTTCAACCGGCTGCAGAAAATGCCGGGGGCACTCGCCAAGGATGTTCCCCATTCCCCGGTGCTGCAATCCTTCGCCGAACGCGCCAAGCAGACTTGCGTTCCGGTGCAGGCGGCCGATGTCGATGCGCAGGTCAGAAAACAGATCGCGGTGCTGCAACTGATCAACGCCTACCGCTTCCGCGGCGTGCAGCTCGCCACCGTCGATCCGCTCAAGCGCCAGCAATTGCCGGAGGTGCCGGAATTGCTGCCGGAATCTTATGGCCTGACCGATGCCGACCTGTCCAAGGTCTTCAAAGCCGGTTCCCTGGTGGCGCCCGAGCAGTCCACCTTGCACGATATCCTGCGCATTCTCAGGGAAACCTACTGCGGCAATATCGGCGCCGAATATATGCACATTCCCGAGACCAGCCAGAAACGCTGGATCCAGGAGCGGCTGGAAACCAACCGGGCGCGGCCGCAATTTTCTCCCGAGAGCAAGCGACGCATTCTGGAACTGGTCACCGCTGCGGAAACCCTGGAAAAATACCTGCACACCCGCTATGTCGGGCAAAAGCGCTTTTCGCTGGAAGGCGGCGATAGCCTGATTCCGCTGCTGGATCACCTGATTCAGCGCTCCGGCAGCCAGGGTGTGAAGGAAATGGTGATCGGCATGGCGCACCGCGGCCGGCTCAACGTGCTGGTCAATACCATCGGCAAGCTGCCGAGCGACCTGTTTCTCGAATTCGAGGGCAAGCATGCCGCGCACAGCAAACTGGCTTCCGGCGACGTCAAGTACCATCAAGGCTTCTCCACCGACGTTGCCACCCCGGGCGGGCCGATGCATCTTACGCTGGCGTTCAATCCCTCGCATCTGGAAATCGTCAATCCGGTGGTGGAAGGCTCGGTGCGCGCGCGCCAGCAGCGCCGCCATGACATGCTGGGCGACCAGGTGGTACCGGTGCTGATCCACGGAGACGCTGCCTTTGCCGGTCAAGGCGTGGTGATGGAAACCCTCAACCTGTCGCAAACACGGGGCTATGGCACCGGCGGGACGGTACACATCGTCATCAACAACCAGATCGGCTTTACCACTTCCGACCCGCGCGACACCCGTTCCACGCTGTATTGCACCGACGTGGCGAAGATGGTGGGCGCACCGATTTTCCACGTCAACGGCGATGATCCGGAAGCGGTGCTGCTGGTGACGGGAATTGCCCTCGATTACCGCATGGCCTTCCACAAGGACGTGGTGATCGACCTGGTGTGCTACCGCCGCCTGGGCCACAACGAACAGGATGAGCCGCTGGTGACCCAGCCGCTGATGTACAAGAAGATCGCCCAGCATCCCGGCACGCGCAAGCTTTACGCCGACAGGCTGGTGGCCGAGCGGGTACTGGCGCCGCACGAGCCGGAGGAAATGATCGCCGCCTATCGTCGGGATCTCGATGCCGGAGTTTCCGTGACCAGAACGGTGCTGACGAATTTCAGGAAATCCTATGCCACGGACTGGTCGCCTTTCAGGAAAGGCAAATGGGATGATCCGGCCGACACCTCGGTGCCGCTGGCCGACCTGCAGCGGCTGTCGGGCGTGCTGACTGCGGTTCCCGCCAACTTCAAGCTGCATTCGCGAGTGGAGAAGATTATTGCCGACCGCCGCCAGATGGGAGAGGGCCGGCTGCCGCTCGACTGGGGGATGGCAGAAAACCTGGCCTATGCCTCCTTGCTGGAAAACGGCTTCGCGGTAAGGATTTCCGGCCAGGATAGCGGGCGTGGGACGTTTTTCCACCGCCATGCCGTGCTGCATGACCAGAACCGGGAAAAATGGGATGCCGGGGCGTATATCCCTCTCCAGAACGTGTCCGACAAACAACCGCGCTTCGTGGTGATCGACTCGGTGCTGTCTGAAGAGGCGGTGCTCGGGTTCGAATACGGCTATGCGTCGGGCGAGCCGAACGAACTGGTGATCTGGGAGGCGCAGTTCGGCGATTTCGCCAACGGCGCCCAGGTGGTGATCGACCAGTTCATCAGCGCCGGCGAGGCCAAATGGGGCCGGCTATGCGGCCTGGTGATGCTGCTGCCGCACGGCTACGAGGGGCAGGGGCCGGAACACTCTTCGGCGCGCCCGGAGCGCTACCTGCAATTGTGCGCCGAGGACAACATCCAGGTCTGCATGCCCACCACTCCGGCGCAAATTTTCCATTTGCTGCGCCGCCAGATGGTGCGGACCTATCGAAAACCGTTGATCGTGATGAGCCCGAAAAGTTTGTTGCGTCACAAGGACGCAGTTTCTTCGCTGGAAGATCTGGCGCGAGGGAAATTTCATCCGGTGATCGGCGAAGTGGACGTCACCGATCCCGACCAGGTCACCCGCGTCGTGGCGTGCAGCGGCAAGGTCTATTACGATTTGCTGGCGGCTCGGCGCGAACAACAGCTCAACCATATCGCCATCGTCCGTATCGAGCAGCTTTATCCCTTCCCGGCAGCGCTATTAACGGCCGAGATGCAACGCTACAAGAAGGTCAAGGAGCTGGTGTGGGCACAGGAAGAGCCGATGAACCAGGGCGCCTGGTATCAGACCCAGCATCATCTGCGCGAATGCCTGTCGGCCAGGCAGCAGCTTTTCTATGCCGGACGCCCCGCGTCCGCATCGCCGGCGGTGGGCTATGCCGCAAAGCATCAGGAACAGCAGCAGGCCTTGGTGGAGGCGGCGCTTAAAAAGTACAAATAATAATTAACTCATTAAGTTATCGGAGATTATTAAGATGCTAGTTGAAGTAAAAATACCGGTTTTATCCGAATCCATCTCCGAGGCTGCCCTGCTTTCCTGGCACAAGAAAGTAGGCGATGCCGTGGCGCGCGACGAGAACCTGATCGACGTTGAAACCGACAAGGTGGTGCTCGAATTGCCCGCGCCCCAGTCCGGCATGTTGGCGAAAATCATCAAGGGAGACGGCCAATCCGTGGCCAGTGACGAGGTGATCGCCGTGATCGACACCGAGGGTAAAGCCAGTCCTGAGTTAACAGCAGTGCTGCGTCCTGAGAAAAACACTTCGGACTCAGCGCTCAGAACTCAGCACTTGCTCAGCCCGGCGGTGCGTAAACTGGTGGCCGAACATCATCTCAATCCGTCGGAAATCAGAGGCAGCGGCCAGGGGGGGCGCATCACGAAGGAAGACGTGCTGGCCCATCTCGAAAAACCGGCTGGTCCAGCGGCGATCACTGCGCCGGTTAACGCCCCGTCAGCGGTGCCTGCAATTCCTGCGGGCACCCGTCCGGAACAGCGCGTGCCGATGACCCGGCTGCGCGCCCGCATCGCTGAGCGCCTGGTAGCGGCCCAGCAAACCGCTGCCATCCTCACCACCTTCAATGAAGTCAACATGCAACCGGTGATGGATTTGCGCAACCGCTACAAGGAAAAATTCGAGAGGGAACACGGCGTCAAACTCGGTTTCATGTCCTTCTTCGTCAAGGCAGCGATCGCTGCGCTGAAGAAATACCCGATCCTCAATGCCTCCATCGACGACAAAGACATTGTCTACCATGGCTACCACGACATCGGCGTCGCGGTGGGCAGCTCACGGGGTCTGGTGGTGCCGATTCTGCGCGATGCCGACCAGCTTTCCATCGCCGAGATCGAGAGGAAAATCGCCGATTTCGGCGTCCGCGCCAAAGATGGCAAGCTGACCATCGAGGAGCTCACCGGCGGCACCTTCACCATTTCCAACGGCGGCGTATTCGGTTCGATGATGTCGACGCCCATTCTGAATCCGCCGCAGTCGGCCATCCTCGGCATGCACAAGACCACTGATCGCCCCGTGGTGGAAAACGGCCAGATCGTCATCCGGCCGATGATGTATTTGGCGCTGTCCTATGACCATCGCATCATCGATGGCCGTGAGGCGGTGCTGTCGCTGGTGGCGATCAAGGAAGCGCTGGAAGATCCGGCGCGCATGCTGCTGCAGATATAGGGGATAAAATCATGTCCTTAACCTATGATGTGGCGGTAATCGGCGCCGGCCCGGCTGGCTATGTCTCGGCAATCCGCTGCGCCCAGCTCGGGCTGAATACGCTGTGCATCGACGACTGGAAAAACGGGGAGGGCAAGGCCAGTCTGGGCGGAACCTGCCTCAACGTCGGCTGCATTCCCTCCAAGGTGCTGCTCGAATCCTCGGAGAACTACGCGCGCATCCAGAACAGCTTTCCCGCTCACGGCATCACGGTCGAGGGGCTGAAGCTGGATGTCGGCACCATGCTGGCGCGCAAGGAAAAGATCGTGCGTACCCTGACCAACGGGATATCGGTGCTGTTCAAGAAAAACAAGGTATCCCTCATCCATGGCCGGGCCAGTTTTGCCGGCACCGGCGCACCATGGAAACTCGAAGTGGTGCGGCATGACGGAAAGACGGAATCGGTCGAAGCCCGGCACGTGATCATCGCCACCGGCTCCACTTCGCGTCAACTGCCGCAGGTGCCGGTGGACAACAAGCGGGTGGTGGACAATGTCGGCGCGCTCGACTTCAAGGAAGTGCCGAAGCGGCTCGGCATCATCGGCGCCGGTGTCATCGGCCTGGAGCTGGGCAGCGTATGGCGCCGGCTCGGGTCGAATGTCACCCTGCTCCAGGCAGCCGATGCTTTCCTGCCCAGCGTGGATGACCAGCTCGCAGCCGAGGCGCTGCGCATCTTTACGCGGCAAGGGTTGGTGATCCATCGTGGCGTCAGGTTCTCCTCGATCAAGGTGAGCGGAAAAAACGTCGCTGTCGAATTCGAAAACAAGGAAGGCGTCCAGAAGCTGTTATTCGACAAGCTGATTGTGGCGATCGGACGCGCCCCCAACACTGCCGGCCTGGAAGCCGGCAAGGTCGGGCTCAAGCTCGATGAGCAGGGGTATATTGACGTCGACGAGCATTGCTGCACCAACTTGCCGAACATCTACGCCATTGGCGACGTGGTGCGCGGGCCCATGCTGGCGCACAAAGGTTCGGAAGAAGGCGTCGCGGTGGCCGAGCTGATCGCCGGTCAGGCCGGACACGTCAATTACGCAACTATTCCCTGGGTGGTCTACACTTCGCCGGAAATCGCCTGGGTGGGGCAGACCGAGCAGGCGCTGAAAGTCGCCGGGGTGGAGTACTGCAAGGGAACCTTCCCGTTCAGCGCCAACGGTCGCGCCCATGCCTTGCAGGAAACAACCGGCCTGGTCAAGGTACTGGCCGATGCCAAAACCGACCGCATTCTCGGCGTGCACATCATCGGCCCGTGCGCCTCCGAATTGATCCAGGAAGCGGTGGTAGCAATGGAGTTTTCGGCGAGCAGCGAGGACATCGCCCGCATCGTGCATGCCCACCCCTCGCTTTCGGAGTCATTGCATGAAGCAGCACTGGGCGTGGCCAAGCGGTCGATTCATATTTAAAAAAAACGATTAACCACGAATTTACACGAATACAACACGAATGTTCACTAATAATCAAAGAGTTAGCGTTGCCGCTCGATTCGCTTGTTTGGTGAGACGTTATTTGTTGTTAACTATTTGTGTTCATTCGTGAACATTCGTGTCATTCGTGGTTAATTACGGTTTTACGGTTAAATGTTTGCTGGCGGCGTGTTGAACATGAACCTGGCGGAACACGTCAACCAGCGAGCCCGCCAGCGCGGTATTGTGCTGGATGAGTCGCAACAGCGCGCTGTGGGTCATATGCAGCGCCTATACGATTCCTTGTTGGAAAGCGAAGCTCGCAACAGTCGGTTTCTGCACAAATTATTAGGCAAAAAACAACATCCTGTTCGCGGCTTGTACTTGTGGGGCGGGGTCGGCCGCGGGAAAAGCTTTCTGATGGATGCCTTTTTCTCCAGCGTGCCGTTCGAGCAAAAAAAGCGGGTGCATTTTCATCGCTTCATGCAGGATGTCCACGCCGAGCTCGACACCATCAAGCATCACGCCGACCCTTTGGTAATCGTGGCGCAGCGCATTGCGCAGCAGGCGCGCCTGCTCTGTTTCGATGAATTCCACGTCAGCGATATCGCCGATGCCATGCTGCTGGGACGGCTGCTGCGCGAACTACTGCAGCAGGGTGTGGTACTGGTCGCCACCTCAAACCATAAACCGGATGAACTTTACATGCACGGCCTGCAGCGCAGCCGCTTTCTGCCCGCCATCACCCTTCTCAAGGAACGGCTGGAGATGGTTGAAATCGATGCCGGCGTCGATTACCGGCTGCGCATGCTGGAAAAGGCCGGGGCCTACCACCTCCCCATTAATGAAACGGCTGAAACCGAACTGGCTGCTGCTTTTTCCAGCCTGGCCGGCGGGGAAGGGGAAAGCCATGTTTCCCTAAAGATCGAAGGCCGCCAGATAGCCACAAAACGCACTGCGCCCGGCGTGGTATGGTTCGAGTTCCAGACCATTTGCGGTGCGCCGCGAGGGCAGGCTGACTACATTGAAATTTCCAGGCGCTTCCATACCGTGCTGATTTCCCGTATTCCGAAAATGACGCCTGAACAGGCGGCGGAAGCACGGCGCTTTACCTGGCTGGTGGATGAATTCTACGACCGGCGGGTGAAGCTGATCGTGTCGGCGCAGGTGCCGCCGCAGGAACTGTATGCGGGCGGGTCGGAATTCGAGCGCACCATCAGCCGGTTAACGGAAATGCAGACGCGCCAGTACCTGGCTCAACCGCATTTGCCTTGAAAAATGAAAATGAACTGATTTACTTGACTATTTGGAGCCTCACCGTTTGTATTATTGGGCGTTATTCCGTAACCTGATGTTCTAGCAGCATAAAAATCACGAGGCAGAAATGGAAATTATCAACCAGAACCGCTTCAAGGAGCTGAAGGCCACGGGGCAGTTGCCCTCCCCGAAAGGCGTGGCGCTTGTCTTGTTGAATTTGATGCAGCAGGATGACGTAACCGTCCTGGATATAGCGCACGTCGTACAAACCGATCCCGCTCTTTCCGGGCGTTTGATCAAATTCTCCAATTCGCCTCATTTCAATACGCGCCGCCCCATCGCTTCGGTTCCCGGTGCGGTGATGTTGATCGGCCTGCCCATGGTGCGCCAGCTGGTGCTGGGGTTTTCGGTTTTATCCAATCATCGCAATGGCAAATGCAATGCTTTCAATTACCAGGAATTCTGGTCAAGCTCACTGGCTACAGCCATTGCCAACCAAGCGCTGAGCGCACACGTCAAAACATCGGGCGAGGAAACATTTACCTGCGGTTTGCTGAGTGGGATTGGAAGGCTGGCGCTGGCCACCCTGTTTCCCGACAAGTATGCAAAAGTTCTCAACACCGTAGCGGGTGCACCCCCTGATGAATTGATCCGTCTGGAGCAGGAGCAATTTGACACCGATCACAACGAATTGACTGCCGCTCTGCTCAAGGAATGGGGGTTCCCCGTCATTCTTATTGAAACGGTTTACCACCATGAACATCCGGAAAAAGGGGATTTTCAGGCGGGCTCGCGGGCCTATACGCTGGTGCATTCGTTACACTTGTCCCGCAACCTGGCAAACCTCTGCATAGCGGACGAAATCTCGCGCCGCGCGCTGCTGCCGGGTTTGTACGTACTTGGCGCTCGCCTCGGCATCGATGCTGAAGCGCTGATGACCCTGAGCGATCTTGTCGTCAGCGAATGGCAGCAGTGGGGCAAGATTCTCGACGTGCCAACCCGGGAGATGCCGCCCTTTGCTGAAATGGCCGTCTCTTTGCCACCCATGGTCGAGGTTGCCGATAGCGAAGCATCAGGTAAAACCGATCAGGCTGAATTTCCGTGTACCTCGCCAGCGCCCCTTCCGTGACTTTCTAGCGTTTTCCGATCAGCCAGCAGCGATGAATTTTCTTGTTGCGGAAGTCTTCTGGGACGGTCTGGCTGGAAATTTCCTTGATATTTTTCGTTGCCAGCGCTGTCTCGTCGAGCTGGAAGCTGCGCAGGTTGGTCGAGAAGAACAGTTCGCCGCTTCCCGGCAATAGTTTCAGGCACTGGTTGATCAGCCGGGCGTGGTCGCGTTGCACGTCGAGCACGCCGCTCATTTTCTTGGAATTCGAGAAAGTGGGCGGATCCATGACGATCAGGCCGTAATGTTCCCCGCGTCTTACTTCGTCGTCCAGAAAGCTGAACACATCGGCGCGCACCAGTTCATGTTGCTCCAGATTCATGCCGTTCAGCTCGAAGTTGCGTCGCGCCCAATCCTGATAGGTATTGGACAGGTCCACGGTGGTTGAGCGACTGGCGCCGCCCGCGGCGGCGTAGACCGTGAAACTGCCGGTATAGGCGAACAGATTGAGAAATCGCCTGCCAGCGGCTTTCTCCTGAACCAGGCGCCGGGTGCCGCGGTGGTCGAGAAACAGACCGGTGTCGAGATATTCTTCCAGATTGACGATAAACCGGTGGCCGCCTTCGTGCACGATAAAATCCTCGCCCCGGGCGCCGGTTTTTTCGTACTGCAGCAGGCCGCGCTGACGCCGCCTTTGCTTGAAGAAGATGGCGGAAAGAGGCAGTGCCAGCACCTCGCTCGCCACGGTGCGCACGCTTTCCACCCAGCGTTCATGCTCCTCCTCGCCGATCTGCCAGCCGGTGTCGAATTCTTGCAGGTGCGCCCGTTGCTCGTACACATCCAGCGCAACCGGAAACTCCGGTACGTCGCGGTCATAGACACGGTAGCAGCTGATGCCGCGCCGTTTTGCCCACTTCGCCCAGTGCCGGAAGTTTTTCTGCAATCGGTTGAAAAAAATCGATATATCAGTCACTTGGTAAATTGATTTGGCTGGAGTATAATCGCGCGGCAAGGATTTGTTGTCGTGCAATCCGGTATGCCACACAAGCCCGCGTAGTATACCCCACCCCGAGTTTTAACTTTGTCACGAGCTGCCTGGACCGGCTGAATATTTTGCGGGCCGACGTAATACGAACATCGCGAAGCGTTAGGAGATGCAATACATGTCGTTTGAAAATCTCGGCCTTTCGGCCGAACTGCTGCGCGCTGTTGCCGAACAAGGCTACACCGAGCCTACACCGATCCAGGCTCAAGCCATTCCAGTCGTACTGGAAGGGCGCGACCTCATGGGTGGCGCCCAGACCGGCACCGGCAAAACCGCCAGCTTTACCCTGCCTTTGCTCCAGCTTCTGAGCGTCCATGCCAACACCAGCACTTCGCCAGCCAAACACCCGGTACGCGCACTGATCCTCACTCCGACCCGGGAACTGGCCGCGCAGGTCGAAGAAAGCGTACAGACTTATGGCAAATACCTGCCGTTGAAATCCACCGTGGTATTTGGCGGAGTCAACATTAAAGAACAGATCGCCGCGCTGAAAAGCGGGGTGGAAATCCTGGTGGCAACACCCGGGCGGTTACTCGACCACGTCGAGCAGAAAACCGTCAATCTGTCCAAGGTGGAAATCCTGGTGCTGGATGAGGCCGACCGCATGCTGGACATGGGCTTTCTCCCCGATATCAAGCGCATCATTGCCCTATTGCCGGCGAAGCGGCAAAACCTGCTATTTTCTGCCACTTTCGCCGGCGAAATCAAGAAACTGTCGGATCAATTGCTCACCGATCCGGTGCTGATCGAAGTGGCGCGCCGCAATGCCGCTGCCGAGAATGTCACCCAGGTGATCTATCCGGTCGACCACGAACGCAAGCGCGATCTGCTGGCGCACCTGATCAAGTCTGAAAATCTGCAACAAGTCCTGGTATTCAGCCGAACCAAGCATGGCGCCAGCCGCCTTGCCCAACAACTGGAGAAGGACGGTATCAGCGCCACCGCGATTCACGGCGACAAGAGCCAGCAGCAGCGTACCCAGGCGCTGGCGGAATTCAAGGCAGGCACGGTTAGGGTTCTCGTCGCGACCGATGTCGCCGCTCGCGGCCTGGATATCGACCAGCTTCCCCATGTGGTGAATTTTGACCTGCCCAACGCGCCGGAAGATTACGTCCATCGCATCGGCCGAACCGGTCGCGCCGGCAGCAGCGGCGAGGCTATTTCGCTGGTGTGCGCGGACGAACTAAGGATGCTGGCAGAAATTGAATCCATGTTGAAGCGTGAATTGCCCAGAAAAACCGTGCCTGGCTTTGAGCCTGGTGCAGCCGCCCAGATAGCAGCCCGAGCCGGATTCGCAGACCGGCCTCGGCGTGAGCCGCGGCCTGCGGAACAGCCACGCAACAGGGAAGGGCGGGAAGGCAGGGCGGGTAGAAATGTGGCCCCACGCCCTCCCGTCAACTCGCTGGATGCGCCCTATGTTACGCCGCCTCCCATCCTGAAAGCAGCGATTCAACCTGCGCCCACATCCCGCTCCGACCTGCGCCAGACCGCGAAGAAACCCATCCCGGCACTGCTGATGCGCCCGGTAACTTCTCCTCCTGAAGGAAACTAAATTTCCTCCGGATATTGATTCGAGTCCGGTTCTGGTTTATCCTTCCCGGCTCTTCGGAGAGGTGGATGAGTGGTTTAAGTCGCACGCCTGGAAAGCGTGTTCAGGATAATATCCTGACGGGGGTTCGAATCCCCCCCTCTCCGCCAGATTTATGGCGGGCCTCCCCGCATTGCAAGGTAGTGAACCTGGTCAGGTCCGGAAGGAAGCAGCCACAGCTATTTATTGCAAGTGCCGGGGGTTGGGCTCGCCACCCCTAAACTGCTTGGCGCTCAGCTCTGCCTGGCAGGGCGGATTCTGATACAATCTCCCCCATGAGTTACCAAGTTCTGGCGCGTAAATGGCGCCCCAAAACCTTCACTGAACTGGTGGGCCAGGAGCACGTTGTCAAGGCGCTTTCCAATGCCCTTGATCAGCAACGTCTGCACCATGCCTATCTGCTTACCGGCACGCGAGGCGTCGGCAAAACCACGCTGGCAAGGATACTGGCTAAAGCGCTCAACTGCGAAACCGGCATCACCTCTTCGCCCTGCGGGCAATGTTCCGCTTGCCGCGAAATCGACAGCGGGCGTTTTATCGATCTGCTGGAACTGGACGCCGCTTCCAACACCGGCATCGACAATATGCGCGAGATACTGGACAACGCCCAGTACGCGCCGACCGCCGGACGATTCAAGGTTTATTTGATCGACGAAGTGCACATGCTCTCCAAGGCGGCCTTCAATTCCATGCTGAAAACGCTGGAAGAACCGCCTGAACACGTGAAATTCATCCTTGCCACCACCGATCCGCAGAAAATTCCAGTCACGGTGCTGTCGCGCTGCCTGCAATTCAATCTCAAACAAATGCCTCCCTTGTTGATTGTCGGCCATCTGCAAAGCGTCATGGCGCAGGAAAACATCCCTTTCGAGCAGGCGGCGTTGCAACTTCTGGCACGCGCCGCCCAGGGCAGCATGCGCGACGCCCTGTCTCTTCTCGATCAGGCCATCGCTTACAGCGGCGGCAAGGTGGGGGAGGCTCAGGTGCGCGACATGCTGGGTTCGATCGACCAGACCTACCTGCTTGAAATCCTCGGCGCCTTGGCTGCCAAGGACGGGCCGGCTCTGATTGCTGCGGCCGAACGGATGGAAGAACGCAGCCTGTCGTTCGAGGCGGCCTTGCAGGATATAGGCTCGCTGCTGCACCAGGTTGCCCTGGCGCAGACTATCCCGGAGGCGCTCGGCGAGGAACTGCCGGAACGGGTGAAACTGCTCGAATTGGCGCGGCTTTTTGGTGCCGACGAGGTGCAGTTGTGTTACCAGATCGCTCTGCATGGCCGACGCGACTTGCATCTGGCGCCGGATGAGTTCGCCGGATTCAGCATGACTTTGTTGCGGATGCTGGCTTTTACTCTGGAGGAAGCGCCCCAGCCTGCGGCTCGACGCGAAATTCCACGGCCGATTCCTGCGGCCAGACCCGTTGTGCGCAAGGAGGAGCGACCGACTGAAATGCCAACTCCCGCTGCCCAGACAAATACCCCTCTGGGAACCCCCCCCCCTTTCACCGGTGACTGGCACAGCCTGGTCAACCAGCTCAAACTGGGGGGTATGGCCAAGATGCTGGCCCAGCACTGCGAGCTGAAATCCTTTGACAACGGCCTGCTGGAGCTATGCGTGCCACAGGAGCATCGCCACCTGATGGAGAAGCCTTACCAGGACAAGCTCAGGGCGGCCGTGACCGAGCACTTTGCCGAACCGGTCAGGCTCAACATTGCCGAGGGCAGCGTAACCGGAGACACCCCGGCCCAGATCGAAAACCGTGAGAAACAGGAAAAACAGTCGCTGGCAGTGGCCGCGATCGAGCAGGATCCGTTCGTGCGCAAGCTGGTTGAAAATTTTGACGCAAAAATCATTGAACCCTCGATTAAACCCCTATAGTGACAGGAGAGCGCGATGTTGAAAGGCGGATTGGGCAATATCATGAAACAGGCCCAGCAAATGCAGGAAAACATGCAGAAAATGCAGGAAAAACTGGCCTCGGTCGAAGTCGAAGGCCAGGCTGGTGCCGGTATGGTCAAGGTGGTGATGACCTGCCGCCACGACGTGAAGCGGGTGAGCATCGACGACAGCTTGATGGGTGAAGACAAGGAAATGCTGGAAGACCTGCTGGCTGCTGCGGTAAATGACGCGGTGCGGCGTGTGGAAACCACCACCCAGGAAAAAATGAGCGGCTTTACCTCTGGCCTGGGGCTGCCTCCGGGAATGAAGCTGCCATTCTGAAGTGAAAGCGCCGTCCAGCCTCGAAAACCTGATCGAAGCCCTGCGTTGCCTGCCTGGAGTCGGGCCCAAATCAGCCCAGCGCATGGCCTACCACTTGTTGCAGCGCGACCAGAAAGGCGCCACGAAACTGGCTGGTGCGCTGACGCAGGCCCTCGACACCATCCGCCATTGCCGGCTGTGCAACAGTTTTACCGAGGAGGAGGTCTGCTCTCTCTGCCGCTCGGAGAGGCGCGACGCCTCCCTGCTGTGTGTTGTGGAAACGCCCGCTGACCTGATGATGATGGAGCAGACCCAGAGCTACCATGGTCTGTATTTCGTGTTGATGGGCCGGCTCAGCCCGCTCGACGGCATCGGTCCGAAGGAGATTCATCTCGACCGGCTGATCCAGCGCGCCACTGACGGCGCGGTGAAAGAGGTGATCCTGGCGACGAATTTCACCGTTGAGGGAGAGGCCACCGCTCATTACATCGGCGAAATTCTGCGCTCGCGCGGCTTGAAAGCCAGTCGCATAGCGCGCGGTCTGCCGGTTGGCGGCGAACTTGAGCACGTGGACAGCGGCACTCTGGCGCAAGCCATCCTGGAGCGCCGCGAAATTTGACCACCATGGTTGTTTCATAAGGTCTCTGCATGAGCGCCTCCACTCTCGCACCGAAAGCTGAAGCAAACCTCGAAAAAACGCACGAGGCCGCGATTATGCGCTGCTCCGGGGAGTGGACACTGCGGGCCATCCCGCCGCTGGAGCGTCATATCGCGCAACTTGCCTGGCCTGCATCCGGCGCCGTGATTATTGAAAGCACGGCCGTTACCGCCCTGGATAGCGTGGGCGCCTGGCTGATCTTCCGCACCCTGCGGCAGCTTGAGCGCATGGGGCTTAACGTTACGATTCGGGGGTTGTGCCCGGAGTATCAAGCACTATTGCAGCTGATTCAAACGCATGCATCCGGAGAGCGCGCCCCTGGCTTGCTACGCCACAGCTTTCTGAACCGGTTCGGTCGCATTGTTTGGCGCCACGTGGATGAATTCAATGGACTTCTTGCCTTTCTGGGTGAAATCGTCGTTGCCATGCTGCGCGCTCTGGCGCACCCCTCACGCATCCGTTGGCGAGCCGTCCTGTACAACCTGCAGATCGCGGGATTCAATGCCTTGCCCATCGTGGGGTTGCTGGCCTTCCTGATAGGGGTGGTCGTCGCCTTCCAGGGTTCGGTGCAACTGGTACGCTACGGCGCCAATATCTTCGTGGCCGACCTGGTGGGGCTTTCCATCCTGCGCGAAATGGCGCCGCTGCTGACCGCCATCATCGTCGCCGGACGCTCCGGCTCGGCTTACGCGGCACAGATCGGCACCATGAAAGTCACCGAAGAAATCGATGCCCTGCGCACCATCGGCGTTTCTCCCATGGAACTGCTGGTGTTGCCCAAAATGCTGGCGCTGCTGGTGGCGCTGCCGTTGCTCACGGTATACGCGGACATCCTTGGCGTGCTGGGTGGCATGATCGTGGCCAAAACCCAGCTCAATGTCGGTTTTGCCGATTTTCTCGATCGTTTCGATGATGCCGTCAAAGTGAGTTCTTTTCTGGTGGGCCTCGGCAAGGCCCCGGTTTTTGCAGCGATTATCGTACTGGTAGGGTGTTTCCAGGGCTTCCGGGTGAGTGGCAGCGCCGACAGTGTGGGCCACCAGACCACGGTCAGCGTGGTGCAGGCAATTTTTCTGGTGATTGTTTTCGATGCCTTGTTTTCCGTGATCTTCAGCTGGCTGAAAATATGAATGATGTTAGCGATCCGATTATTGAAATCCGCCACCTTCACACCCGCTTTGGCGATGCGGTGGTGCATGATGACGTGAACCTCGTCGTTCTACGCGGCGAAATTTTTGCTCTGGCCGGCAGCAGCGGCTGCGGAAAGTCCACTCTGTTGCGCGAAATCATCCAGCTCCAGCAGCCTGAATCCGGCTCGATCAAGGTGTTTGGATGTGAAGTGCAGGGCATGCGCAGCGATCAGGCCACGATCATGCGTCGCCGCATGGGTGTCATGTTCGAGCGCGGCGCGCTGTTCAGCGCGCTCACTGTAGCGGAAAATGTCGGCATGCCGCTGCGTGAGCACACCAATCTGAGCAGTGAATTGATCGACGAGATCGCCGCCATCAAAATCGCTCTGGTGGGGTTGCCGGACAGCGCCGGAGCCAAATACCCCGCCGAGCTTTCCGGCGGCATGCGCAAGCGGGCGGCCCTGGCGCGCGCCATCGCACTCGATCCGGAGTTGCTGATCCTGGACGAACCCACTGCCGGCCTCGACCCGTTGAGTGCCAACAGTCTTGACGAATTGGTGCGGCACTTGAAAGAATTGCTTGGACTGACCATCCTGATGATTACCCATGACATCGATCTATTATGGGGCGTAGCCGACCGGGTGGCGATCCTGGGCGATGGGCACGTGCTGGGGGAGGGCACCATGGAGGAGCTATCCAAATCGGATCATCCCATGGTGCGCGCATATTTTTACGGACCGCGTGGACGTGCGGCCTGGGAGCAAACGTGGAATCAAAAGTAAATTTCGCTATCGTCGGGCTGTTCACCTTGACGCTGGTTGCAGCGCTGATTGCCATTCTCCTCTGGCTCGGAACCGGTGGCAGATACTACAAAATTTACGACACCTATTACGCTTACATGAACGAATCGGTTTCAGGGCTGAATTTGAATGCGCCAGTCAAATACCGTGGCGTTGCAGTTGGCAATGTCCGCGACATCACACTCGATCCCGCCAACTCCGAAAGGGTACGGCTGCTGCTCAAAATTGAACGCGGCACACCGGTCAAGGAGGATTCGGTGGCAGTACTGCGCACGCAGGGGCTGACGGGCATCGCCTATGTCGAGCTTAGCGGCGGCAGCCTGCAGTCCCCGCTATTGAAAACAAAGCGCGATGAGAAATACCCGGTGATACACACTGGACCATCGCTGATGGCGCGTATGGATACGGCGCTGACCAGCCTGCTGACGAACGTCAGCCGCGTCTCCGACAACATTAATGCAGTGCTGGACGAGGACAATCGCCGCGCTTTCAAGCGCAGCCTCGCACAGATCGATGCGGTGACGCGCACGCTGGCAGCGCGCTCCGCGGCTATCGAAGCTGGAGTGAGCAATGCAGCCAAGACGCTGGAACACAGCGCCCGTGCCAGCGCCGAGCTGGGCCGCCTGATCGAACGGGCAGGGCGCAGCGCCGGAGCGGTCGAGCGACTGGCCAACGAGACCTCCCGCACTGCCGCTGCCGTGCCCGGCACGCTGCAGGGCATGCAGCTGCTGGTGGATGACCTGAGAGAGCTGAGCGCTTCCCTGCACCGTGTCAGCGACCAACTGGAACGCAACCCTAACGCACTTCTGTTTGGCAAGCCTCAGCCTGAGCCAGGGCCTGGCGAATAAGGGGAGGAGAGAGAATTGAAACATTTCCCAGGAAAAAAACTGGCTGCCAAAATCGCCGCAGCGCTGGCCGCCTTGGCGCTGGCAGGCTGCTCCACCTTGCGTCCGACTGAAGCAGAATCGGTACGCACCTATCTGCTGGAAGCACAACTTGACCGCACAGAACAGGTCAAATCCATCCCGCTTGCGCTGACTGTCAGTCCGCCGCGCGCTGCACCTGGTTACGACACCGTGCGCATGGCTTATTTACGTCAGCCCCATAGACTAGAATATTTTGCCAAAAATCGCTGGGCCGAAACGCCAGCAAAAATGCTGGGCCCACTCCTGGTGCGCGCGCTGGAGCTGCGGACAGGCTTCAATGCGGTAACGCCCACTGATGGCATGGTCAAGGGCGACGTGCGTCTGGATACAGAAATCACCTTGCTGCAACAGGAATTTACCACCTCGCCCAGTCGTTTGCACATGAAGCTGCGCGTCCAACTGGTAGAGCAGGCGAGCTACCGTGTATTGGCAACCCAGGTATTCGATGCGGCCGAAGCAACGCCGACCGACGACCCTTACGGAGGCGTCATCGCTGCCAACCGGATGCTGCCTAGGCTGCTCGGTCAGATTGCCGATTTCGCTGCCATGAATGGCGCCTCCTTCTCTGAACACGGAAAATAACGAGATTCTGACGTTGGAATACATATTTCACATGCCATGATCCCATGTATAGAATGCGAAGATAGAAAAAGACTAAAAACAAGAATCGATATCCATGTCGTAGCCATGAAGGATAAAATAATGCCGCCAGCAGACCGGCACCAGGTATCTCCTGAGCCCAGAAGGAAAAGTAACGTACTGATTGTCGATGACCACCCTATCGTGCGGCAGGGTATCGCTCAGCTCATTGATCGCGAAGACGATATGCGAGTCTGCTGCGAGGTGGGAGATGCAGATCAGGCTCTGGAGGCAATCACCAAAAAAAACGGTTGCTGCAACGCTGACATCGCTCTTGTAGACATGTCGCTGCCGGGCATTTCCGGTATCGAGCTAGTCAAAATCCTGAGCTCACGTTTCCCGGAAATACAGATTCTGGTGATTTCCATGCATGATGAATCTCACTACGCAGAAAGGGCGTTGAGAGCCGGCGCAAAAGGCTACATCATGAAGCAGGAGACCACAGAAAAGGTCTTGATTGCAATCAGGCATATATTGAGCGGCGAAGTTTATGTCAGCGACAAAATACGCTCGAAGATACTGCGGCGGATCATTAACAACCGATTCGAAACCCCAACGTCCCAAGTGTCTCACCTAAGCGACAAGGAGCTTGATGTTCTGCGGCTCATCGGCAAGGGTCTCAGAACCGGCGAAATTGCTTTAGAGTTAAATCGCAGCGTGAAAACTGTCGAAGCGCACCGCGCCCATCTCAAGGGAAAGCTGGGGCTAAAAAATGCCACGGAGCTGGTCAGGTTTGCCGTGCAATGGGTTGAGAGTGAATCGTGAGCGGGTGGTGTAATTTGGTAGCTCAGTGCGCCATTATTTTTACATAATATACATTATACGAACTACCAAAACCCAAAGAAAAACGATTCTAGCTACCTTTTGTTGTGCAAAAGGTTTGCGATATCGGTATTGCCACTCTCCATCGCCCAGTTCCAGGCTGTTGCACCATTTTCATTCTTGATGCCCGCGTTGGCGTGATATTTGAGTAGTACTTTTACCACTTCGATGTGTCCGCTTTTCGATGCCAGCATCAATGCTGTTGTACCATTGTTGGTCGTCGCATTCACGTCCGAACCCGCCCGCAACAGATTTTCGACAATCTCGCCGTGGCCAGAGAATGCCGCGTACATCATCGGTGTCCAGCCCTGATGGTTTGCCCCTGTATCCGCTCCCAGGCCTAGCAAAGTGTTGACTACCTGGGCGTGTCCATTGAGCGCCGCGAGCATGAGGGCCGACTCGCCGAATTGATTTTTGGTATTGAGTTTCGCGCCGGACATTTGGAGGGTACGCAAAATATCATTTTGCCCTTCGCGCGCGGCAATAATTAAGGCCGTATTGCCATTGGCATCCATTACATTGACATCGACACCCCTGGCAAGAAAATGCTGGATTGCGCCAGTATCCCCCAGAGTAATCGATATAAAGAAATTATCAATAAATCCATTGGCTAAAGAAATATTGCTCACCAACATTAGCAGAAATAATGCCTTACCTACTATTCGATATATCATTTTACTTTGAATAGGATCTTAAAATTTCTGGTAGTGGCCTCAGCCAATTCTTCTTCACTTATCCCTCTCAATCGTGCGACTTCCTCTGCGACATGCTTCACATATGCCGGCTGGTTGGTTTTTCCACGGAATGGGGCGGGTGCAAGATAGGGTGAATCGGTTTCAACCAGCACTCTATCCAGTGGGATTTTCTTTGCAACTTCCTTGACTTGTATCGCATTCTTAAAGGTAACAATACCAGAAAAAGAGATATAAAAGCCAAGAGCTATCGCGCGCTCCGCAACCTCCAGGCTTTCGGTAAAGCAGTGCATTACGCCGCCCACGCTTGCCGCCCCCTCCTCTTCCATGATGCGCAGCGTATCGGCTGCCGCCTCGCGAGTATGGATAATCAATGGCTTGCCGCAGAGTTTTGCGGCGCGGATATGGTTGCGGAAGCGCTCCCTTTGCCATTCAAGGTCGCCTTTCAGCCTGAAGTAATCCAGACCGGTTTCGCCGATTGCAATCACCTTTGGGTGGTTCGCCAATTCAGCCAGTTTTTCAGCTGTCGGCTCCTCCTCGTCTTCATAATCGGGGTGAACTCCGGCCGATGCGTAGATCTGAGGATGGGTTTCAGCCATGGTGATAACCTCATGAAAATACGGAATATTAACGCTCACGCATAGTGCAAGGCCAACCCCGTTTTTCTCCATGTTGGCGAATATCTCAGGCAGATTTGAGGCGAGCTCGGGAAAGTTCAAGTGACAGTGGGAATCGACTAGCATGGCTTACGCGAGAGTATGCCGCCCCAAGGGTGGCGGCGAGGCTTGAATGGTTCTACATCTACATGGTGTGGGTTGGGCGGGATGTTTTGGTGCCGCCAAGCAAGCCCTCGATTTTATTGCGCGCGGAGACCCCGCTTTCGTTATCGCCGAACTGCACGCCCACTCCCTGCACCTTATTACCCTGCGCCCCTTCCGGGGTGATCCAGACAACACGACCGGCTACCGGCAACTTGTTCGGATCCTCCATCAAGGAGAGCAACATAAAAACCTCGTCACCCAGTCGATAAGGCTTGTTGGTCGGGATGAAAATCCCTCCGCCCTTCAGATAAGGCATATAAGCCGCATACAGCGCGGATTTTTCCTTGATACCCAAGGAAAGTACGCCCGGTCGTGTAACGGTTGAAGCTTTTAAATCAGACATAAGCGGCGTCCTGACGATTCACGAGTTGCCAATAAGAAAAAAACAATTGCTCCAGCACCAATCGGTTATTCAGTGGATGATGCAATGCGCGCTGAGCAGTCAATAACTCCTGCTGGAACCGAAACAATTCTATCAAGTTAATGGTTTTTGCCAAGCGAATCATTTCCGCTGACGGTTCAGGCTGGTATCGTGCTTGCGCCGCAATGCCGATACTTGCCAGATCATAGACCCACTGCTGCATCCAGTTCAGGATCCAGGCCAACTCCATCTTGTCTCCCTGCTCCGCCAGGGTAAGCGGGTCAAATCGGTCCGGCGCGACAAGCTGTTCCAGAATCTGGCCACGTTTCAACTGGTAATCTTCCGCGCTTAACCGCAGGGCTGCAAGCGGTGCGCAGCCCGATTGCGCCAGACAGGCATCTGCTTCCGCGACTTCCTGCTCCCGCAACCACTGCAATGCCTCCGCACGCCCAGGAAGCGGGGCGTTAATCTTTTGACAGCGGCTGCGAACTGTAGGCAACAGGCGTTGGGGTTGGTGCGAAACCAGGATGAACAGCGTGCCAGGCGGCGGCTCCTCCAATGTTTTCAGGAGCGCATTGGCGGCGTGAACGTTCATTGCCTCCGCCGGGTGAACCAGAATGATGCGCAAGCCATTGCGGTGAGTCGTCAGGTTGACGAAATCCGCCAATTCGCGAATCTGGGCCACGGTAATAAACTGGCTCGTCTTTTTGTCGGTCGCCTTCTTGATCGGCTCCTGCTCTGCCGTTTCGCCTGTCGAATCTGCCGCGGCGCTCTGTGCTTCAGGCTCGAGCAGGCGAAAATCGGGATGCCCGCTGATCTTGAACCAGTGACATGCGCCGCAATGCTCGCAAGGTTCGCCCGATTCCAGCGGGGATTCGCACAGCAATGCCTGTGCCAGCGTATAGGCCAAATGGAATTTTCCGATTCCGCCACGTCCTTGCAGTAATAGCGCGCCAGGCAAAGTCGCCTTGGTCGACATCAATCGCTGCCAGATTTCATTTTGCCATGAGTAAATCATATTAATTCATATGGATGAAACAATATCTTCAAGATCAACATGGATTTCATTCAGCGTCCGCCCACTATCGATTACCCGGATTCGCTCCGGGAATTGCGCTGCGCGCTTCAAATAAGCGTCTCGCACGCGCTGGAAGAAATCCTGCTTTTCCTGTTCGAACCGATCCAGAGAGGCGTTGCCGGACAACCGCTGCCGACTGACTTCGAGTGTAACGTCGAACAACAAGGTCAGGTCTGGTTGCAAGTCCTGCTGAACCCATTGTTCAAGGATGCTTAGCTTGGAATCATCCAGTCCCCTGCCCCCGCCCTGATAGGCAAAACTGGCGTCGGTGAAGCGGTCTGAAATGACCCAGGTTCCCTCGCGCAACGCTGGGATAATGACCTTATCCAGGTGCTCCCGTCTGGCAGCGAACATCAGCAAGGCTTCGGTCTCAAGATGCATGGCTTGATGCAGAAGCAGTTCGCGCAACGCCTCGCCGAGTGGCGTTCCGCCTGGCTCCCTGGTGACAAGGACATTTTTTCCCTGCCTGCGCAGGCGCTCCGCCAGCCAGTTCAGGTGGGTGCTCTTGCCGGCGCCATCTATCCCCTCAAGCGTGATAAATTTTGCTTTATTTTTATTCAAAATCATTGTATTGTGATATTTAATTAATCTTTTTTCTAGATAAGCTCTTCTGGTAGCGCGCCACGGCCTGATTATGCTCTGCCAAATTGCGGGAAAACTGGTGGGTACCGTCCCCCCTGCTCACGAAATACAGCGCGGAGGTCTCGCCAGGGTGCAGAGCCGCATGGATAGAGGCCCATCCAGGCATGGCGATCGGGCCGGGCGGAAGCCCCGTGCGAGTGTAGGTATTATAGGCATTATCTGTGGTTAAATCGCGCTTACGCAAATTGCCATCAAACGTCTCACCCAAGCCGTAAATGACCGTTGGATCTGTTTGCAACCTCATGCCGATACGCAGGCGGTTGATAAAAACTGCGGCGATCATCGGTCGCTCTCCGGATTGACCGGTTTCTTTCTCGATGATGGAAGCCATGATCAAAGCCTCGTAAGGTGTGGAATAGGGCAGATTCGGACTGCGTTCCAGCCAGGCATCGGCTAGTCGCTGCCCCATGATCTGGTAGGCACGTTTAAGCACGGACAAGTCGCTCATCCCGTTGCTGAAATAATAAGTGTCCGGAAAAAATAGCCCCTCGGCGTTTTCTTCGTGCACCCCCAGGCGATTCAACAGTTCCCCGTCGCTCAAGCCGGTGGTGTCGTGCCGGATAGCCGGATGCTCATCGAGCGCCCTACGCATCTGGCTGAAATTCCAACCCTCGATAAACACGATTTCGCTCTGGCTGACATCGCCCTTTGTGATCTTCTGAAGCAGTTGAAACGAGGTGATTTCGCGATCCAGTTGATAGTTGCCGGCCTTGATCCCCCCTTCCCTGCCCAAAGATTTTGCCAGCACAATAAAACTCCATGGCTCCGAAATCAGACCTTCAGCACTGAATTGCCTGGCAATGCTACGCAAGCTGCTGCCATGCTTGAGCGTAAACTCGTAGGGTGATTGGGGCAGGCGTACAGGGGTGTTGGCAAAATAAAGAATCCAGCCCACAGCCAACATTCCCAACACGATGAGCGCGGCAATGCCGCGCTTAACGATTTTCATCATCCAACATACCCCTCAAGCGCGCCGCCAACTTGCCGGCCTGCCATGTTTTTCCGGCCAGTTCTCTGACCTGCCAGACGCCGATTAAACTGTTGCAAAGCACAACCTCGTCCGCATCGTAAATTCTGGCCAGCGGCAGATTTTCCACCCTGACCGTCATGCCGAGCCTGCCGGCCAGATCCATGATGCGCTCCCGCTGCACGCCGGCCACGCCGCAACGCCCAAGGTACGGGGTGTGCAAGGTCTTGCCCTGGAGAAGAAACAAGTTGCTCATCGTACCCTCGATGGCATTTCCATCCATGTCGAGCATTAACCCTTCGGCAATTTCGGAATTGTTCCATTCCCGTCGCGCCAGCACGTTTTCCAGGCGGTTAAGATGCTTGATTCCGGCCAGCAAGGGTTGGATGGCCAGACGTGTGGAACAAAGGTGCAGCCGCACCCCATCCGTCAAATAGTTTGCCGGGTACTGCGGAGCGGGACTCGCCATCAGGATGCGGGTCGGCTCGATGTGCTCCGGAATGGCGTAGCCACGTCGGCTCTCTCCGCGGGTGACGATCACTTTCAGCACGCAGTCTGGTGTTTCCGCTATCAACTGGGCCATTTCCGCAGCCAGGATATCTTCCGGCGGGCAAACGATGCCGAGCGCCGCACAATCTGCGTACAGCTTGTCATAATGGCGTGGCCAGCACAACGGATGGCCCGCCCTCACCAGCAAGGTACGAAAAACTCCATCGCCATAGGTCAGCCCCCGGTCAAAGACCCGGACATGTTCGTTCCGAATGCCGTTAACCAGGATCATTGAGAGACTCCCAACGCCCTGAGCAGCCCTTTCGCCTTGGCGCGAGTTTCAGCAAGTTCGCGCAAGGGGTCGGAGTCGGCAACGATGCCTGCACCGGCCTTGAAAGTCAGTGCATTCCCTTCGAGCATGAAACTGCGGATCAGAATATTGAGATCCATGCCGCCATCGAGATTAAGATACCCCATGCTGCCCGTATAAGCGTAACGGGGTGAGGGTTCAAGCTCACTGATGATTTGCATGGTACGGACTTTGGGGCAACCGGTAATGGTGCCGCCCGGAAACAATGCCCGCATCACTTCGGAAGGGGTCGTGTTTTCGCGCAAACGACCGCGCACGCTGGATTCGATGTGGTGCACGTGAGCGTAGCTACATACCGCCATCAGTTCGCTGACCTCGATGCTGCCTGGCTCGCACACCCGCCCCAGATCATTACGCTCGAGGTCGACCAGCATGATGTGCTCGGCACGTTCCTTGGCGCTGGCAATCAGTTGTCGGCGCAGCAGTTCATCCTCTTCTGCCAGCGGAGCACGCGGATGCGTGCCGGCGATCGGGCGCGTCTCGATCGCGCCACCACGTACCTTCGCCAATCGCTCCGGGGAGGAGCAGATGATCTGGTGCCCGCCGAAGTCGGCGATACCCGCGAACGGGGCCGGATTGCTCTCGCGCAGGCGCGCGTAAACGCGAGCTGCACTATCTTGATGTTCGATCCGAGCCCGCCACTGGCGTGCAAGATTGACCTGGAACACGTCCCCTTCCAGGATGTAGTGCTTAACCTCAGCCACCCCTTGCAGGAAAATCTGTTCGTTTTCCTCTTCAAGTTCATCTACTTTTACCGGGTTGCCCATGTATTCGGCAACATCGCTTAAATCGGCGCGCAGGTCTTCAAGAAGATGCGAGCAGGCTTCCTCGGCAAACAAGTATGTCTGTCCCTCGGCACGGTCGATCATGATAGCCGCATGGATGCGGGTCAGGGCGGCTAACGGGAATTGGTTTGCCAACTGTTTTACAGCGACGGAGGGCTCTAGCTGGTGCAGCAGTTCATAGCCGAGATAAACGAACCAGCCGCCGTGAAATGGAAGCTTAGCCCCCCCCTGATCGACGGGGTGCGCTACTTTTTCCCATTCTTCATCCAGCACGGAAAAAAATGTTTTTTCCTGTCCCGTTGCATCGGAGGAAAATATTTGCGCCTGCCCTGGAAAAGCGAAAAGAATATCCCAGCCAGGACAACCCAGCGTTTGCAGCAGGTAGGGATAGCGCAACGGGTTTGCCGCATGGAGGCCAAGCAAGTCGGGCGTACCGGGGAGCTGTATGACGGGCATAAGCCACCTTAATGACGAGAGAAAACCTGGTTCATGTAGGGTGCAATAAGCGAAGCGCATTGCACCGTATTCGAGAAACATGCGGCGCAATGCGCTTCGCTTATTGACGCCCTACAGGAGATGGTTTTGGCAACAAACCGGATAGGCAGGGGAACAACTTCTATAAGCGACTTCGTGTCGCACCCCTACGCCTTACGCGGGTTGCTGCAGGCATTCAGATCTTGCGGAACACCAGGGTACCGTTGGTGCCACCAAATCCGAAGGAATTCGACAAGGCAACATCGATTTTCATCTTGCGGGAAACATTCGGTACATAGTCCAGATCGCACTCGGGATCCTGCTCGACCATGTTGATGGTCGGCGGAGAAATTTGATGATATACGCTAAGTGCCGAGAAGATCGCTTCTACCCCACCTGCAGCGCCAAGCAGATGCCCGGTCATGGATTTGGTCGAATTGACGGCGATATTTTTGGCGTGCTCGCCGAAGCACAGCTTGACCGCCTTGGTTTCGGCCAGATCGCCCAAGGGCGTGGATGTGCCATGGGCGTTGATGAAATCAACCTGATTGTGCGGAATGCCGGCGTTGCGCAATGCATTGGTCATGCAGCGCGCAGCGCCGCTACCGTCCTCGCAGGGAGCTGTCATGTGGTTGGCATCCGCACTCATGCCAAAACCGGGTACTTCGGCATAAATTTTTGCTCCGCGTGCCTTGGCGTGTTCGTACTCTTCAAGCACCAGCACCCCTGCGCCTTCTCCAAGCACGAAGCCATCCCGGCCGGTATCCCAGGGGCGGCTTGCCCTTTCGGGATCATCATTGCGCGTTGACAACGCCCGCGCCGAGGCAAAGCCGCCAACCGCCAGCGGTGTTACCGTGGATTCCGCGCCGCCCGCGATCATGATGTCGGCGTCGCCGTATTCGATCATGCGTGCGGAATCGCCGATGCAGTGGGTTGCCGTGGTGCAGGCTGTAACCATCGCCAGATTCGGGCCTTTTAATCCGAACATGATGGACAGATTGCCCGAGATCATATTGATGATCGTGCCCGGAATGAAAAACGGGGAGATTTTGCGCGGCCCGCCTTCCAGATAGGTGTTGTGGGTATCCTCGATCATCGGCAGACCCCCGATGCCGGAACCGATATTAACGCCGATGCGCTCGGCGTTCTCCGGGGTAACCACAATGCCGGAGTCCCTGATCGCCTGAATTCCCGCCGCAAGCCCGTAATGGATAAAAATATCCATGCGGCGAGCTTCCTTGGCGGAAATAACCTCGGTGACATCGAACCCTTTGATCTCGCCGGCGATCTGGGAGGAAAAGGCCGTGGGGTCGAACCGGGTAATCCGGCTTATTCCGGATTTGCCGGCAAGAATATTCGACCACGCTTGCTCAACAGTATTGCCGACAGGCGAAATTATGCCCAGGCCGGTGATGACGACTCTGCGTTTAGACAAGACGGTTCCCGTTGCGAGTGGTTACAGGATGGATAGGAACAGCTTAGTTCAGATGGCCATTGACGTAATCAACGGCTTGTTTGACGGTGGTGATTTTTTCCGCTTCTTCGTCAGGGATTTCGCAGTTGAATTCTTCTTCCAGCGCCATGACCAGTTCAACGGTGTCCAGGGAATCAGCGCCCAGGTCATCGACAAAGGAGGATTCAATTTTTACGTCTGCTTCGTTCACGCCCAGTTGCTCGGCAACAATTTTTTTGACGCGTTGTTCGATATTTTCCATTTTAAGTACCCTCTCTTTAGAATCGCTACAAAAAAGCTGACGCATTTTACCAAAAATTGCTTACTTCACCAAACCGGGTTAACTCCAATACTGTTTACTTAAGGAGGCGTCACATGTAGGTTGGGTTAGGCGCGGCTTTTAGCGCCGTAACCCAACAGGGGGCTTCGCCCCAATCTTCCCTTAAACACCGGCCTCGCCTAGAGGCGCCTACTTTTGGTTGGGTCTTGTTGGGTTACACCCGCAAGGGGTAGGCCGTGGTTGTATGGGGCTAAAGCCCCAACAACACACGCTCCGCGATAAGGCCGCTAACCCAACCTACATGTCGATATTTCGCGCTTAAGGTTAACTCATGTACATGCCGCCATTGACGTGCATGGTAGTGCCCGTGACATAACCTGCTTGCGGCGAAGCCAGGAACGCGACCGAAGCCGCGATATCCTGGACCGTTCCTAATCGTCCGAGCGGGATATGGCCGAGCAGATCATTGCGCTGTTCATCGCTCATAGCGCGAGTCATGTCAGTGTCGATGAAACCCGGCGCGACGCAGTTTACCGTGATATTGCGGCTGCCGACTTCGCGCGCCAGTGACTTGCTAAAGCCAATGATAGCCGCTTTGGCAGCGGCGTAATTGGTCTGGCCGGCGTTCCCCATCGCGCCTACCACCGAGGCAATGCTGATGATGCGGCCATAACGCGCCTTCATCATCGCGCGCAGAACAGCCTGGCTCAGGCGGAATACGGACTTCAGGTTGGTCTCCATGATGTCGTCCCACTCCTCTTCCTTCATCCGCATCAGCAGGTTGTCGCGTGTGATGCCGGCATTATTGACCAGAATGGAGATTTCTCCGAATTGAGCGCGTATGGCCTGCAACACCTGCTCGATCTGCGCAGGGTCTTTGACGTTCAAAGCCAGCCCTGCGCCCTTGATGCCTGCCTGGCTCAGATAGCCGCTGATATTGTCCGCGCCGGCCTGGCTGGTCGCCGTGCCGACAACGGTTGCGCCCTGCTTGCCGAGCTCCAGCGCGACAGCCTGGCCAATTCCACGGCTGGCGCCCGTCACCAAAGCAATCTGCCCATCCAGCATTTAACTATTCTCCCTGATTCTCAATGAATCCATGGCCTGACGCAGCGCCGCTTCATCGGACAGTGCAAATGCCTGCATATTGCCATCGATGCGCTTGTTCAGTCCGGCCAGCACCTTTCCGGGCCCACATTCCGCGAGTGTGGCGATACCTCGATCGGCGAAACTCCTGACCGTTTCCACCCATCTCACCGGGCTGTACAGCTGGCGCGCCAGCGCATCCTTGATACCGGCTTCATCGCTGTGACTTTTGACATCCGCGTTATGCACTACCGGAATTTGAGGCGCCTTGATCAAAATCGTCTGCAGACGCTGCGTCAGCGCATCCGCCGCCGGGCGCATCAGGGCGCAGTGGGAGGGAACGCTGACCGGCAGTGGCAGAGCGCGTTTTGCGCCCTTTTCCTTGGCCAGCGCCATGCCGCGCTCAACGGCTGTTTTGTGGCCGGCGATCACGACTTGGCCAGGTGAATTGAAATTGACCGGCTCCAGCACCTCGCCTTGCGCTGCTTCGGCACAAACGGCGCGCACGGCATCGTCATCAAGCCCCAGAATCGCCGCCATGCCGCCCACGCCTTCGGCCACCGCTTCCTGCATGGCCTGGGCGCGGAAGCGCACCAGCGGCAGTGCATCGGCAAAGGACAAAGCACCGGACGCAACCAGTGCGGTGTATTCGCCCAAGCTATGGCCGGCCAGCACTGTCGGCCGTGCTCCTTGCAGGGCATTCCAGGCGCGGAACACCGCCACGCCGGCAGCCAGCATTACCGGTTGGGTGTTGACTGTCAGGTTGAGGTCTTCGGCGCTACCGCCCGTGACCATCCCCCACAAATCCTGCTTGAGAACCTCCCCTGCCTCCTCGAAGGTCTCTCTTACGATGGGAAACCCGTCGAAGCCGTTCATCATGCCGACTGACTGCGAACCCTGTCCTGGAAATACGAATGCAAAGCTCATGTTTTCAACCCTTCTTACCAAGTTACCAGCGCGGAGCCCCAGGTGAAACCGCCACCCACGCCTTCCATCAGTATGGTGTCGCCAGGCTTGATGCGCCCATCCCGAACCGCGACATCCAGCGCCAAGGGGATCGAGGCAGCCGAGGTGTTGCCATGTTTGTCGACCGTGACCACCACATTATCCATGCTCATGCCCAGTTTCTTGGCAGTGGCCTGGATAATGCGAATATTGGCCTGATGCGGCACCAGCCAGGTGATATCCGACTTCTGCATGCCATTGGCCGCGAGGGTTTCCTCAACGATGGAATCCAGCACCCCGACTGCGAACTTGAACACACCGGCGCCGTCCATTTCGACGAAAGGATTACCCTTTGCCTTGCCGCCCGAGAGGCAAGCCGGCACAGCCAATAAATGGCCATAGCTGCCGTCGGCATGCAGGTGGGTGGAAATGATTCCAGGCGCTTCGCTGGCTTTCAGGACAACCGCACCCGCACCATCGCCGAATAGGACGCAGGTGTTGCGGTCGGTCCAGTCCATGAGGCGGGAAAAGGTTTCCGCGCCCACAACCAGGGCGCACTTGCTTTGCCCGCCACGAATGAACTGGTCGGCCGTCGCCAGAGCGTAAACAAAACCGCTACAAACCGCCTGGATGTCAAACGCCGGGCCACCGCTCCTGATACCGAGTTTTTCCTGAAGGATGCAGGCCGTACTGGGAAAAACCAGATCAGGCGTGGTCGTTGCAACGATGATCAAATCGATGCTTTGGGGGTCGACGCCGGCCATTTCTATGGCCCGCTGCGCCGCCTGGAAAGCCAGATCGCTGGTGGTCTGGTTTTCTGCGACGATGTGACGCTCACGGATACCCGTGCGAGAAAAAATCCACTCGTCAGAGGTGTCGACCATCTGCGCCAGATCGTGGTTGGTCAGGATTTTTTCCGGCAGGTAGCCGCCGGTACCGATAATGCGTGAATACATCAGGCCTTTTCCTCGTTCAGCAGGGCCATTTGTTCATTGATCCGGCGCAGCACGCCGTTGCGCACTTCCTCGACCGCTCGTTCAATGGCGAACTGAAAGGCGAAACTATCCGCCGAGCCGTGGCTTTTCACCACAACCCCGCGTAATCCGAGGAGGCTTGCGCCGTTGTAGCGCCGATGGTCGAGGCGTTTCTTGAAAGCGCTGAGAACAGGATAGGCAATCAGGGCAGCAAATTGGGTCAGGATATTGCGCTTGAATTCCTGGCGTAGAAAAGTCGCCAACATCTGCACCAGCCCTTCCGATGCCTTCAGCGCAACATTGCCGACAAAACCATCGCATACCACCACGTCCGTGGTTCCTTTATAGATGTCGTTGCCTTCCACGTTGCCATGGAAATTCAGATGGCTCTGACGCAACAGTTCGGCGGTCTGCTTGACTACCTCGTTACCCTTGATGTCTTCTTCGCCGATATTGAGCAGACCAACGCTGGGGGATTCCTTATGCTCCACAGCGGAAACCAGCATCGCGCCCATTATCGCGAACTGGAGCAGGTGGTTGGCAGTGCAATCCACATTGGCTCCAAGATCGAGGACGTGGGTATGACCGTTCAGCGTGGGCATCATCCCGGCAATTGCCGGTCGTTCTATCCCCGGCAGCATTTTCAGGACAAAGCGGGAAATGGCCATCAGCGCACCGGTGTTGCCAGCGCTAACGCAAGCATTCGCCTCGCCCGTTTTTACCAGGTTGATGGCGACGCGCATGGAGGAGTCTTTTTTGTTGCGCAAGCACAGCGCGGGCGGATCATCCATGGTAACCACCTCGCTGGCATGATGAATGCGCAGGCGAGGCGAAACCGAGGCCCGGAGGGATTGAAGCTCGGCTTCAATCACCCCGGCCAGGCCGACTAATACGATATTGACTTCAGCGTCCCGTTTCAGGTACGCCAGAGCAGCAGGGACAGTGACATGGGGTCCGTGGTCGCCGCCCATGGCGTCGATCGCAACAGTGATATCCATTACGCTCGCTGCAAACCGCCTTTGCCGGACGCCAGGTAACGCCGTTTATTCGCCTTTGGCACGCGCAACCTTTTTGCCGCGGTAGAAACCGCTGGGGCTGACGTGGTGACGCAGGTGAATTTCTCCGGTGGTCGGCTCCACGGCCAACGGCGGGTTGGTCAGAAAGTCGTGCGCGCGGTGCATGCCACGCTTGGAGGGGGATTTTTTGTTCTGTTGTACAGCCATGATAACTCCTAGTTTCTTCTCAAATCTTTCGTTTTCAGCGCGGCCAGTGCACTAAAAGCATTGGGTTTATCGGTTTCCGCCTGGCCAAAATTCCTGCCCGCCTTACAGTCCCCAGGCGCGTGCGTGGGCGCCATCGGCAGGCCCAGCAACACCTCATCCTCGACCAACGCCAGTACATCCATATTCGGATCCGCCTTGATAGCGTCGGTCAATTCATCCTCGTTCACTACTGCTGGCAAATTCTGTTCATCCTCAATCAATTCCAGTTCAGCATTGAGGTCAACAGGATAAGCCAGAGCCCCAAGGCAACGCTGGCACCTAAGTTGCAGCATGCCCTTGACGGCGCAAACCAGAAAAAGTTGATCGTTCTCGCCACGCTTGCCGGTCAGGCTGTATTCCAGCATACCGCTGCTGGAATACAGCAAATCCTGCAGCCGGCTCAGGCTTGCGGTCGCGACTCTACCGTTTAGCGATTCGCCGCTGTGCGCAAACTCGATGCTGTTGATGGCGACCTGTTCAGGCATAAGGCGCGCATGATATAATTTTTAAGATTCACTGTCAAAAAACAAGCTCTCAAGAGCCATCAAAGATTTTGATAATTTAACGGGCTCCCGCGTGATCAAGAAAATTCTTATTGCCAACCGTGGCGAAATCGCGGTGCGTATTGTACGCGCCTGCTCCGAAATGGGGATTAAATCCGTCGCCATCTATACGGACGCCGACCGGCATGCCCTGCACGTCAAAAAAGCCGATGAATCCTACAATATCGGCTCCGACCCGGTCATTGGCTACCTGAACGCACATAACATAGTCAATCTCGCCGTTGCGGCAGGTTGCGATGCACTTCATCCCGGCTACGGCTTCCTTTCGGAAAATCCCGTTCTGGCAGAAATCTGCGCCAAGCGAGGCATCAAGTTCATCGGCCCATCTCCGGAAGTGATCCACCGCATGGGCGACAAGATCCAGGCTCGTCGGGCGATGATCGATGCCGGAGTGCCTGTAATACCGGGCAGCAAAGGCAATCTTGACAACGTCAAGCAGGCTGTGGAGCTGGCCACCGGAATTGGTTACCCCGTCATGCTGAAAGCCACCAATGGCGGTGGTGGACGCGGTATCCGCCGCTGCAACAGCGAAGAAGAATTGATCAAGAATTATGATCGCGTAGTTTCCGAAGCCACCAAGGCATTCGGCAAGCCCGAAGTGTTCATGGAAAAATGCGTGGTCAACCCGCGCCACATCGAAGTCCAGGTCATCGGCGACAGCTTCGGTAGCGTGATCCATCTGTTCGAGCGCGATTGCTCGATCCAGCGCCGCAATCAGAAGCTGATCGAAATCGCGCCTTCCCCGCAACTGACCCGCGCCCAGCGCGACTATATCGGCAAGATCGCAGTGCAGGCCGCCAGGATCGTCGGCTACGAAAACGCGGGCACGGTGGAGTTTCTGCTTGACCGGGACAACCAGTTCTACTTCATGGAAATGAATACCCGTCTGCAGGTAGAACACACCATAACGGAAACCATTACCGGCATTGACATTGTGCAGGAGCAAATCCGCATCGCCAGCGGCCTGCCACTGCAGTACAAGCAGGAAGACGTCAATTATCGCGGCTTCGCCATGGAATTCCGCATCAATGCCGAAGACCCGAAAAACGATTTTCTTCCCAGCTTCGGCCGTATCACCCGCTACTATGCGCCCGGCGGCCCCGGCGTGCGCACCGACGCGGCCATGTACTCCGGCTATGTCATCCCTCCCTATTACGACTCCATGTGCGCCAAGCTCACTGTTTGGAGCCTGACCTGGGAAGGCGTGATCGAACGTGGCAGGCGCGCCCTGAGCGATATGGTGGTCTATGGGATAAAAACCACGATTCCTTACTATCAGGAAATCATGAAGCACCCGGATTTCCGCAGTGGAAAGTTCGATACCAGTTTCGTGGAAACCCACCCCGAACTGACAAACTATTCGGTGAAGCGCCCCAATGAATTACTTGCGGCCGCCATCTCGGCGGCAATCGCGGCCCATGTGGGGCTTTGATTTCGACTTATTGATTGTAAGGCTAGGATAAAGCATGGCTAAAGTTTTCATCAGTGATATGGTACTGCGCGACGGACATCAATCCCTGATTGCGACTCGCATGCGCACTGAAGATATGCTGCCGATCTGTGCCAAGCTTGACAGCGTGGGTTTCTGGTCGCTGGAAGCCTGGGGCGGCGCGACCTTCGACGCCTGTGTGCGTTTTCTGCGTGAAGATCCGTGGGATCGCCTGAAGAAACTGCGCAAGGCACTGCCCAACACCCGTATCCAGATGCTGCTTCGCGGCCAGAACCTGCTCGGCTACCGCAATTACTCCGATGATGTAGTGCGCGCCTTTGTTAATAAGTCGGCCGATAACGGCGTGGATGTGTTCCGTGTTTTTGACGCCATGAACGACCTGCGAAACCTGAGAGTTTCCATCGAGGCGGTAAAAGCCAGCGGCAAGATTGCCGAAGGCGCGATCTGCTACACCACCAGCCCGGTGCACAACATCCCTTACTTTGTTGATTTGGCCAAGGAATTCGAAGCGATGGGCTGCGATACCCTGGCCATCAAGGACATGGCCGGCCTCCTTACTCCCGCCACCACAGCGGAGCTGGTCAAGGCGATTGCCGCCGCGGTGAAAATGCCCATCCACATGCACAGCCATGCGACATCCGGCCTGTCGGCGATGTGTTTCCTGCGTGCAGTGGAAAATGGCGCGACCATTCTTGATACCTGCAACTCCTCGTTTGGCGAGGGCGCCAGCCATACTTCCACGGAAAGCATGGTCGCAGCGCTGGCCGGCACCGAATACGACACTGGCCTGAGCCTGCCACTGCTGCAGGAAATCACCGCCTATTTCCGCGAGATCCGCAAAAAATACTGGCAGTTCGAAAGCGAATTCACTGGCGTGGATAGCCGGGTGCTGGTCAATCAGGTTCCCGGCGGCATGATTTCCAACCTGTCCAACCAATTGAAGGAACAGGGCGCTCTCAACCGCATGGATGAAGTGCTGGCTGAAATCCCCCGGGTGCGTGAAGATCTGGGCTTTCCCCCGCTGGTCACGCCGACATCACAGATCGTCGGCACCCAGGCAGTCTTGAACGTACTGACCGGCGAGCGTTACAAATCCGTCACCACCGAGGTCAAGAACTACCTGCAAGGCCGCTACGGCAAGGCCCCCGGCGAGGTCAACGCACAGGTAAGAAGCATTGCCATCGGCAATGCCGAAGTCATCACCTGCCGCCCGGCTGACCTGATGGAAGACGAGATGGACAAGCTGCGCGGCGAGATCGAAAGCATGGCCAAGAGCGAGGAGGACGTGCTGACCTACGCCATGTTCCCGGAGCTGGCTCGCACCTTCCTGCAGGAACGCGCCGCCGGCACGCTCAAGCCTGAGCAGCTGCTGCCGCTCGGCAGCAATCTCTCCTGCGGCCCGTTTTATGCGCCGAACGAGTTCAATGTCACCCTACACGGTGAAACCTATCATATCCACATCAGCGGCTCCGGCCGTCCCGGCGAAGAGCAGCGACCGTTCTTCGTCTCGGTTGACGGGGTGCAGGAAGAGCTCATTGTCGAGGCCCTCAACGAAGTTGAGGTGTATGGAGGCATGGGCGGCGTAGTCAGCGGCGGCAACAAATCCAGGGCAAAGGAAGGCAGTCAGAAAGCTGGCGGCAAGCGCCATCGCCCCTCGCATCAAGGCCACGTCACCACCGCCATGCCAGGCACCATCGTGGATGTGCTGGTCGCGCCCGGCACAAAGGTCAAGGCCGGCGATCCGGTGCTGGTGATCGAGGCGATGAAAATGGAAAACGAAATACAGGCGCCGATCAGCGGCACGGTCATCAGCGTCTGGGTGCTCAAGGGTGACAGCGTCACGCCCAATGAGGCGCTGGTGGAAATCCAGCCAGAATAAGACTTTAAGGTTGGCGGGTTACGCTGCGCTAACCCACCCTACAATAATGCAACTCATTCTAGCCTCAACCTCACCTTATCGGCGGGAACTCCTTTCGCGCCTCAAGCTCCCGTTTGAGGTCTGTTCACCGGATGTGGATGAAACACCCCTCACCGGTGAAACACCTGAGCAAACTGCCTATCGCCTGGCAATTGCCAAGGCCAAGGCACCTGCCAAAAACTTTCCCGATGCCCTGATCATCGGCTCCGACCAGGTCGCCACGCTCGACGGCCAGCAGCTCGGCAAGCCCCATACCCACGCAAATGCGGTCAGGCAACTCACCATGATGCGTGGTCGAAGCGTGGTATTCCATACTGCGCTGTGCCTTTACAACAGCCGCACCGGCAACACCCAGGCCCGCACCATCCCATTCACGGTGAATTTCCGCATGCTAAGCGACGCACAAATAGAACACTATTTGGCCAAGGAACAGCCTTACAACTGTGCCGGCAGCGCCAAATCGGAAGGATTGGGTATCGCCCTGATCGAAAAAATGAGCGGCGACGACCCCAACGCATTGATCGGCTTGCCGCTGATCGCCTTGATTGAAATGCTGGAAAACGAGGGCCTACCGGTAATTTAAATGACAACTGGCACCCTTTACCTGATCCCGACCTCGCTGGGAGAAAGCCCCCTTTCTTCGATCATCCCCGAGCAGGTCCGCAACATTGCGGCGTCGCTAACCGTTTTTGTCGCCGAAAACCCCAAAACCGCCCGGCAATACCTGAAACAGCTGGAACTTGCCACGCCGCTTCAGGACATCGAGATATTCACCCTGGACAAGCACACCAAGCCGGAGCAGCTGGAGCATTTTCTCCAGCCTGCGCTGGCGGGAAAAAACCTGGGGCTGGTATCGGAAGCCGGTTGCCCCGCTGTCGCCGACCCCGGCGCGCTACTGGTGCGGCTGGCGCACAGGAAAGGAATCAGGGTAGTGCCACTGGTGGGGCCCTCCTCCATTCTGCTGGCGCTGATGGCATCGGGCATGAACGGACAGGCTTTCGCCTTTCATGGCTATTTGCCGATACAGAAAGCGGAACGCTGCAAGAAGATAGCTGAACTGGAGAAGGAGTCGGCAGCCAGAAATCAAACCCAGATTTTTATCGAAACGCCCTACCGCAATCAGGCGCTGCTTGAAGATCTCATCCAGACCTGCGAACCCGGCACCGAACTGTGCATCGCCACCGACCTGACGCTTCCCGGCGAGCGAATCGATACCCATACGGTCGGCGTCTGGCGCAAGGGCTTACCGGACATCAACAAGAAACCGACGATTTTCCTGCTTTATCGGCCACGCTCAAGCTGTCAGTGACCACCCCGCAGGAGCCAAACCGTGGTCGGGACAATGGCGCCACCCCATCCAGAATCGAGGTCTCGAACTTTCCTGAAAACCAGCTTCTTGTCTGCGGCAATCGCCGCTCATCGCTTCTGAACAAAAAACGCTTATATTGCTGTTGCGCCGGCGCCGATTTTTGTCAACAATGCCGCTATGGCCAACACGGTAACTTCTATGCTCGACCGACCTGTTCCAGACTTTGAACTTCCCGCGACCGGTGGCAAGCAATTCCGTTTAACCACGGCCAAAGGAAAACCCGTAGTCCTGTACTTCTATCCCAAAGACTCCACACCCGGCTGCACCACCGAAGCTCAACAGTTCCGCGATCTTTATCCGGAATTTCAGGCCCTTGGCTGCCAGATTTACGCCATCTCGCGCGACAGCCTGAAGTCCCACGAGAATTTCAAGGCGAGACAGAATCTGCCGTTCGAGTTGCTCAGCGACATGGAAGAAAACGCCTGCAATCTGTTTGGCGTCATCAAAATGAAAAACCTGTATGGTAAACAGGTCAGGGGCATCGAACGCAGCACTTTCGCCATCGATGGCGAGGGGGTGCTGCGGCGCGAGTGGCGCGGCGTGAAAGTTGCCGGCCATGCCCAGGAAGTGATTAATTTCATCAAGACGCTTAAATAAAGGGTTCCCAATGGCACGAAAGTCGCACATCCATTCCAAAATATTTGTTCTCGATACCAACGTGCTGATGCACGATCCGTCGAGCCTGTTTCATTTCGAAGAGCACGACATCTTCCTGCCGATGATCACTCTGGAAGAACTGGACAACAACAAGAAGGGCATGACCGAGGTTGCACGCAATGCGCGCCAGGCCAGCCGCTTTCTGGATGAGATCGTCACCGGCGCCCAGACCGCGATGGAAGACGGTTTTCCCCTCTCCATCAACAATCGCAGCTGCAGCGGTCGCCTGTTCCTGCAAACCAAGCAGATGAACAGCGAACTGCCCGCCGGCATGCCGACCAGCAAGGCCGACAATCAGATCATCAGCGTGGTGATGCACCTGCAGCAGCAATACCCCAAGCGCGAGGTCATCCTGGTGTCGAAGGACATCAACATGCGCATCAAGGCCCGCGCCCTGGGCTATGCCGCGGAGGATTACTTCAATGACAAGGTGCTGGAAGACACCGATCTGCTTTATACCGGCCTCAAGGCGCTGCCGCAGGATTTCTGGGAATACCACGGCAAGGACATGGAATCCTGGCAGGAAGCCGGCCATACCTTTTACCGCATCAAAGGGCCGCTTTGCGCCAGCCTGCTGATCAATGAATTCGTCTATTTCGAATACGACAACCCGTTCCACGCCATCGTCAGGGAATTAAACGGCAACACCGCCGTGCTGGAAACGGTCAAGGATTTTACCCATCTCAAACACAACGTCTGGGGCATCACCGCGCGCAACCGCGAACAGAATTTCGCCCTGAACCTGCTGATGAACCCGGAGGTGGATTTCATCACCCTGCTCGGCCAGGCCGGCACCGGCAAGACCCTGCTCACCCTGGCCTCCGCCCTGACGCAGACGCTGGACCAGAAACTTTACAGCGAAATTATCATGACCCGTGTCACCGTCCCGGTCGGGGAAGACATCGGCTTTCTCCCCGGCACCGAGGAAGAAAAAATGGCGCCGTGGATGGGCGCGCTGGAAGACAATCTGGATGTGCTCAACAAAACCGACGAGAATGCCGGCGACTGGGGGCGTGCCGCGACGCAGGACCTGATCCGCTCGCGGGTCAAGATCAAGTCGCTCAACTTCATGCGTGGACGTACCTTCCTGAAGAAATTTCTGATCATCGACGAAGCGCAGAACCTGACGCCCAAGCAGATGAAAACTTTGGTCACCCGCGCCGGCCCCGGCACCAAGGTAGTCTGCCTTGGCAACATCGCGCAGATCGACACGCCTTATCTGACCGAAGGCAGTTCCGGCCTGACTTACGTGGTGGACCGGTTCAAGGGATGGGAGCACTCCGGTCACGTCACGCTGATGCGCGGCGAACGTTCAAGGCTGGCGGATTATGCTGGGGAGGTGCTTTAACTCGGATGTTTCACAGGGGGGCAGGATGCGTGACCAAGTATGACACTCAGTTTACGGGATTGGCAACTGGGGGGGAGATAGCAAAGTAGCGAGGTTCTTCATTAATAAATCGGTCAATCACTGAAGAATAGGAGCGGCTTTCGCCCGGCATGAGATTCAAATGACTGGTAACTTCGGCCACTCCAATCTGCCCCCCTTGCTGGTCAAAAACGACGATTCGTGCATCCGACCGAACCGGGGTTTTTCCAGTGTTCTCCATCACGAGTTTAAATTCGTACCGCTTTTTGCCACTCTGGTTAAGAACAGTAAAAACGATATTCTTGAAAGGGCTGCTGTTGACCTCAATCACCTTGTCAGGCGTCAGTTCTCGCAAATCGGGACGGCGCCCCTTGATCATTGCAGCCAATTCCTTGCGAGAACGCTCAAGTTCTGGCGTTACGAGACTTAACTGCTGCTTCACCCTGTATAATTCTGACTCCGTTGTATTATTCAACCGCTCCAGACCATCAATACGAACAACAGCAAAAATACTGACTACCAGCAAGAGCAGTAGCGAGACGCCCAAGGCTATAGCCAGCATCAACCTCTCGCTTGACCTCCGGCGGCGGCTGTGACTTTCATGCGCAGAACTCTTCTGCATGGATTGGAGAGGAGTGGAGGACTGCGAGGGCGGGATTTCTCCCGTATTGATGACGGATTCGTTGTCGGTTTGGCTCATTTTATTGGCTGTTACGTTAATTATTAACAAGAAGGGAGGCGCCTGCCTTCCATCGTGATGCGGATCAGGTACTGCTTTCGCTCATCAAACAGTTTAACACATACGCATCAACCCCAGCCCCACGCCCTGCTGCAATCGGGTGCGATTCAAACTGATGTGGCGCAGAACAAACATGTAGGTTGGGTTGAGCGGTTCTTTGCGAAACCCAACAAACCCAAACTTCAAGAACAGGTTTTGTTGTTCAGGTTTGTCGCCTAGAGGCGCCTACTACTGGTGGGTTTCGCGATATGGCCGCTCAACCCACCCTACATGACTTCATTTCACATCTGTTTGAATCGCGCCAAGAGCTAAAGGTCGACTTCTTCCGCCCAAACCAGAACAAACATGTAGGTTGGGGTGAGCGGTTCTTTGCGAAACCCAAAAAACCCAAACTTCAAGAACATGTTTTGTAGTTAAGGTATGTCGCCTAGAGTCGCCTACTTCTGGTGGGTTTCGCGATAAGCCCGCTCAACCCAACCTACATGACTGCATTTCACATCAGTTTGAATCGCGCCAAGAGCTAAAGGTCGACTTCTTCCGCCCAAACCAGCGCCTTGACCTGAGCAGTATTGACCTCATCGGCATCCAGCCCGCAAGCGGCGGCATACTCAATGATGGCCTCCTGATCCGCCTCCTCGCACGCCACGGAAAGCGCCAGAAAAGGGGCGTAGACGCCTTCGCGACGGGTCAGCGCCGCCATTACCGGGGCGGGCAGTTGCAGCTGCTCCGTCACCCGTTCCATCGGCACGTTCAGCAACACGTCCAGCAAGGAAAATATCCCGACGATAAACAAGCCTTCGCGCTCGGTTGGCGGCAGCTTGTCCTGGCCCAGCAGCTCCATCATGCGCGCGCGCACCAGCGCATTCTGCAATAGCGCCCTGCTGCGCGGGTCCGCCCTGCCGCTGGTAAACAGCAGCAGCGTCAGCCAGCGATACAGTTGTTTGTAGCCGAGAATCACCAGCGCATGGGCGATGGAGCGGATTTTCTGCGGGAAGCCGTTGACCGGCGCATTGATGTAACGCAGCAGCCTATAGGAAAGCATCGCATCGTGCTTGACCACTTCCTCCAGCCGCGAGATTTCTTCCTGGCTCTTCACCATGTTGAGCAGTTCCAGGATCCTGATGCGATCGCTATCGACGCGGGGCGGCATGGAGGGGCGCAGGCGGGTGAAGTAATTGCCCTCGAAGCAATGAAAATGCATCTTGTAACAGGCCTCGAAATCGTCATCCGTCTCCACGTTTTTCGCCAGCAACTGCGGCGTGGGCTTATCCAGGAAACGATCCACCAGCTTGCCGAGCTCAATGGCGTTGAAGCGGGCAACGTCCATCCTGATGAAGCTCGCGAGCGTGACAAATTGCCCCAGACCCCGTTTCACCTCAAAATCATCGAGCGCAATCTGGTAGCCCAGGCTCCTTAATTCGCGGCAGCGCAGCAGGTTGTCCTCCAGCTTGTCCTGATCCGGGCATACCACAAGCACCACCCCCTTGCAGGGCAATTTCCGCAACAGGGGGGCTTCCAGCATGACAGGGGAAATTCCGACAAACGCCAGCTTGTCTTCGAGCAGACGGTTGATATCGAGGCCCATCAGGCAGCGGATCAGGGCCTCGTCCTGCATCCGCCTCAGCGCTGCATCCGGCGCCTTGACCGTGGGCAGTGCTTTACTGCGCAGCAGCAATTCGTAGCCGATGATCTGCTGGGAGCGATTCAGAACCGGCTGGCGGCCGATGATTTTCTGCCGCAGTTTTTCCGCATTGGTGCGCTGGCCGGTCGTTTCGATTTCCGGAATGCTGGCGACCACGTTATCCGCCGCAATATGGCCGGTGTCGATCGACTCTTCCGCCGCCACGGACGGAAGAGAATCAAGCAAGGGGATGGGGTCGCCCAGGGGATGAGCAGCAGGCCTGGAAGTGGGCGAGACAGTATCGGGCTCGTCACTGCCGGATATGCCGCCCGTGAAGAATTTCAGATATTTTCCCAGCACTTGACGGACTCCATGTAAGCTTGGCTGATTCTAGCACGCAACCACCCACATATAAACGTCATAAACCCTGCGTTCGGGAACTTTATTGCGGCAATGGCCTCTTTAGTTTATGCTCCCCTGAAAACGCACAAGAAAATCAATGCCCAATTAAAAATCATGAAACACTGCCTGCGCAATCTCATCCTCGGTTTTCTGCTGCTGTGGCTCCCGCTGCAGGGGTTCGCCGCGGCCGGAATGTCGTTCTGCCGCCATGACCACACCCCGCCGCCAGCAATGCAGGACAGGATGCAAGACCATCATGCTGGCCATGATTGCGGCCATGATCAGGACACCCCCTCCGCCACATCCCAAATGCAGTGCGACGATTGCGGCTATTGCCACATGGGCGGCGCGCCCGCCCTACTGCCCACGTCCGCCGGCTTGAGCGACAACGCCAGCTTCTCTTTCAAATTCGCTTTTGACACACACTTCCCGCAGCTCTTTCCCGAACAACCTCAGCGACCCCCCTACGCACGCTTCTCCTGAACTTACTTTCCGAATTCGGTCTATAAAGTAACGTCTAGCCAACGGATTGATCCGTCCGTTGGCTATCGTACAAGGAGCACGTCATGAAAAAAGCGCTGACCACCCTCATCGCCGCCCTCGCCATGCTGGCGGCCATTTCCAACCTTCATGCCGCCGATGCGGCCAACGGCAGGGGCACGATCAACAAGATCGACAATGCCGCCGGTTCCGTGAATATTTCCCACGAAGCCATTCCCGCCATCAAGTGGCACGCCATGACCATGGACATCAAGGTCGCCGACAAGAAAATCCTGTCGGGGTTAAAGACCGGCCAGGCGGTCACCTTCGGCCTCACCAGGGATGCCCAGGCAGGTTACGTGATCTCGCACATCGAGCCGGCAAAATAAGCCCGCTGACGGGAGGCCGCATGGCTTCCCGTCGCACGCATCGAAAGGACAGAGGCCATGAAACCTCCTCGCCATCTCTTTAATTCAGGCAGGCTGCGGCTGATCGCGCTTGCGCTGGCATTGGCCATAGCGCCGGCGCTGGCCGAACCCACTGCATCGCTGCCCGGTGCCAGCGTGGAAAGCCTGCTCGAACTGGCACGCAGCCAGAACCCCGAGTTCGCCGCCATGCGCTACGAAGCGGAAGCGGCAGCAGAGCGGGTTTACCCCGCCGGCGCCCTGCCCGACCCGATGCTCCGCACCGAGCTGCGCGACATCACCAACCAGGGCATGGATGCCAGCCCCAATCTGCTGCCCGGCCGGATCGGCAGCACCAAATACACCCTGATCCAGCCCGTGCCGTTCTGGGGCAAACGCGACCTGAAGCAGGACGTGGCGGAAGCCCAAGCCAACCAAGCCAGGGGCAGCGCATCGGCGAGCTGGTCCGAACTGGCGGCGCGCATCAAGACCACCTATGCCCAGTATTATGTGCTCATACACACCGAAGCCCTGACCAGGGAAATTCTCGGCCTGGTCGGCAGCCTGGAAAAAATCACCCAGGCGCGCTATGCGGGCGGCCTGGCGCCGCAGCAGGACGCGATCCGCGTTCAGGTCGAGCAAACCGGCATGCGCGGCGAACTGGTGGCGCTCGGAACCGAACGCCACCACGCCATGGTCAAGCTCAACACTCTGCTGAAACAACCGGCGATGGCGCCCCTGGCCGATCCCGAACGCTTGCGTCCGATTCCGACGCCGGCAAGACTCGATTACGTTGCCCTGGAAGAGCGTCTGCGCGCCCGCAACCCGCAGCTTTTCGTCGAGGAAGCGCGCGTTACCGCCGCAGCCAAAAACCGCGAACTGGTTTTCCGCAACCGCTATCCTGATTTCAACCTGGGCCTGTCGCCGATCCAGACCGGCAACCGGGTTACCGAATGGGAGCTGATGATCGAGCTCAACATCCCGCTGCAACAGGAAAGCCGCCGTTCGCAGGAGCGCGAGGCGCAGGCCATGCTGGCGGCAGCCGAATCGCGCAGGGAGTCGACCCAGAATCAGCTGCTCGCCGATCTGGCCGAAAACGTTGCCGCCCTCGATACGGCCCGCTATTCCGAGAACCTGACCCGCACCAGTTTCCTGCCGCAGGCCGAACTGACCTTCAAGGCAGCGCTGGCCGGCTATGAAACCGGCAAGGTGGATTTCGCCACCCTGCTCGACGCCCAGCGCCAGATCCGCAAAGCCAAACTGGACGCACTCAAGGCGCAGGGTGAAATGCAGGCCCGCCTTGCCGATATCGAACGACTGTTGGGAGAAGACCTATGAACAAGGGAGCAAGCATCGCAGCCGGCGTGATCGTGGCCGCAACACTGGCCGCAGCTGGCGGCTACTGGCTGGGTGCGCGGGGAGTCGCCGAGCCTGGCGGCAGCGCAGCCTCGGTAACGGCCGCCGCCAATGCGCCGGCAACCGCGAAGAAGGAGCGCAAGCTCCTCTACTATCAGAATCCGATGGGGCTGCCCGACACCTCGCCGACGCCCAAGAAAGATCCGATGGGCATGGATTATATTCCGGTCTATGAAGGCGGGGACGAGGATGAGGGCGGCGCGCCCGCCGCCGCCAACCAGGTCAGGATCAGCACCGCGAAGGTACAAAAGCTGGGGGTCAGGACCGAAGCCGCCGGCCTGCGCGTGCTGGACAAGATCGTTCGCGCCGCCGGCCGCATCGAGCCGGATGAGCGGCGCATCTTCACGATCTCGCCCAAGTTCGAAGGTTATGTCGAACGCCTCCACGTCAATATCACCGGCCAGCCGGTCGGCAAGGGCCAGCCGCTGTTCGAGGTCTACAGCCCGGAACTGGTTTCGGCCCAACGCGAATATGCCATTGGCGCTCAGGGCGTGCAAGCCATGAAGGGGGCGGATAGCGAGGCCCAGAGCAGCATGAAGCAGCTCGCCGAGTCGGCTCTGATGCGCCTGAAGAACTGGGACATCTCCGAAGAACAGTTGAGGGCCCTGGCGAAGACCGGCGAAGCGAAACACACCCTCACTTTCCGCTCGCCGGTTTCCGGCATCGTCACCGAGAAGAAGGCTGTCCAGGGGATGCGCTTCATGCCCGGCGAAATGCTGTATCAGATTGCCGATCTGTCCTCGGTGTGGGTGGTGGCCGATGTCTTCGAGCAGGATATTGCGCTGGTAAGGACTGGCGCCAGGGCCAAAGTGAAAATCAATGCCTACCCGGACAGGCAGTTCGACGCGGTCATCACTTATGTTTACCCGACCTTGAATCCGGCCACCCGTACCGTTTCGGTGCGTCTGGAGATGGCCAATCCGCAAGGCTTGCTCAAGCCCGCGATGTTCGCGCAGGTGGAAATGCCGGTGGGCGGCAAAGCCAAAGTGCTGACCGTGCCGGTTTCCGCAGTGATCGACAGCGGCACGCGCCAGATCGTGCTGGTGCAACTGGCGCAAGGACGTTTCGAGCCGCGCGAGGTCAAGCTGGGCAACCGCAGCGACAATTATGTGGAAGTGCTGAATGGGGTTGCCGAAGGAGAACAGGTGGTCGTGGCGGCCAACTTCCTGATCGACGCCGAGAGCAACCTCAAGGCGGCGCTCGGCGGACTCGGGCACGCGCATGGCGGTGGGGTGCCGCAAGGCGCGGCGGAGCAAACCAAGCCAACTGTGGTGGGACATCAGGCAGAGGGCACACTGGATGCCATCAATGCAGATGGTACGGCCAGTATTAAGCACGGCCCGATCAAGACGCTGGGCTGGCCGGGCATGACCATGGACTTCGCGCTCGCCAATCCATCGCTGGCGGCAGGCATCAAGCCGGGCAGTGCAATCAGCTTTGAAATTGTCGAGCGCAAGCCGGGCGAATGGGTGATTACCAAGCTGCAAGCGAAGCCGAGCACGTCTCACGAGGGACACTGACATGAACACCGCTAAAAGTTCAAGTTCCGTCATTCCCGCGAAGGCGGGAATCCAGCGGTTTTATCCAACATGCATTTGGGGGTTGTCCCCCATGTTGCGGGGGCGTTTTTATATGGGACTGGATTCCCGCCTTCGCGGGAATGACGAGTTTGTAGAGGTGTCCGCATGTTAAACACCATCATCGACTGGTCGGCGCGCAACCGATTTTTAGTGATTCTTGCGACGCTGTTCATCACGCTGGCGGGCATTTACGCGGTGGTCAAAACCCCGCTGGACGCGCTGCCGGATCTGTCCGACGTGCAGGTGATCGTCTTTACCGAATATCCCGGCCAGGCGCCGCAAGTGGTGGAAGATCAGGTTACCTACCCGCTGACCACTTCGATGATTTCGGTGCCGAAATCCAAGGTGGTGCGCGGCTTCTCGGTTTTCGGCGCGTCCTTCGTGTATGTGATTTTCGAGGACGGCACCGACCTCTACTGGGCACGTTCGCGGGTGCTGGAATACCTCAATTTCGCTGCCGGCAAATTGCCCAAGGGCGTGACGCCGCAGATCGGCCCGGATGCCACCGGTGTCGGCTGGGTGTACCAGTACGCGGTGATAGGGGTGAACAAGACGCTGGCCGAACTGCGCACGATACAGGACTGGTATCTGCGTTATCAGCTCACCAAGGCGCACGGGGTATCGGAGGTCGCTTCCGTCGGCGGCTTCGTGCAGCAGTATCAGGTGATCGTGGATCCGGTGAAGTTGCGCGCTTACGGCATTCCGCTGATGAAGGTGTCGCAGGTGATCCGCGAGTCTAACCGCGACGTCGGCGGGCGCGTGGTGGAAATGGCCGAGACCGAGTACATGGTGCGCGGCAGAGGCTACCTGCGCGGCAAGGGCGACATCGAGAATCTGGTGGTGAAATCGGAGATGGGCACGCCGGTGCTGATACGCGACATCGCGCGGGTCGAGCTTGGCCCGGACGAGCGGCGCGGCCTGACCGAGCTGAACGGCGAGGGCGAAGTGGTGTCCGGTATCGTCATGGCGCGTTTTGGCGAAAATGCGCTGAATGTCATACACAATATCAAGCAGAAAATTGCCGAGATCGCTCCCGGCCTGCCGGAGGGCGTGACCATTCAAGCGGTGTACGACCGTTCCGATCTGATCCACCGCGCCATCGAAACCTTGAAGCGCACGCTGCTTGCGGAAGTGCTGATCGTGGCGGCAGTGTGCCTGGTGTTCCTGATGCACGTGCGCAGCGCGCTGGTGGCGATCGTGGTGCTGCCCATTGGCGTGCTGATCGCCTTCATCGTGATGCGCGCGCTGGGCATGAATTCCAACATCATGAGCCTGGGCGGCATTGCGATCTCGATCGGCGTGATGGTGGACGCGGGCATCGTGATGATCGAAAACGCGCACAAGCATCTGGAAAAATTAGCCGTTCGCCCTGAGCCTGTCGAAGGGCATTCAGACCACAGGGCAGGCTTCGACAAGCTCAGCCCGAACGGTGCGGGGTTTGATGAGCGCGCCAACGCCATCCTCGCCTCCTGCAAAGAAGTCGGCCCGGCGCTGTTCTTCTCGCTGCTGATTATCACCGTGTCGTTCCTGCCGGTGTTCGCGCTGGAGGATCAGGAAGGGCGGATGTTCTCCCCGCTCGCCTTTACCAAGACCTTCTCCATGGCCGGTGCGGCGTTGTTGTCCATCACGCTGATTCCGGTGCTGATGCTGCTGTTCATTCGCGGCAAAATCATGCCGGAGGCGAAGAACCCGCTGAACCGCTTTATGATCTGGGCTTACCGCCCGATCATCGCGGCGGTGATGCGCTGGAAGAAGGCGACCATCGTCGCCGCGCTGGTGGTGCTGGGTGTTTCCATCTATCCGGCGACCAAGCTGGGTTCCGAATTCATGCCGACACTGAACGAGGGCACGCTGCTGTACATGCCCGCCTCGCTGCCCGCGATGTCGGTCACCAAGGCCGCCGAGTTGTTGCAGACGCAGAACAAGATCATCAAGAGCTTCCCCGAAGTTACCTCCGTGTTTGGCAAGGCGGGGCGCGCGCAAACCGCCACCGATCCGGCACCGCTGGAGATGTTCGAAACGGTGATCAATCTCAAGCCGGAAGCGGAATGGCGCGACGGCATGACCATAGATAAATTGATCGCGGAAATGGACCAGGCCTTGCAGTTTCCGGGTATGGCCAACTCGTGGACCATGCCGATCAAGGCGCGTCTCGACATGCTCGCCACCGGCATCCGCACGCCGATCGGCGTCAAGGTGTTCGGCAAGGATCTGGAAGGAATCGAGCGCGTGGCCAAGGACATCGAGGCTGCGGTCAGGAATGTTCCCGGCACCACCAGCGCCTTTGCCGAGCGCATTACCGGAGGATATTACCTCGACATTGTGCCGGATCGGGAAGCGCTGGCGCGCTACGGAATGGCAATCGGCGATTTGCAGGATGTCATTTCCACCGCGCTCGGCGGCGAGATGGTGACCACCACGGTGGAGGGGCGCGAGCGCTTCGGCGTGATCGTGCGCTACCCGCGCGAATTGCGCAGCAGCCCCGAACTGATCGCGCGCGAAGTGCTGGTACCAACTATGGAGGGCGCGATGATTCCGCTAGGCCAACTCGCCAAGGTGGAGATAACCAAGGGCGCACCCGCGATACGCACCGAGAACGCGCTGCTGTCCGCCTATATTTTCGTGGACATCCGCGGCCGCGACATCGGTTCATACGTCGCGGAGGCGCGCAAGGCAGTGGCGGAGCAAGTGAAATTCCCGCCCGGCTATTACGCGACCTGGAGCGGGCAGTTCGAATACATGGAACGCGCCGCCGCCAAGATGAAGATCGTGATACCGATTACCTTGCTCATCATTTTCCTGCTGCTGTATCTCAACTTCGGGCGCGTCACCGAATCGCTGATCGTGATGCTGTCGGTGCCGTTCGCGCTGGTCGGCGGGGTGTGGCTGCTGTGGCTGCTCGATTACAACCTGAGCGTGGCGGTGGCGGTGGGCTTCATCGCGCTGGCCGGGCTGGCGGCGGAAACCGGCGTGGTGATGCTGGTCTATCTGGAGCACGCCTGGGAGCGGATCAAGGCGGAACGCAAGGCTGACGGACAACAGCCGACACCGGGCGATCTCTACGCGGCGGTCATGGAAGGCGCGGCGGAGCGGGTGCGGCCGAAGATGATGACGGTAGTCACAACCATGGCCGGACTGTTGCCCATCATGTGGGGAACCGGCACCGGCTCCGAAGTGATGCGCCGCATTGCGGCACCAATGGTCGGCGGGATGATTTCCTCGACCATACTGACGCTGATCGTGATCCCCGCGCTGTACGCCTTGTTCAAGGCGCGTGAAATTAAACATTCATCTACCGGAGAGAAAGGCGGGCAGGTATCAGCACCATGAGCGCATGACTCTTTTCATGTACGACACGAAGAAGGAGTAAGAAAATGAAACGGTATCAAACAGGAGAAGTTATGTTGGTGGTGATGGTCGTGATGCTGGCTGTCATTTGGCTGGGAAGCGGTCATATGGGCATGATGGGAATGGGGCATGGTGGCGGACATGCCGAGAAATCCGGTGATACCGCGCAACAGACCAAGGCCGAATCACCACAGTCGTCTGTGCCTAAAGAATCCACGGAGCACCAGCACTGAACAATGACAAATTTAGGAGGCGAGCATGATCGAGGTCATTCCAAATTTTCATCCGGCATTGGTGCATTTTCCCATCGCATTTACTGCGGCTGCGCTAGCCTTCATCGCCGCAGGCACCGTGTTCAAAAACTGGTCTTATGCGGCGCAGTGCTTGATGACCGGGCGTTGGATGTTATGGGGCGCAGCATTGTTTGCGGTTGTCGCCGCCGTGTTCGGCTGGTTCGCCTTCAACAGCGTTGCCCATGATGAAGTGAGCCATGCCGCCATGATCCTGCATCGCAATTGGGCGCTGGGCGCATTGACCGCATTGCTTGCGCTCGCAGCTTGGGATGTGTGGCGCGGTCGTTCCGGCGCGATGCCATCGTATGGTTTTTTGGGGTTGCTGGTTGTTGCATGGCTGCTGGTGACAAGCACGGCGTGGCATGGCGCCGAGCTGGTATATCGCCATGGCCTTGGGGTGATGTCACTGCCCAAACCAGAGGGGTCGGGCCATACCCATGAGCTCGGCGCAGGACATGGCGACGTGCCCGTGCAAGGTGAAGCTGCACCTCATGAAGATGGCCATGCACATAGCCACGATGGCACTGCGAACGGCGAGCACACACATGATGCGGAATCGGGTAGCTCCGCTGCAGATGGCGTAAGCGCGGCACCCAAAAAGACCGGACATACTCATGCGCCAGAAACGCCGCCGCACAAGAATTAGCGCAATGAAGGCGGGGGTTGCAATGAAAAAGTGGATTGGGATAAGCGAGCTGCCGCACTGCACGATGCCGGTAGCCATGCGCATGTACATTAGTTTTTGTCGTTGTTCTTAACTTGGGAAAGGGGAACGGGATGCGTAGAGCAATCATATTGGCAGTGACCATATTGGTGTTAAACGGTTGTATGGGGCTGCATGACGGTATAGGGCATGGTGGTGAGCGGAATAATAGAGGTAGTTCTCACCAACATTAGGGTGGCGGCGCAACGCAATCAGCTTGCCAGTCTGGTTGCGTTGTGTCTGGACAAAATTTACTGGCAGTCATCTAACCAGCTTTTATACGAAGGAGACAAACCATGAATACCAATATCAAGAGCAGCAAAGCTGAAGCCGAAACCAAGCTGTCCGAAGAGCAGCGGCGGCAATGTATTGAGGTTGCTGCTTATCATATCTCTGAGAGCGGTGGATTCGACAGCAGTTGTGATTTAGAAAATTGGCTGGCTGCGGAAGCGGAAATCGATCAGTGTCTGGCTGAGGGTAAGCAAGCGTAGGGTGTGCAAGTTTGCCCACGCTGATTGAACAAAACGCGGCGGGCAAACTCCACAATGGATGAAGAACATCTCCCTCATGGAAACCCACAAGCTGGCTCGTTTCCTCACCCATCAGCACCGGGTGCTGGCCGGCATCGAGGCGACCGCCGCCGATTTCCTCGCGCACCATCCGGAAATCGGCTATCGGCCGGAAGTCGC
>CAMTYG010000073.1:0-11585 GCA_947085875.1 uncultured Sulfuricella sp.
AATGGTCATGGCGATGAGCTGCAGCACCGCCGGGTGGAGAGGATCGTAAAGGTGCGCCACGGTATCGTCGGTGCGGTCGATCGCCAGGGTGTACTGGATCAGGTCGTTGGTGCCGATGGAAAGAAAATCGAGATGCTTGGCGAAGGTCTGCGCTGACAGCGCCGCTGCGGGAATTTCGATCATGCCGCCGACCGGGATGCGGGTGTCGAAGGGCATTCCTTCCGCCGCCAGCTCCTGCTTGGCGTGCCCGATCAGGTGCAGAGCCTGGCGCAGCTCGCTCAACGACGACAGCATCGGGATGAGAAGGCGAACCTTGCCGTAATGGGAGGCGCGCAGGATCGCCCTCAACTGGGTATGGAACATCTGCGGCTCGGACAGGCACAGACGGATGGCGCGCAGCCCCAGGGCGGGGTTGTCGCCGCTGCGGTCGGCGAACCTGAGCTGCTTGTCCGCGCCCAGGTCCAGGGTGCGGATGGTCACCGGCAGCCCCTTCATGTCCTGCGCCACCTTGCGGTAGGCGGCAAACTGTTCCTCTTCGTCCGGCAAGTCGTCGCGGTTGAGGAACAGGAATTCACTGCGAAATAAACCAATCCCGGTCGCGCCGGACGCTTTTACCTGCGGGATATCCTGCGGCAACTCGATATTGGCGTGCAGTTCCACCGCCGTGCCGTCCAGGGTGGTGGCGGCAGTGGACTTGAGGCGCTTGAGTTTCTGTTTCTCGATTTCCCACTGGCTTTGGCGCAGCTTGTATTCGGCCAGAATCTGCTTGTCCGGGTTGACGATCACCACGCCCTGCTGGCCATCCACGATCAACAGCTCGTTTTCGCGGATCAGCTGGCGTGCGTGGTGCAGCGCCACGATTGAGGGGATGTTCAGGCTGCGTGCGACAATCGCGGTGTGCGAGGTCGCGCCGCCGACATCGGTGATGAACGCGGCGAAGCGCTGTTGCTTGAACAGCATCATGTCGGCGGGGGAAAGATCGTGCGCCACCAGGATCCGGCTTACATCGGTGTTTGCCGGTTGGCTGACCGAACCGGGATGGCCGAGCAATTCCTTGAGTACGCGCTCCACCACTTGCACCACGTCGGCCTTGCGTTCGCGCAGGTAGTCGTCCTCGATTTGCTCGAACTGGGAGAGCAGGGCGTCCATCTGCTGCTTCAGCGCCCACTCCGCGTTGATGCGCTGGTTCTGGATCAGGTCGATCGGGGTTTCGGAAAGCGTGCCGTCCGCCAGGATCAGCAAGTGCAGGTCGAGAAAGGCGTCAAATTCCGCCGGGGAGCCGGCGGGGATATTCACCCGCAGCGCCTCCAGTTCGAGGCGGGTGGCTGCTATCGCCGCTTCGAAACGGGCGATCTCGTTCGGAACCTGCTCCGACGACAGGGCGTAAAGGGGAACCTCCAGGGCGGCATGGGAGATCAAATGAGCGTAGCCGATGGCGATGCCGCCGGACACGCCTACGCCATGCATGGCAAAACTCATAGCGCCTCCTGCATCAATGGCATGTCAAAAATGGCCACAAAGAGGCGCAAAAGGCGCAAGTTTTCCTTGTGATTTTTGTGCCTTTTCGTGGCTATCAATTCATTCCCCCTCGCCGAAACGGTTGGCGATCAAGGCCGCCAGGGCCTGCATCGCCTCACCTTCGTCGGCGCCGTCGATCTCGAGGCGGATAGAGCTGCCCTTGTTCGCTGCCAGCATCATCACACCCATGATGCTCTTGGCGTTGACCCGCCGATCGTTGCGCGTAATCCAGATTTCGCTCTTGAACTGGCCCGCCATCTGGGTCAGCTTGGCGGAGGCGCGCGCATGCAGGCCGAGTTTGTTAACGATCTCAATATCTTGTTGTAACATTACAGGCTTCCTTGGTAACGTGAACCACGCCATCGTGGCCGCCGGAGAGCGCTTTTACCGCAACCATTTCCAAAGGTTCGTTGCGGTAAGTGATTGCCCGCACCAGCATCGGCAGGTTGACCCCGGCAACGCACTCCACCCGACCGGGCTCGACCAGGCGGCAGGCAATATTGCTCGGCGTGGCGCCATACATGTCTGTCAGCACCAGCACCCCGCTGCCATCGTCAAGCTCCTCGACAATCTCCCTCACCTGCGGCAATAGCGTGGCGGGGTCGTCCTGAACCGCCACTCCAAACTGTTGCAACTGCGGCTGGGTGCCGCCGAATACATGGCGGGCGCAGTGAATCAAGCTGTCACCCAAAGTGCCATGCGCGATAATTAGAATGCCGATCATGGGGAGTTCCTGCCAAACGAAAAACAGTTATTTTACCGCAAAGACGAGCCGCTGAATCAGGGAACTTCATGAAACGCCAGCCCCTTTTCCTGAAACTCCAGGCGTTTTTTCATCGACGCCGTCAGGTAGACTTCGCCGCGTTCATCGATCAGCATGGCGCTTTCCGCTCCCATGGCTTTCGCCGCCGCGCGCCAGCCCTTCACGCCGGCGATGAAAGGCGGCTTGGAGGCCACATCGGACAACGTGCCGGCATGGTTACTCCGGGGAATCAGCACGGTCACCGCCTGCACGCCCTGCGCCGGGTAGCCGGTGCGCGGGTCGATGATGTGGCTGTAGCGCTTGCCGTCGAGCTCGAAGTAACGCTGGTAATCTCCCGAAGTGCCAATCGCTTCGCCGTCGTGAAGTTCCAGCGCGGCGATCGCCCCAGCCTTGCGCGGGTGCTGCACGCCGACGCGCCAGGGCTGACCGCCGCGGCTGCCGACCGCGATGATATTGCCGCCGATGTTGATCAGCGCGCCTTTCACCCCCTGGGAGCGCAGGTATTCCGCCGCCACGTCGAGCGCATAGCCCTTGGCATAGCCGCCGAGGTCGAGCTGGACAGCGGGGTTTTTGCTGTAAAACAGAATCCCAGCCCCCTCGAACACGATATCGGTCATGCGCGGATTGGCCTTGACCAGCGCCCCGATTTCCCTGGGGTCGGGCAGTTGCGGCTTGAACTCGTCACTCTGGAAGCCCCACAATTTAACCAGCTTGCCGATGGCGGGATTGAACAGCCCACCCGACATTTCCGACAGGCGCGTGGCATCCTGGATGAGCGGGACCAGGCCGGGCACGACTGCGGCCTTCGACGGGCTCTGCGCGAACACTGCATTCATCCGCGACAGCGCGCCCGGCTCCCAGGCATGCAGGGTGCGGTGCAGATAATCGAAGTCCGCCAGCACCTTGCCCGCCAGCTCCCTGGCGCGCGCCTCTTCCTCGCCGGCAATCGTCACCTCCACCATGGTGCCGAAGACGAAGCTCTGTTCGCGGTGGACGGGGGTTTCCCTGGCGCAGCCGGCCAAGCTAATCGCCATGAAGATGATTGGCAAGTAGGGTGGGCACGCTTTTGTGCCCACGCGGAAATAACCTCCGCTGCCCGCGTGGGCACAAAAGCGTGCCCACCCTACCATGCTCATGACTCGCATTTTCTCTCCAGCGCATCCACGAACATCCCCGCCACATCGAAGCCGGTCTGGCTGGCGATCTCCTGCATCCCGGTCGGGCTGGTGACGTTGATCTCGGTGAGCCAGTCGCCGATCACGTCGAGGCCGACCAGGAACAGCCCGGCTTCCTTGAGCTTCGGCCCCAGCACGGCGGCAATTTCCCGGTCCCGGCCGGAAAGCGGCTGCGCCACGCCCTTGCCGCCGGCGGCCAGGTTGCCACGGGTTTCGCCTTGTTTCGGGATGCGCGCCAAGGCATAAGGCACCGGCTCGCCATCGATCAGCAGGATGCGCTTGTCGCCCAGGGAAATCTCCGGGATGTAACGCTGCGCCATCACCGTTCTGGCACCCAGTTGCGTCATGGTTTCGATGATCACGTTCAGATTGGGGTCATGGCGCTGGATGCGGAACACCGAGCTGCCGCCCATCGCGTCCAGCGGCTTGAGGATGATGTCGCCCTGTTTTTCGATGAACTCGCGGATCAGCGCTTCCTGCCTGGTGACCAGAGAAGGCGGCATGAATTCGGGGAATTTTGCGGTGGAAAGCTTTTCGTTGAAGTCGCGAATCGCCGCCGGGCGGTTGAAAATCCGCGCGCCTTGCTCCTCCGCCAGCTCCAGCAAATAGGTGCTGTAGATGTATTCCATGTCGAAGGGCGGGTCCTTGCGCATCAGCGTGACATCGAAGTCGGAGAGCGCGCGCCAGGCCGGTGTTTCCAGCGCGTACCAGCGCAACTCATCATCCACCAGATCAAGCTTGCGCACGAAGCCGGCCACTGCGCCATCGCGCAACACCATCTCGTGCTGCTCCATGACGTAGAGATCGTGGCCGCGCGCATGCGCCGCGCGCATCACGGCATAGGTCGAATCCTTGCAGGTTTTGATGGACTCCAGCGGGTCAAGGATGATGGCAAGTTTCATAAGCTTCACGTGCGCGGACAAAATGCCGCTCTACGTCCCGGACAAATCCACTGTGTTAAGGCCAATTTGAACCGCCGCACCGATCTGTCGGCGGTCTGCCGACACGAAAACATCCGGCTGGTAGGCCACTGCGCAACCGAGGTGTATGGCATCCATTGCCCGTAGCGGATTGCCCTCCAGAAAACGGAGCGTGTTCGCCATGACGGTCGGAGTGATTTCGCACATATCCACATCCTCGAGATCAGCCAGAATCAGTTTCTTCGTCGCGCGGTATTGACCGTCCGAGAGCTTCGCTTCACGCACCAGGCGGGACAGTGTGGACACCATCTCGGGCAGGCAGATGACGCTCACCGCCAACGCATCGGCCTGGCCGCACAGGGCCAGCACTTGTTGCGAACCGGTTTCCTGGATATACCGTTTGGCGAATGCCGAGGTATCGAAGAACACCCTCATGCCGCCGATTCTTCGCGGTCGTTCAGAATCTCCCGGCTCAGGGAAAGACCCTTGATCGCCAAAGGCGAAGCCGGCCTTTTCCAGGAAGGCGTTTCTTTCCTGACCGGCACGATCTCGGCCACCGGCTTGCCGTTCCGATAGACCAGCACGGTTTCTCCGCCCTCGACCGCATCAAAATAGGCCTTGGCGTTGTTGCGCAATTCAGTAAAGGTGGCTTCACGCATCAAAGTTCCTCCATGACACCGCAATGAACATCATAATGTACATTATCGGTCTTGATCCGGGAAGTTGCAAGCTATGGCGCCAGGCTTTCCAGCTCGATCGCCGCCGCCAGCAGCGCCAGCCGGGCCACCACGCCGTAGGCGTAGAAGCGGTTGGGCGCGGCATCGGGCGCGGCGGCGCAGTCGGGCAGGGTGCAGGCGGTGTCGAACGCCAGCGGCTCGAAGCGCATCCCCGGCGCATTCAGGTTCTCGTCCTTGCCGCGCCCGGTGTGGACGCGGTAGAAGCCGCCGACCACGAAGTGGTCGATCATGTACACCACCGGCTCGGCCACCGCGTCGGCGATGCTCTCGAAAGTGTAGACGCCCTCCTGGATCATCACCTCGGAAACCTGAAGCCCTTCCTTGCCCACCGCCATCTTGTTGCGCTGCTTGCGGTTGAGGTCCTTGACTTCCGACGCGTCCTTCACCGTCATGATGCCCATGCCGTAGGTGCCGGCATCGGCCTTGACGATGACGAAGGGATCCTCGTCCACGCCGTATTCCCGGTATTTTTCGCGGATATCCTCGAGCAGGTCATCGACATGGGCCGCCAGGCATTCCTCGCCGCGCCGCTCCTGGAAATTGATCTGGCCGCAGGTGGCGAAAAACGGGTTGATCAGCCAGGGGTCGATGTGCACCAGCCTGGCGAAATCCTCGGCGACCTGGTTATATGCGCTGAAATGGCCGGATTTGCGCCGCGTCGACCAGCCTGCGGCCAGCGGCGGAATGACCGGCTGGCCCAGGTTCTTGAGGATGTCGGGAATCCCTGCGGAAAGGTCATTGTTGAGCAGAATGGCGCAAGGATCGAAGCCATCCAGCTTGAGCCGGTTGCCCTCGCGTTTCACCGGCTCCAGCGTCAGGCTCGAACCGTCCGGCAGTTCCAGCGTGGTAGGCGCGATGATCTCCGGCAGCAGGCTGCCGATCCGCACCGAAAGGCCGGCATGGCGCAGGATCGTGGCAAGCGCCGCCACGTTCTGCAGGTAAAAGGTATTGCGGGTGTGGTTCTCCGGGATCAGCAAAAAGCGCTGCGCCACCGGGCAAACCTGCTCCACCGCCGCCATCGCCGCCTGCACGCACAGCGGCATGAAGTCGCGGTTGAGATTATTGAAGCCGCCGGGGAACAGGTTGGTGTCCACCGGCGCCAGTTTGAAACCGGAATTGCGCAAGTCCACCGAGGTATAGAACGGCGCATAGTGCTCCTGCCACTGGGTGCGGAACCAATGCTCGATACGCGGCTGGGCATCCAGAATGTGCTGCTCCAGGGCGAGCAAGGGGCCGGTAAGCGCGGTAGTTAAATGGGGAACCATGGCTGTCCATGAAGAATTCGGGGGTGATGATGATTGTAGCGGATAAGGCCGGACTCGTCAGGACTCCGGCAGGAGAACGCTTCGTCCCCAAGCAATTTCCGGGATTGTTCGCCGCTTCATGCCGTCGATCAGCAGCCCCCATCATTGACCGGCTCCAATCAAATTATTCTTAGGCGAGACAATACGTGCAACCAACATCTTGTCCACGCGATTCTTGTCCATATCCACGACTTCAAAGCGACAGCCTGCCACCTCGAAGTGATCGGCCACCGTCGGGATGCGCCCCAGTACGTGCATGACAAAACCACCCAAGGTATTAAAAGCGTTTTCTTCCTCGCCCGGCAAATCATTGTCGATATCCAGCACATGTTTTACACGTTCGACGGTCACGCTCCCGTCAATCAGCCACGATCCGTCCTCGCGAGCGACAATGTCCTGTTCTTCGGGTATATCAGAAGACGGGAGTTCCCCGACGATTGAGGTCAGCACGTCGGTGAGCGTGACCAGGCCCTGCAGCTCGCCATATTCGTCCACGATCAGTGCACATTGCTGGTGGGCCTTGCGGAAGTTTTCGAGTAGATGCGTGGTCGTCACGCCTTCCGGCACATACAACGGCGGTCGCAGGAACTGTTCGACTTTCATGGCTTCACCGGCCAGTGCCGCCTTGAGGAGATCGGAGGTACGCAATACGCCCACAATATGGTCCAGCCCACCCCTGCAGACAACAATGCGCGTGTAGGGGCTTTCGGCGATGTAGTTGCGAATCTCTGCTTCCGGTTCGTCCAGATCGAGCACATAGATGTCAGTACGGTGCGTCATGATTGCGCCGATGCGCTGCTCATCAAGACGCAGTACATTGGAAACGATGGCCTGTTCGCTTTCGTGAAACACGCCTGCCTCAGCACCCTGCTCCATCAGATCCTTGATCTCCTCATCGGTTACCGGCGACTCCTCCTTGCTGCCAGCACCCATCATGCGCAGCAGGAAACTCGAAGACTCCGAAAGCAACCAAACCAGAGGCCGTCCTACGCGCGCCAGCATATTCATCGGAGGGGCGATCAAAGAGGCAGTTTTCTCCGGGGCCAACAGCCCCAGCCGCTTGGGAACCAACTCTCCGATAACGACGGAAAAATAGGTTAGCGCCACGACAACGACTGTCAGCGCAACACCCCTGGCATAGGGTTCGATGAGCGCAAATCCGGCTAGCCAGGCAGTCAGGGGGTCAGCCAGCGCAGTTTCACCGATAGCACCGCTCAGGATGCCAACCGTGGTAATGCCCACTTGAACAGTGGAGAGAAAAGTGGCCGGTTCATTGTGCAGCGCCAGTGCCGATTCGGCTCCGGGACTGCCATCATCGGACAGCCTTTGCAGGCGCGCCTTGCGGGAAGAGACTATGGCAATTTCCGACATGGCCAGAACGCCGTTAAGGAGAATGAGAAACAGGAGTAATGCTATGTCCATTTAAAACCGTCCTCGTCGAGTGAGCGACGCACGGCTGTGGAATTAAAAGCCGCAATATACCATAGACACCTCCATGAGCTAATCCTAGAAAAAGCACTTAACCACAGAGACATAGGAACTAAAGGGCAGGAACTAATGTGTGGCTCCTTTTAGCCGTCTTGGACTCCGGCAGGAGAACCGGCTCCGGCGCAAGAAAGGGCTGCTTATTTTGCGCGCAATTTGATATAATGCTTGGTTTTTACAGCAAAATTTCAGGATAGCGCCACATTGATCTCCACCTTCAACATCACCATGCAATTCGGGGCAAAGCCCCTGTTTGAAAACGTTTCGGTCAAATTCGGCGACGGCAACCGCTACGGCTTGATCGGCGCCAATGGCTGCGGCAAGTCGACCTTCATGAAAATCCTCGGCGGCGATCTGGAACCCTCTGCGGGTAATGTTTCGATCGACGCCGGCGAGCGCCTCGGCAAGCTGAGCCAGGATCAGTTCGCTTACGAGGGCAACGTGGTGCTCGACGTGGTGATGATGGGCAACACCGAACTGTGGCAGGTGAAGCTGGAAAAAGACACGATCTACGCCAATCCGGAAGCGACCGAGGATGATTACATGCGCGCCGCCGAATTGGAAATCCAGTTCGGCGAGCTCGACGGCTACACCGCAGAATCGCGCGCCGGCGAGCTGCTGATCGGCGTGGGCATCCCGGTCGAGATGCACGCCGGCCCGATGAAGGAAGTCGCCCCCGGCTTCAAGCTGCGCGTACTGCTGGCGCAGGCGCTGTTTTCCGATCCCGACATCCTGCTGCTGGACGAGCCGACCAACAACCTCGACATCAACACCATCCGCTGGCTGGAGGACATGATCAACGCGCGCGCCAGCACCATGGTCATCATCTCCCACGACCGGCACTTTCTCAACAGCGTGTGCACCCACATGGCCGACCTGGATTTCGGCGAGATCCGCATTTATCCCGGCAACTACGACGAGTACATGATTGCCTCGACGCAGGCGCGTCAGCGGATGCTTTCCGACAACGCCAAGAAGAAGGAAATGGTGGTCGAATTGCAGGCCTTCGTTGCCCGCTTTTCCGCCAATGCCTCCAAGGCGCGCCAGGCGACCAGCCGCGCCAGGCAGGTCGACAAGCTCAAGTCGGGCATGGTCGAGGTCAAGCCCTCCAGCCGACAGAACCCCTACATCCGCTTCGAAACCGACGACCGGGAAAAGCTGCACCGCCAGGCAGTGGAACTGCTGGACATCGCCAAAGGCTACGACAAAGTGCTGTTCCACGGCCTCAGCCTGCTTCTCGATGCCGGTCAGCGCCTCGCCATCATCGGCCCCAATGGCGCCGGCAAATCCACGCTGCTGAAAACCCTGGTGGGCGAGATCGAACCCGACCAGGGCAACGTCAAGTGGCCGGACAAGGCCAAAATCGGCTACTTCGCCCAGGATCACCATGCCGACTTCGAGGATGAAATGACCCTGTTCGAATGGATGGAGCGCTGGGGCCGCAAGAGCGACGACGACCAGATCATCCGTGCCACCCTCGGCCGCCTGCTGTTTACCGGCGACGACTCGAAAAAATCGGTCAAGGTGCTGTCCGGCGGCGAGAAGGGCCGCATGCTCTACGGCAAGCTGATCCTGGAGCGGCCCAACGTGCTGGTGATGGACGAACCGACCAACCACATGGACATGGAATCGATCGAGTCCCTCAACCTCGCGCTGGAGCAATACAAGGGCACGCTGATCTTCGTCAGCCACGACCGCCAGCTGATCTCGTCGCTCGCCACCCAGGTGCTGGAACTCGACGGCAAGGGCGGCTTCAAGCATTTTTCCGGCGATTACGAGGAATACCTGCACAGCCAGGGCATCGAGGCATAAACCCAGATTGTCCATTTTTAGAGCCAAAGCACTGTTGTAGGAGCGGCGTCCTCGCCGCGATTTTCGTCCGCATTCGCGCCGGGGGCGGCGCTCCTACATGCACGAACATTCCAATGGATAATCTGGGATAAAGCCAAATACCTGGGAACCCATAGGGATTCCCCTTGTTTTCTCAATGGTCACTCGGCCAGCAACGGCTTCACCAGGCTCTCCAGCCGGGCATAGTGGACTTGCCCGCTGATTTTGTGACGCACCCGGCCTTGCTTGTCGATGATGAACGAAGTCGGCAGCCGGCTCACGCCGCCGAAGGCAGCGGCATGACTGGCTTCCGCCATCGCCACCGGAAAATGGTAGCCCTCTTTCTCCATGAACTGGCGCACCGGCTCCGGCGCATCATCCTGGCTCAGGGCCAGAATTTCGAAGCCCTGCGCCTGGTAATCGCGATAAAACCGCTCCATGTCGGGCATTTCGTGGCGGCAATAAGGGCACCAGGTGGCCCAGAAATTGACCAGCACCACCTTGCCGCGTAGCTGTTCCAGGCTGGTTTGCCGGCCGTCCAGCAAGGCCACCTTCACCTCCGGAGCCGCGCGGTTTTCGTCCGACACCCATGCCGGCGGGCGGAACCAGACATAGACTATCAGCCCGAGCAGCACCAGCGTCAGCCAGTCCGGCCGGTATTTTTTGACCCGCGCCCACATGTTGACTGCTTTCACCCTAGCTCCCGATACGTTATAGTTGCCCCGGATTTTAACATTGGAGCCTGACATGCTCTGGATCAAAGCATTTCACATCATCGCCGTGGTGACCTGGTTTGCCGCGCTGTTCTACCTGCCGCGACTGTTCGTCTATCACGCCATGAGCGAGGACACCGCCAGCATCGAGCGTTTCAAGGTGATGGAGCGCAAGCTCTACCGCGGCATCATGACGCCCAGCGCGATTGCAGTGGTTTCCCTCGGCCTGTGGCTATGGCTTGGCTTCGGTTTTTCCGGCGGCTGGCTGCACGCCAAGCTGGCGCTGGTGACGGTGCTGCTTGGCTATCACTGGTATTGCGGCAAACTGCTCCGGGATTTCCGGGATGACCGCAACCGCCACAGCCATGTTTTCTATCGCTGGTTCAATGAGTTCCCGGTGCTGATCCTGATCGCCGCAGTGATCCTGGTCGTCGTCAAACCGTTCTGATCCCATTCCGGTAAACTGCCTCGATCCGCTCGCGATACTTGCCGTACACCGCGTTGCGCTTGACCTTGAGGGTTGGCGTCAGCAGGCCCTCCGCCAGCGTCCAGGGCTCCTGCACGGCGATCACCCGGCGCACCCGCGTCCAGCGGGAAAACGATTTGAGTTGGGCATTGGCGTGTTTGACCAAAGTTCTTTCATCGCTTTCCTGGGTCACCGCCAGCAACACCAGATAGGCGCGTCCTTCACCCACCAGCATCGCCTGCTCGAACAGGGGGTCGTCGAGAATCGCCATTTCCGCATCCTGGGGCGACACTTTCTCGCCGTTGGACAGTACCAGAATATCCTTGGTGCGGCCCTTGATGAGGATCTTGCTGGCCCGGATTTCCGCCAGATCGCCGGTGTTCAGCCAGCCCTCCGCATCCAGCACTGCCGCAGTGGCCTGCGGATTATGCCAGTAGCCCAGCATCACGGAGGGCCCGCGCACCAGCAGCTCGCCGGTCTCGTTGACCCTGACCGCCATGCCCGGCAAGGGCGCGCCGACGGTAGCCGGATCGTTGTCATGCTCGCGGTTGCCGGCCACCACCGGCGACGTTTCGGTCAGGCCGTAACCCTGGAGCATGCTTAGTCCCAGACCGATGAACGATCGCGCCACGCGCAACTCCAGCGGCGCGCCGCCCACCACCGCCAGGCGCAAG
>CAMTYG010000074.1:0-4959 GCA_947085875.1 uncultured Sulfuricella sp.
GATCAGGGCGGTAACGCAGGTCTGATAAACGAACACCGCAGGGGGATCGTACTTTTCGATAATCTCGCGGATCGCCCTGAACAACCGCTTTTCACCGCCGTAGATCACGTCCAGCTCGCCGATATCGGTGGTAAAGCCGGTGCGGTACAGCTTCGACCCGCTCGAAGCCGAGTGGCGGTTGTCCCAGGAGTTTCCCTCGCAGGCAATCGGCCCGTGCACCAGGTGGGCCACATCCACAATCGGCTGCAGCGCGATCTTCGCCCCGTCGAAGGCGCAACCGCCCGCCGCCGCGCCGGGGGTGAGCGGTTTGGCGCAACCCTTCTTGCGCTCCTTGTCGGACTTGCCCTGATTAGTCGGGCAGGCCGGTTCGTTGAACACCATCTCGACTTTGCTGGTTAATGCGCTCATTGCGATAATCCTGACAAAAGTTCTATTTGGCTTATGGCAATGCAAGTCCCATGCCCACTCGATGCGGCGCAGTAAAAATGCTTGCATTTGCTTGGTGTTAGGGAGATACCGGGGAAAAATGAGCGGGGATTTGTCGCAAACGACATGTCGGATTTGCGACAAATTTCAGACCGACAATCAGAGGGGTGAAATAGCGGGTAGGCAGGGCTTTTCTGTTAAGTGCTATCAATATATGATTACATCATGAACAACACCATGACTTACAAGGGCTATACTGCCCGCGTCGAGTTCGATCCGCGCGACAATATCTTTGTCGGGCTCGTGCTGGGCATCGAGGACACGATTACTTTCCACGGAGAAACCGTGGCCGAGCTGACGACCGATTTCCATGCGGCAGTCGACCATTACATCGCTGATTGCAAAGCGACTGGCCGCAGGCCGCACAAATCCTATTCCGGAAAACTGATGCTGCGCATCCCGCCCGAGGTACACGCCCATGCGGCGACGATGGCCGAGGCCCACGGCAAAAGCCTCAACCAATGGGCGGCGGAAGTGCTGGCACATGGACACTGACGGGACTTGCGGGTGCGATGTGTCAACCGAATAGAAGGCCAGGTTAATTCGACCCTGGCCCATTTGATTCCGACCAGCGAGCACGGCTCGCGCAGGACGCCATGCCCGGCATGGCGGGCCCGAAGGGCCGAAGCTTTCGCGGATGCAACGCGAAAGACGAGCCATCCCCCCGCCATCAAATCAATACGATTTAATACGAATCTGACCTTTTCTTTCAAAGCATCTGCCGGAAAAAGTCATTGGTGGAGTAGTGCCGGGCGGGCCATGCGTTCGCTCCTCGGGTAAGGTGGTGTCGATTGTTTGGATTATGCAGGACATTACGGTACATTACAGCACATTCGCATTGTGATCGCAGCTTGAGGGAGAGCGATGGCCGCAAGGGAGCGATGCGGAAAAAGTAGCCTCTGATTATGGCAGGCTCACGTGGTGAGCCTCATCCCGGTAGATAATTGGGCGTACTTTAAATAAAACGTGGTCTGTCCCCGTTTAACCCCGTGCCGGTGCTGTGCGACATCAAACCGTCGGGTCGTTATGTCGCCACCGATCTGCATGTGGCGGGCGGTATTCCGCAGGTCATGAAAATATTGCTCGCCAACGGCGTATTGCACGGCGACGCGCTCACCATCAGCGGCCAGACCGTGGCGGAAGTTTTAAAGGATGTGCCAGCGGAGCCGCGTAAGGATCAGGATGTGATCCGCCCGTGGAATAATCCCATGTATGCGCAAGGACACCTCGCCATCCTCAAGGGCAATCTCTCGCCGGAAGGCTCGGTGGCAAAAATCACCGGCTTCAAGCTGGTCAAAATCACCGGCCCGGCGCGCGTGTTTGAGTCCGAGGAGTCTTGCATGGAAGCCATCCTGGCGCAGAAAATCAAGCCCGGCGATATCGTGGTCATCCGCTACGAAGGCCCCAAGGGCGGGCCCGGTATGCGCGAGATGCTGTCGCCCACCTCCACCCTGGTCGGCGCGGGCCTGGGCGACAGCGTGGGCTTGATCACCGACGGGCGATTTTCCGGCGGCACCTACGGCATGGTGGTGGGCCACGTCGCGCCCGAAGCTGCGGTGGGTGGAAATATCGCCTTGGTGCAGGAAGGCGACTCCATCACCATTGATGCTGATGCGCGTTTACTGCAGCTCAACGTGCCCGATGAAGAGCTCGCGCGCCGACGCAAAGCCTGGCAACCGCCCGCACCGCGCTACACACGCGGCGTATTGGCCAAGTACGCCAGACTGGTGTCGTCGGCGAGCTTGGGGGCGGTGACTGATTAACCTAAAACCAGCAGATACAAGCCACAGAGAACACAGAGATGATGGGCGTTTCAGGTGTTTTTCCCGAAGAAAATGTGCTTCAAATCCATCACGCCAAAAGATATCGAGTTCGCTATGCATAGGCTCAACCACCGCCCCAGAAAATGCCTCGGCTTCAAAACGCCTCACGAGGTATTTATGAAGCAACTACACTCTCGTCATAACGCTGTTGCACTTCAGACTTGAATCCGCCAAATTATGGAGTGAAACCGCCTTGAGATACGCTACCTTGCACCAACTGAGAATTTTTGAAGCCATCGCGCGCCGCAAAAACTTCACCCGCGCGGCGGAGGAGCTTTTTCTGACGCAGCCCACTGTTTCGGCACAAATCAAGCAGCTGACGGACATCGTTGGAATGCCCCTGTTCGAGCAGATCGGCAAGCGCATTTCTCTCACAGCGGCCGGCGAGGAGCTTTACAAAACGGCACATAATGTATTCGAGCAGCTAGCGCTATTTGAAATGACCGTCGCGGATATGCGAGGCTTCAAGAAGGGCAATCTGCGTATTTCCACGGTCAGCACCACCAAGTATTTCATGCCGCGCTTTTTGGGACCTTTCTGCCACCGCTATCCCGGCATCGATGTGTCCATGCAGATACTGAACCGGGAGAAAATACTGGAGCGCCTCGGCGAAAATCTGGATGATCTTTATGTGTTTGGACAGCCCCCCGAAAATCTCGACGTTGAACACCAACCGTTTCTAACCAACCCTTTGGTGGTGGTGGCGCCCCGCAACCATCCGCTCGTGGGGAAAAAGAAAATCCCTTTCCAGCGCTTGGCCGAGGAACACTTCATCATACGGGAAGCGGGGTCAGGGACAAGAATGGCGACAGAACGGCTGTTCGAACAGCATGGAATCCCGATTCGTGTCCGCCTGGAGCTGGGTAACAATGAGGCGATCAAGCAGGCTATCATCGCCGGGCTCGGAATATCCGTGCTGTCGGCGCACGCTCTGGTGTTGGACAATGCATCGGGAGAATTCAACATTCTCGACGTGGAAGGATTTCCTCTCCAGCGCCACTGGTATGCCGTGTACCCGACTGGAAAACAGCTTTCCATCGTCGCCCGGACTTTCCTGGACTATCTGCTCAATGAGGGAGAGCGGCTTGGCAATATCGATGCAAGCGGTATGCCGCATCTCCATCCTGCCGAGCGGGAAGGCTCGGCGAAGCGTTAATGTTCCACCCGCATCGCATCTGAAACCAACCAATAAGGGGTTCGTGAAATTTCATGGGAGCACGATTTTAAAAGTTAACCACTCACCCAGAACGCCATATCCATTTTGAGGAACTCATCATACGGAATGTAATGGGAACCATCGCAGGAGAACGTCAAACCCACTATGCCGTTAAAAATGTTGAGCGTGCCAGAGCGCAGGTAAAACATTTCATCCATGAACCGCAGTGCCCTCATGTTATCCAGCACGGCACGGATCCGCTGGGCAGGCACCAGCGCATCGACGGGGTATGGCCGATTAGGGTATGCCATACAGCTATCCGGATCAATCAGCGCATCCATATCCAACAAACGATAACGATACGGATCATCCATCACCCAGATAATGGCCTGGCTGCTGGAGAAATGCAAAATCACATGGTATACGCCGTGGTTGAGCATCAACTCCTCCACCACGCTGATGACCGTATCCAGATGCCCGTCCATTTTGCTTTCCAAGCGTGTTTGCTTAAACACTGTACCGCGAATGGAGGGGTCGCCCGCGAACTGGCGCCAGTGACGAGGTTCTTCGTAGAGTTGGTGCGTCTGCGGCAACTCGCGCAAGGCAAAATCGGCACCCACAAAACCGAGCACAATCCCATCAGCATTATATGCAATCTGAATAGCGGTCAGTGAAGGCCGCTGCGCCCGCAGGCTGATATAGGCTTCGCTCAACAGAAAACCCGTGGCCGGCACTGCCTCGCACATGTAAGGCCGGTCTGATCGGTCCCGCCCGAAATGCTCCTCAACCAGCCCATCGCGGCTGATGTTGGAACTGATCTGTACCGCGCTCGTGTCCAGCGCATATAGAAACTTGCAGTAAGGTACAGTGGGAAATGCCTCGCTCAATACGGCGTCCATCTTTGTGCGATCACCCCACACCCTGCCGCATGCTTCCGTCAACATTCGTAACGGCTCGTGCAACAATTCGGTGAGCATTTCACGCTGCTGAACAATGCTTGTCTGTAAAGATTCTTTGGGTTGTTTCATAATAGAAGCACTCCTTATGTTCTTGACTCATGAAAGGGGATCAACCCGTGTTGCGCATGCCGCCAGCAATCGCGTTGATTGAACGCAGCAGCGGATTCAGCCAGCGTTCACGTTCTTCCTGCGGCAGGGGCTCATCGCGGCAGCGTTTCAGCAGCACCACCTAGCCTGAATGTTGCATAAACTTCCTGATACAGCAATTTCATCGCCTCGTTGGGATTTTTTCGATTTTCAGGCGACAGCCCCCCAACCCCCACTGGCGGGGTGAAGCGTGGAACTGTTATTGATAAGGGTGGGTGGCGTCGTCTCGTGATCCAAACGTGACGGGTCATGGAGAAGCCAGCATGGCGCGCATCCTGCTATTTGCTGGATAGAGCCGCCGACGGACCTGCGCCAGCAGCGCCTTGACCGGGCAGGCACTGGGCAGATGAAGCAGCACCCGGTCTTTGTACTGCTTGACCCGCACGGC